>URSJ01000006.1 GCA_900550495.1 uncultured Rickettsiales bacterium
CACCACACCCCAAAACCATACCAGACCAAAAATCGCGGCAAACGATAATTGGAAACCTGCTTGCATTACGTAGTGCGGATTGATACAGAATATGACCAACATTGCCATGCAAACATTGCGCAATGAAATTGCGTCGCGTCCTATTATGATTGCAATGAACACAAATGACGCCATCAGAAACGCACGCATTGTCGCAACATCGCAGCCAGATAGAAATAAATAGAATCCCAATCCAATCCAGGCGCATATTGTCGCTGGTATGCGTGCTGGCACGCGGCGCGTAATTGGCGCAATCAACCGAAATATGCCAAAGAATATTGCAAACAACCAGCCTGATACCAGGGTTACGTGAAAACCACTGATTGACCAAACGTGACCGATTCCAACCGCGGTCCACACCGGCCCGTCGTCACGTGGTACGGCGTTTTTATAGCCCAAGACTAAACTGTCACTCAGAAACGAATTTGTTTTTGTATGCAGATAATTACGTAGTTTCGCAATATGCGCACCATCGTCAGACGTTATGATTTTAAAATCTTTGATATATCCTGTGGCGGTTAAATGATTAAAATATGCCCAACGTGCATAATCAAATGTGTTTGGCGCATATGCGGGACTGGGGCGATACAGATTCACCGTTGCCGAAATCGTGTCGCCAATTTCTGGGATTGCGTTTGCCAGTTGTGTTGATACGCGAATTGTTGCACTGCTTGTGGTAATTTGGTTCGGGGCGGTGCGAATAAATATACGCGCCCGATTATCGGTATAGTCAATGTTTTGGACAGTTCCGATAACGGTAGCGTCGCGCAGTGGGTGCGCAATTTGTGGCGTCTGGAACGTGTGCGTGAACGCCATCGCATACATAAAACCAAATGCAAATATTGCGCCGCCGCGCAACAATATTGGCGCGCGTCGCCACAATGCAATCGCGCCCAAAAGTATAACGAAAATCCACGGGAAAATTATTCTGGGTTCCGCGTTACATGTGAAATACATCGCAGCACCAAATGCCATTAAAAACGGCACCCATAAAAATAAATTTTCAAATTGGTTATTCCACAACTGTCGCATAATGAAATTATAGGAATTTATTTCATTGCGTCGCAAGTCTAAATTTCCTATGATAAAATCCCGTAAAGGAGATTGTGATGACCAAATATATTTTCATTACGGGTGGTGTTGTTTCCAGTTTGGGCAAGGGCGTCGCGGCGGCAAGTTGTGGTGCCCTTCTTCAATCTCGCGGGTATTCCGTGCATGCACGTAAATTTGATCCATATTTAAATGTTGACCCTGGCACGATGTCGCCGTTCCAGCATGGCGAGGTGTATGTCACCAGTGATGGGTTTGAAACCGATTTAGATTTAGGATATTATGAACGGTTCTTGGGAATAAAATTGTCGCGCAATGATTCTGTGTCTGGCGGGCGTATTTATTGGGATGTATTAAATGCCGAACGTCGTGGTGATTATTTGGGTGCAACTGTGCAAATGATTCCACATGTCAGCAATCGCATCAAAGACTATATCGCCGCGCCAGCCGATACCGATTTTGTTGTATGTGAGATTGGTGGCACAGTCGGTGATATTGAGGGTAAAATTTTTTTGGAATCAATTCGCCAATTTGCCAATGACATAGGTCGTCGCAATGTAATGTTTGTGCATTTAACGTTGGCGCCATATTTGGAAAAAAGTGGCGAATTAAAAACTAAGCCGACGCAAATGTCGGTTCGCAGACTGTTGGAAAATGGGATTCAAGCCGATATGTTGATTGTGCGTACGCCACGTATGCTAGATGACGATGAACGTGCAAAAATCGGAATGTTCTGTAATATGCCGGCCAAAAATGTAATCAGTGGTATTGACGTTGATAATATATATAAAATGCCGTTGGTATACGATGCGCAACACGTATTTGACATAATTGCCGAACATTTTGGATTGCCGTCTGTGCCGGGCGATATGGCAAAATTTGAACGCATCTCTAATTACATGGCAGACGATATTCCAACCGTTTGCATAGGGGTTGTTGGTAAATATTTTGATGTGCCAGATGCATATAAATCGCTAAATGACGCTTTATTCCACGCCGGTATTCAAAATAATGTGCATATTAAAATAAAGCCTATAAATGCTGAAACTTTCACACCAACCGATTGTGCGGATACAGATGGCATATTAGTGCCAGGTGGTTTCGGTACACGCGGTGTGTCGGGTAAAATTGCCGCAGCTGAATATGCACGAACAACAGGTACGCCATATATGGGAATATGTTTGGGAATGCAGGTAGCGGTTATTGAATTCGCACGCAATGTATTGGGAATAAAAAACGCAGGTTCAACCGAGTTTTCGCCTGATTGTGCGCCAATTATAAACATCATGCCAGACCATGCTGGAGATATGGGCGGAACATTACGATTGGGGTTGTACCCATGTATGATTACGCCTAAGACATTGGCGGCACGCATTTATGCAACAAATAAAATATTAGAACGACATCGCCATAGATATGAAATGGATATATCATTTGAAAAACAATTTGCCGATGCCGGTATGATTATTTCCGGACGCAGTCCCGATGGGCGTTTGCCAGAAATAGTTGAAATTCCATCGCATCCGTTTTTTATCGCGGGGCAATTTCATCCAGAATTTGAATCCAGTCCGTTTACTGGACATCCGATGTTTAATGCGTTTGTCGCCGCTGCGCTGGCGCATAGAAAATAAAAAACGCCCAAATGGGCGTTTTTTTAGCCAAATATAAATTTGTTATTTGCTGCCAATGCAATGATTTCATTTATATTATCGGTATCAAGCGCACGTTGTCGAATTGTTTTACCACATATCTCGCATTTATGGGTAATAGTGTATTGGCCGCCCGATGTTTCAACTGATATTGGGCGCATCATGCCGCCACAAGTCGCTGCGCGGTCGCCAGGAGTAATATCTACATGACGTGACCATAAACACATGGGGCAATGATTTGTATAACCATTGCCCCGAACATGTGCACCACAGTGGGCGCAGGTGAAATCTTCGACCGTTTTTGTAAAGCGTTTCATTATAACCCCAACGCGCTGCGATACATTTGGGTCAGTTCATCAGCTTCGTCCAATTCGTCTGGGTCCAGTTTGCGCAGGCGTATCATCTGGCGGATATATTTTGGGTCAAATCCAGCAGATTTAGCCTCGCTATAAATTTCCTTGATGTCGGCAGCGATGTTTGCAGCATCTTCGTTTAATTTTTCAATTCGTTCAATTACACCAAGCAATTGCTGATTATCAATTGCGCCGTGATTTGCGTTTTTCATATCCTTTTCCCCTTGTTAAAATGATGTTTTTATGATATATCATAATTCGTAAAAATCAAGAGAAACGAAACTAAAAAACAAAGCAGAAAAAATATGAATAAATTTACAAAAATTACTGCATCTATCGGCCCAAAGTGCGAGGATTATGATACACTGGCCCAGATGGTGCGTGCGGGAATGAATGTATGCCGATTGAATTTTAGTCACGATACCGGCGATGTCCAGGGGGCCAAGATTGATTTAATTCGCCGTGTGGCGTCTGATTTAAACACCCCTGTCGCAATTATGATTGATTTGCAGGGGCCGAAGCATCGTATTGGAAACTTTGCAACCGAGGATAAATATCCACTGACCATCGGTCAGAAATTTACGTTTGACGATGACCCAACGCCTGGTGATGCAACACGTGTCCAGTTGCCTGATACTGATGTTATGAAATCGTTAAACCCGGGCGACAGAATCCTGTTAAACGATGGTAAAATTGAAATGACGGTGGACAGCGTTGCAAATAATAAAATCGTTGCAACGGTTGTCCGTGGGGACGAAATCTGGTCACGGCGTGGGTTTAATTTGCCAGATACCGATATTGCAACATCTGTTTTGACACAAAAAGACAGGGCTGATTTGGAATACGCGATTACAAAAAATCCAGACTGGGTTGCGATTTCATTTGTCCAGCGTCCCGAAGATGTGGCCGAAGTTCGCGATTTCATCACTGCGCGAACGTCACATCCGATAAAAATCATTGCAAAGATTGAACGTCCAAATGCTGTTGAACGTATCTCAGATATTGCCGCCGCGGCTGATGGAATCATGGTTGCGCGTGGTGACTTGGCCGTAGAGGTTCCTTTTGAACAAGTCCCGGCAATTTCGCGTCACATTATTCGCACGTGCCGTATGTTAAATCGCCCGGTTATTATGGCAACCCAGATGTTGGGCACCATGGTGACCAGCGAATTCCCAACGCGCGCCGAAATCAGTGATGTTGCAAACGCGGCATATTTACGCACAGATTCAACCATGACGTCCGAAGAAACAACAATCGGTGTCAATCCGGTAAATGTGATTGAAACCATGGCCAAGATTTTAACATATGCCGACTATGATACTATTTCGCATCCCAGTGATTGGTTGCGTACGGAAAACGTTCCTGAAAATGACTGGTCGCGTTCGGTTGCGTCAATGGCGTATCTGAATCATGCGTCAGCGATTGTTGTGTTTGCACGTGATACAGATATCGCAACAAAGATTTCTTGTCGCAAGCCTGATATTCCAATCATTGCAGTATGCCGTGACATGGTTGTTGCAAATCAGTTGTGTCTGTCACGTGGTGTGTTCCCAATTTGTGACGACGCATTATTTGGTCAACGTGACGGATTTAATTCCGCGCGTCGGTTTGGAATTGCGTCCGGACAATTGGTGATTGTAGATGACGAGAAAATAAGTCTACGTTCGATGGATTGAATTCAGTGCGCCCCAGGGCGCACTTATTTGTTGACCCGTATGCGCATTTTTTACTAACATTTATATCATCAAAGATGAGAAGGGTTTTTATCGCATTTTTTATCGGTGTATTTTTATCTGGTGGCGCGATGGCGGCACAGTATCGTGCGGCCTTGGTCGCCAATATGGACAACGGTCGCGTTTTGATAAAAGAAAATTCAGACCAGTTAAATTATCCCGCGTCACTGACCAAAATTATGACGTTGTATTTGGCGTTTGATGCACTGGAACACGGGCGGTTGCATTTGGACGATTATTTGATTGTATCAAATTCGGCCGCGGCCGCATCACCAGTAAAATTGGGCATTGCCGCAGGCAGCAAGATTAGTGTCGAAGACGCTATAAAGGCCGTCGCGGTATTGAGTGCGAACGATGTCGCACGCGTATTGGCAGAAAATTTAAAGGGCGGCAAAGAAGGTAATTTTGCCGATATGATGACGCGTGTTGCAAATGAAATTGGACTGACGAATACTAATTTTGAAAATTCATCTGGTCTGCCGAATGATGACCATTTGTCAACGGCACGCGATATTGCTTTGCTGTCTATGGCGGTTTATAAACATTTTCCACAATATTGGAAATATTTCGGCATCAGAACATGGACATATAACGGAAAAACATACACAAACGGAAATCGCCTGTTGGCGTCATATCCGGGGTGCGACGGTATGAAAACGGGTTTCACGAACAAGTCGCGTTATTCTCTGGTCGCTACAGCAAAGCGCGATGGTGCGCATCTTATAGTTGTGGTTTTGGGGGCAGAAAATAAGGACGTTCGCGCATCTGCTGCGACCCAGTTATTAAATCGCGGGTTTGCGATGTTGAAATCTGGGGCCGCGCCAATTGTAAAAAATTCTCCGACTGTTTCAGCGGTCAAGCCGCAAACAATGTCAGCGGCATACAGCGCGGCAGCTGCATCAGTTGCCCCGACATATAACGTCGTGTCTGCACGCACGGTGCCAACGGTGACGTCAGGCAACGCGGGCGTGCAATTTGGTGCTTTTTCATCTCATAATGCCGCCGCAACCCAGGTTGCAAATGTAAAAAATAAACTGGGGGTTAACACCACAATTGAGCCCACTGCAAACGGCATGTACAGGGTTCGTGCAAATGGATTGTCGGACGCTGCCGCTGCCGATATTCGCACGCACGCGTCGGCAATGGGGATTGACTGTTACATATTTCATTGATAAGGTGCGTTTGCAATGAATCCGGTGATTGAAAAATTGATAAAACAATTTGCGCGTTTGCCACGTGTTGGTGCACGCGGGGGGCAACGTATTGCGCTGGCGCTGTTACAGGATAAAACCGGTCGTGCCGAAATATTGGCGGCGGCAATTCATGATGCGGTTGAAAATATCGTGCCGTGCCCGAATTGTGGCGTGCTGACCGACCGTGCGTCGGGGCGGTGCGAATTTTGTCGCAATGCTGCGCGTGCAAATGGCGCATTGTGCATTGTGCGTGATTTATCAGATGTTTGGACATTGGAAAAGTCGGGCGTTTTCCGTGGGCGTTATCATATCCTGGGCGGATTGTTGTCCGGGGCGACCGGCACAACCCCCGATGATTTAAATATCGGCACATTGTCCGCGCGAATAATGGCCGAGGGCGTGCATGAAATCATATTCGCATTACCCAACACGGTCGAGGGGAAAACAACCCAGCATTATGTTATGTCGGTAATTGGCAATCCGGCAGAGGTTACATTTTCTGAGCTGGCATCAGGGGTGCCTTTGGGTGGCGATTTAGATTACCTGGACGATGGGACGTTGTCGTTGGCATTTGGGGGGCGCAAAACAATATGACAGACGCAATAAAATCTTTGCCACCGGTTGCCGAAATGATGCGAGCGTCGGGATTAGAGCCCAAGAAACAATTCGGGCAAAATTTCTTGTTTGATTTGAATTTGACGGGGCGTATCGCGCGCAGTGTGCCGGATATTGAAACTGTCGACGTCATGGAAATTGGCCCGGGGCCGGGCGGTTTGACACGTGCGTTATTGATGGCGGGTGCACATCGTGTTGTCGCGATTGAGAAAGATCCAACAACAAAAACTATTTTGGATAAAATTGCTGTGGCCGCTGCTGGCCGTTTAACGGTCGTTTATGGTGACGCATTGCGTGTTGATACGCGTGCATTGGGTTTGAATGAATACGCAATATGTGCAAATTTGCCGTATAATGTTGGGACAGAATTATTTACACGATGGCTGGTTGCGGTGGCGTCTGGTGCGCGGATAAAATCTATGACATTAATGTTCCAGCGCGAGGTGGCTCAACGTATCACTGCACACGTCGGCGATGAACAGTATGGCCGTTTGGCGGTCTTGGCGTCACTGATTGCCGATGCCAAGATTTTATTTGATGTACCCAATACCGCATTTGTCCCGCGACCACGTGTCCAATCGGCGGTTGTGCAGATTGTGCCAAATCCGGACAAGATTCGCAATGTCAGTGACGTCCATAAACTGGAACAAATTACCGCCAAATTATTTGGCCAGCGACGCAAAATGATACGCGGAATTATCCCAAACGTTGATTGGGTAAAATATGGATTGACTGGCACTGAACGCGCCGAAGAATTATCGCCTGAAAAATTTTTACAATTGTCACATGATTTGATATAATGTCTGTGACATAAATCAAGGGGAGAGGGGGCCACATATTATGACGGCATCATTGTCGATATTACTGTTTATCACAGTTATTTTTGCATTGGTTTTTGCATTACGCTTGGCGCGAATTGGCGCATTGGTTGCGTTTTTGTTTGCGGGGATAATTGTCGGGCCATATGTATTGAATTTATTTCAATTAACAGATAATTGGTCCACACTGGGCAATTTAGGGATAATGTTTTTGTGGTTCATGTTGGGCCTGGGGATAAACATGCGTCGCTTGTGGGGATTGCGTCGTGCGATATTTGGTTTTGGTGCGGCCCAGGTTTTAATGGTTGTGGCGATGTTGTTCCCACTGCTGTTTGGATTGACCGGCTGGTCAATTATGGGCTGCGTGATGGTGGCGTTGATGTTGTCTATGTCCAGCACATCCGAAGATATGCAATTGCTGGCGGATAGAAACCAGATAAACACAGAAATGGGTCGGCAAACATTTTCTATTTTGTTATTCCAAGATTTACTGGCGATTCCACTATTGGCGATGATGCCTGTGCTGGCAGGGAAATCATTTAACTTTGGTGCAATGGCGATTGATGTATTGGTGTGGTCGGTTGTCTTGGTGCTGGGGGTAATGATTATTGGGCGATTTGTTCTAAATCCATTAATGCGCCAGGTTGCGCGTTTGAAATCCAAAGAAGCATTTTTACTGGCGATTTTGTTGAACATCGCATTGTGGGCCGGTATTGCTGATTGGATTGGTATGCCTGTTGGACTAGGTGCATTCTTGGCGGGTATGTTGCTGTCTGAAACGATTTATAATCACCAAGTAAATGCTGAAATCAGTCCGTATGCGATGTTGTTTTTGGCGTTCTTTTTTATATCATTGGGAATGAGTTTGAATTTATCTGTCCTGGGGCATTATTGGTATATCGTCCTGGCGGGCGTTATTGGTTTGATTGCGGCAAAGTTTGTTGCGATATTTATGGTTGCGCGTGTTCGTCATGTCGGGGTGCCAGATGCGGTAATGATAGCACTGGTTTTGTCCCAAGCGGGCGAATTTGGGCTGTTGATGTTGCAGACAATGCGCACGTCAGGCATTGACGCTATTCCGGCCCCGCACCAAGAAATCTTGACGGCGATAATCATGCTGTCAATAATGGCGACGCCACTATTGTTGGCAGTGTTTGACCGCCTGCAACGCACAGGGAAGTTATTCAGTCCAAATATTATGCCGTCACGTCCACGCTTATCAGATGCGCCAAAAGTTGTAATTTGTGGTTTTGGTCGTGTTGGTCAGTTGGTTGCACAAATGTTGCAGGCTCAGAAAATATCATACGTTGCGCTGGACATGGATGTAAATATTGTAATGTTGGGTCGCGAACACGGTTATAACGTTGTTTATGGCGATTCAACAAATGCAAATGTTTTGACGGATGTTGGTTTGACTCCGCGCAAGACGCGTGCGGTTGTCGTTGCATTGGATAATGCATCAACGGCGCGTGATACCGTTATCACGGCGCGTGAAATTGCGCCGCGTGTGCGTGTGTTTGCGCGTGCGCGTAACCTGACGGAATCAAAATTATTATTAAAAGAAGGTGCGCAAACCGCGCTACCAGAAACAATAGAAAGCTCGCTGTTCTTGGGTTATGGCGTTTTGGAATACATGGGTGTGTCCCAGGGGGCAATTACACGAATATTGAACGATTTGCGTGACGATAATTACGCTCGCGTTGACAATCCAGTGTCGGACAAATAAAGACAGATAAACCAATGTCCCGGGAACGGGACATTTTATTTGCATTTGCGCACGCGCACTGGTATATTTCGGCATATAAGGACGGAAAAATGAAAAAGAATATATTATTGTGTATTGCAATTATTGTGGCGGTCGTTGCATTGGACGCAGTGACCAAAGGGGCGTTGTTGTATCTGATTACGGGTAATGTGCCGATGGCAGGGGCGGCGTGGGACATTGTGCCGGTGCCATATTTGATGGCCCATGTGACTGATTGGTTTAACATTGTGTTCACATGGAACCCTGGCGCATCGTTTTCAATGTTACGCACCGTGGGCGAGGGGGCACCCCTGCTTATCGTCCTGGCAACTGGGTTTATAATCGGTTTTATCGGGTATTACCTGTTTGCACGTGCGGAAAAATATGAACGTGTGCCACTGGCGTTGATTGTTGGTGGGGCGTTGGGAAATCTGATTGACCGTATGCGTTTTGGTGCAGTGGTTGACTTCTTGGACTTTCATATTGGTGGGGCGCACTGGCCAGCATTTAATGTCGCAGATATTTGTATTTGTATTGGTGTTGCACTATATATATTGAACTGGATAATTGTGCGTCGTCGTTGCATAGCGTCTGTTAAACCAAAGGGTAAAAAGTAATGGTAAAATATTTGGATAATAATTCGGGCTTTGCTCAGTGGAATGCGAATAAGAACGCCACGACTAAAAAGTCTGTGTTCAAATCGTTCTTGTGGTGGTGTTTGTTGTTTTTTGCGGCATGGTGGGCAATTGGTGCGATTATGTCACCAAAACAACCCGTTGTGCCCGATACAGACCCAGAGCCTGTTTTGGATTTATCGGCGGTCCCGGCGCATACCGCAACGTCCGATAAAATCACAGCGACGGTTCGTGGTCTGCGCATATCAAATGTCGCATTGGCAGATTATGTCAGTGACGGTAATGTGTCTGATACAGCGCGTGTAACGCTGCTAAGCGGGCCACACGACTTTGCCGAAGTTGGCGTAATTGCCACAGGAACATCGGCACCAACACCGGAAACTGTTTGGAATAAAAGCGGTGACGTGTTTATGTGGCGTAATTCTGATGGTGTTGAATATCGTCGCACGGTGACGGTTGATGGGTATATAGTCACAATCAAAGATGACATCAAGAACAAGTCCAGACATGATATCGCGGTTACGCCGTATGCGCGCGTTGTGCGTGACGCCGGTCAGAAATCGTCCAGTGGCGTCTATACCGGTATGGTTGCGTATGTGAATTCTGATATTGAACACAACGATTGGTATAAACTGGACAAGAAATCATACGCGTATTCAACGACAAATGGTTTTGCAGGTTTTGCCGACCAGTATTGGGAAACGATTGTTCAATTAGACAGCCCGGATCAAACCATTCGTGGTAAAAAGTCATTTGGCACCACATATCAGACAGACGTTGCCGCGGCGGCGGTTTCTGTGCCGGCGGGTGGTGATAAAACAATTACATCGCGTATATTTGCTGGCCCACGCGACCAGAATATTTTGTCTGGTGTTGCCGGTGTAATTACAGGAATTGATGAAACCGTGGATTACGGTTGGTTCTGGTTCTTGGCACGGCCAATGCTGTGGGCGTTAAATGGTCTGTTTGCGATTGTGGGTAATTACGGGATTGCGATTATCCTGTTCACATTGTTGTTGCGCTTGGCGATATGGCCACTGACGCGCAAATCATATACTTCAATGATAGCCATGCAAAAAATGCAACCAGAGATGGCGCGTATCCAGAAATTATATGCAAATGATAAAATGCGTTTGCAAATGGAAATGGTTCGCCTGTATCAAACGCACAAGACATCGCCAATGTCGGGTTGCTTGCCGATGTTGATTCAGATTCCGATATTCTTTGCATTATACAAGGCGTTATTGGTGTCCGTTCCAATGCGCAGCGCGGGATTCTTGTGGATATCTGATTTGGCAGCAATGGATCCATACTTTATATTGCCGATATTGATGGGGGCGACAATGTGGTGGCAATCACGTCTGCAAACTGTTGCCAAGACCGCATCTGGAAATGATGCTGTTGCCCAGACACAACGTGTGATGAAATGGATGCCGGTTATATTCACGTTCTTGTTTGCGTGGATGCCAGCAGGATTGGTGCTGTATTGGACGGTGTCAAACCTGTTTGGTATTGCCCAGATGCAAATAATTAAACGCACATCGAAATAAGAAACGCCCCATCGGGGCATTTCTTATGTTAGAGAACTGTGGGTCAAGTATTTAAACAGTGCGTCTGGTGTTTGAATTCGGGCACAGCGCAGCCCAATAACGCGTTTTGTAAACTCAACACATGTTATGCCACCGCGCACGCCAGTATCTGGTATGATATTTGGTACGCAAATAAAAAACCATCCATATGCACGTAGTATGTTCATATCGCGTGAGTTCAATGTAACCCTCGCAATATTGCGACGGGTTACAAATTGATACATAACAAACGATTTTATTGGGGACGGACCGGCGATTACAGGGGCACAATGTCGAAAATTACGACATAGTATTCGTGGTAAAATTTTTGATGTTTTCACAGAAAATGCAATTATAACCATATCGATAATCCTTTATTTATTCTTGGGAAATCCAACCGCGTTCGATGGCTGCGTCGCCGATTGTTTGCATTGCACGCCGCCATAAATCTGCTGCGCGGTTTTCGGCCCAGATATATTGATGTGGTGCGCGTCGGCGGTCACCGAATTGCTTCATTACGCGTAATTGTTCATCAGACAATTTTCCGCACAGGTATAGTTTTGTTATCAGCGTTTCCACATCGACCAATTCTGCAACGCGGCGCGTGCCGCAGTCGCGTGGTCGCATAAAACCATTACGAACAGATTTAGAATACAGAAACCAAAACCACATTTGTTCTGCGCTGTGAAATTTTTCTGATACGTATTCTGGTTTAATGTGTTGTGCTGTCATTTTTTTTCTCCTCCTGTTGTATTTAATTTATGGGGCACAGAAATTTATTCCTGTGTCATGATATATAGACCAACAATTGATATGTGTAAAATGTTACAACCGTTGGTTGAAATCAGAATCGGAAAACCGATTCATTACGCGGTTTCTAATTTGTATAAACGAATCGCGTATAAAATAAAAAAACGCGCCGTGGCGCGTCAGGTGTTTGTTGATAATGTTTAATGAATGACAGACTCCTTTGGTATAAAAATAAACCCGCCATGTGGCGGATTTGGATTACAGTATCGGCGGGAAACAGTCGCCACCAGTATCGGGACAACAATTGAATCCTTGGTCGCCCATATCGGTAAATATTTCCCCAGTGCAGCATCCGTTGGCATCAGGTATTGTGCCATCTTCGCATGTGATAACGGATTGCGCGGTATTCGCTTCGGTTTTTGCAGTCTTGAACGGGTTTTGAATTGAACCATCATTGTTGTATTTCAGTCCCAAAACATTTTCATTGTATGTTTTGCTGCCAATACCACCTGTGCTTGCAATACTGCTAGAATTGCTTGCGTCTTGTTGATTCTTATACAGCGCATCTTGACGTGCATTATTGATTGCTTGATAATTCAGTGATTTACAATACGTCAACACTGTGCGGTAATCATATCCTGCGTCATACAATTCTTCTTTCTTGGTGTCATCAATTGTCCACAGATTATCCTTATCTTGTTTGCAATACTTGTCAGTTAAATTAAACGAACGAACCTGGCCAGTCCACGAACCATCGGTGTAATCAACCTTGCCACCGTGTTGCCAATTAGGCCGTATATTACGGTCGCTTTTCTGTGAACCTGCTTGCACTTTTTCCACAGAACATATTTTACCACTGCCTTCTTTGCCACACGTTATAACCAAATCAGCGGGTGAAAATACCGTTATACGTGTGCCGGCCGCAATGGAAAATGGTGGAACGGTATTGTCCAACATATCTACAACAAACTTTTGGGCAACTTGGTTCCATGCGGTAATAATTTCATTTTTCGCCAGTTCAGACGAACGCACGGTGCCCGATTGAACGACCGTATTGTTATCCAGGTCAATTTGATTCACGAATTTGTCAGTAATTGGTGCAATCATATTTACCGCTGCAGGAACCACCGCGGTCAGCAATGGTAATACCATTTGTTCAATATAGTCCGTGCTGCCATATCCGGGAACGCCCGCGCGTCCCTGTGAATCACCAGAGAAAGGATCCTGATCTGGGTCGCCTGTAAAGTTAAATTCAACACCATTTGGTAAAACAAATTGATACCAGCGAATATCCATGCGACCAACGGTTTTATATGGGCCAGGGATATCGCCCGTGACATATCCTAATAACAATGTTCCGGCCGGAATCACAACCGTGCGACCATTGTCAGAATATACATTGCGGTCAACTGTTGCACGCACGGGTAATGATTTTGCACCATCTTTATACAATGACGGATCTGCGCGAACCTCGGACACAATGGTGGCTGGAATAGGTTTGTATTGCCGTAATACAAATGTGCGATCATACGGATCAGATGAATAGAACGCGTCCCCGCTGGTTCCAACAATGACATCATTAGACTTATCCTTCATTGTGATGCCACCGCGAAAACGGTCGGCTGTTTCGGGCACAGAATCAGAAACAGACATCTTTTCAATTTCATCGGTTGTCAATTGGTATGCACGATTCTTGACGCGTGTTGCCGGATTGGATAATTGTGGCAATGCTCCATCTGCACTGGCGGCGGTGTATCCAATGTGTTCAGCATCAGTTCCAATCTTTTTCCCTGTGTTTTTTATATCAGTAATGATACCACTGTCGGGATTATAAACACCTGTTGGATTGTTGCATTTTTTATCTGAAAACGGGTGAAAGTAATACGCACCGCGTTCTGGACGAATCCATCCGATTTGTGTGCCGGTTGAATTGTATCCTGGAAATGCGAATTCAGAACATGCTGTCGCTGGCGTGTCGTCGACCACTGGTACCGTCGGTGCGGGGCTGTCGGCAAAAGGGTCGGCGGGGGCCAGGGTTTCAACCTGGCGCTTGATTTCATTCTGAACCGGTTTTGGTGCAGGTGCAGTTTCAGGGGGGCTAATCGGTGCTGATTCTGTAATGACATTTGGCGTAATTGACGACAATACCAAAACAATCTTTTCGGTATTAGACATTTTGGCTGGATGCTTTACATCGTGCCAGTCAACAAACAATGCTAATACTTTGTTTTCCATTGTTGCAGTCGGGGCGAATTCCAGCGTGATACTGCAGCCAGTAACCTGGTTTATTTCGGCCATTTTCTTGCATGTGTCCTTGATGCTCAATCCTGGGATACTTTCGTGATAGCGAACATCTTCAATTTTTGCCGGGGCAGTTGCATTAAAGCGTAATGTAATTTTTTTTGTTGTGCCAACTTTTATATCGGTCCACGTCAGTGTATTTTCGTTCCAGTCATCGGTTGGATTTGCAGTGATAACCAAATTGATTGGATTGTCATCAGATGTATCCTGGACGGTGGACGATTTACCATGACCCCCAAACAGCAAAACTAGCAATATCAGCACGACAACAAATGCTGCCGCCAGCAATATCCACTGGACATGCTTTGGGGTTGTTTTTCGAATACTTGTAATCTGCTGTTTGATACCACTCATGTTAAATCCCGCCTGGAATATCAGTTATTGAATACGCACGACGCTACAACTAGTCCCACTGAATTTCAACAGTTGGTCGCACAGTTTCTGAGCCGTGTCAATATCAGTCATTGGACCAATACGCAAACGATACAGACGTGCCGCACGTGATGTTGCACCCAATTCACCAACACCCTGTTCGTCAACGGCAAAGAACACCTTGTCCTTGTATGGGGTTAACAATCCGACCCCATCATCACCGCTGAACTTCGCCAGCAATCCTGTCCAATAATCATCCAGTGCCTTGACCGATGTGTCAGATTTTAATTCAATGGCGACACCACTCTGGTTGCTGGTAATCAATGGAATATTTGTCTGGGGCAGATAAGAGCCTGCTGTCACGCGTTCATTAGGAATCATGTTTAAGCCTGTCGTGCCTGACGACATAACCGGCATTGTAGCGGTTGTCGCAACAGACGCCGGCATGTAATATCCTGTGCCTGCAATGGTGTTTGTATTTGATATGTATGTTGGTGTTCCAGTGTAATTTACCCCTGCTGTATTGATTGCGTTTTGATCCATAGAATACGCGATGTTGTTCAATGATTGCCCTGACATCATAGATTGCGCAACGTTCGCCTCGGCCAAGGCCATGACTGACGCCGTGTCGGCAATCAAGAACGGTTTTTCACGCTTTTTAATGCACACAATGCGTTGACCACTGCGCAGAACCATATCTCCAACAGCTTCCACTATCAGCAGTCGACCGTCATCGCCATCTGTGCGGAATCCAACTGGGGACTCGCCACCTTCGACCAACAACGAAACCACCGGGCGCTGGGTCATGGCAATAACTTTGTCGCCAAAGTCAATGTATGTGAATATACGGTCACGCCATACGCGTTCTGGCGCAATAACATAGTCGTCTGGGTTTGGAACAAAAATATCCAAATCAAAACGGAATTCTGACGGATCAATTTTCATTGATTTAATCCAACCATAATCCTCGCCATCGGCCCCAACTGTGCTGGTGGTTTTGGCGGCTTTCTTAAATATAGATGATGCCCCACTGGTTGCGTCGTTCGCACTTGTTGCGCCAGGCAATGCTGTGTTGCCGTCCAGAACAACTTCTACCTGGGAATAGGTAATTTCGCTGGAATTAGACGGCTCGCTTCGCAGATAGAATATGTATTTATTGCCAGATTTGCCTGTCACAATCAGGTTCGTGTCTGACCCCTGGTTGCTGGCAGTGGGACTGATAATCATTGTGCGATCGCCCTGGTTTGCCTCTATCGTGAACAGACCCTGATTGCCAATAACCGCGTCGGCAATTTGTTCGCCATTTGGCAGGGATACCATCGTTACCATACCATTGCGCAGTTTAATTGGTAATACGCTGCCCGTAGTCCATGATAATTGGGCATATCCAGGTTTCGTGCTGCCTGCGGCCATATTTGCGGTTGGATTGTCCCATGCATCCTGGACACCATAGTTCACCGCGGCCGCCGGTGCAATTATGCACATTGATGCCAGGCAAAACACAGATATGTTTAACTTGATTGCTGTCTTAAAACTCATGCCCAATTCCTTACCTTAATTCATGTCACAACAATGGAACGGATTATTGTCCGTCATCAAGATATCCCGTGTCCAGCGGGTCCCCGTTCCCAGATTCCACGCGGTATTCTGATACGCGCACACCCAGCGGGTTGTCCAGACGTTCCGACCACTTTAATTTTGTGTCGTTGTCCATTTGTAATCTCAATACGATTGTATAATCTTTTTTAGCGGTCTGTCCACCACTATCTTCACAAAAATACTTAAATTTTACAGCGAACGTATCCGCCGTACGCGGGGTAACCGCGCCGTTTTCAAATTCTACACTGCAACTGAATTCAAAATCAGGCGTGCTGTTCATTATGGCGTTCCACATATTAGTCTGGGTAAATGCGTCATAAACCGCGTCTGTGGACCATGTGTGAACAATACCTGTTGCGTCATTATTCCATTTACGCAACATTACGCGTCCATCGGGCACGATTTCATTACGGGCCTTGATATATTCGCGAATAAACGCACGCTTATACCATTTGACATTTTCGTCGGTCGTTGGCAACTGATGAACGACAACATCGCGGTCAGCACGCAATTCGGAATTCAAAAAGAACACCTGGGGTCGGTTTAGCGGGAACATTTTATACAGTGTAAAGCCCAATACCCCCAGCACGACAATCGCGCCAGCCAGCACAAACGTCATCAGTCGTGATAGTAAAATTGGCGGTTCTATGCGGTCTTGCAATGACTTCCTCTCTCTGTCTTTAACAAATCATAGACAAAAAGTGGCAGTGCGTGCAAGTAAAAAGTGCGAAAAATCCAAAAAAATCAAACCGGTTTTTCAGATTTTACTTGCGCACGGTGCGTTAAAATCATATAATATGTGCGCTTTTTCTGCTTGCTTTTTCGTTTGTGTGTGCTATCCTGGCGCAGACTATCGGGATGGTTGCGTAATTGTGCAGGCATAAAAGTGACCAAAAACAGGGGCATAGTTCAACGGTAGAATATCGGTCTCCAAAACCGCGGATAAGGGTTCGATTCCTTTTGCCCCTGCCAAATTCTCTAAAATATGGTTTTGCCATATTTTTGGGAATTTGGGTTTTGACAAAACGACTGTTTTTGGTGTTTTGTGGTGGTCGGACATAGTGGGCGAATTTATGAAAAAAGTTATTGATTATATAAAATCTGTGCGCGGCGAGTGGTTTAAAATCGTATGGCCATCGCGCGACGCTGTCGTTCGTGCAACTATTATGATTCTGGTGTTTTCTGCGGCAGCGGCATTGTTTTTCTTTGCGGTGGACAGTGTGCTGAACGCGATTGTTGGTTGGATTTTCTAAAACAAAACGGGCAAAGGATACGCATATGGAAGATAAAATGCAATGGTTTGTTGTAAATGTTCATACCGGCTGTGAAGACAAGGTTGCCCGCGGCCTGCGTGAACAGATTGATAAGCGTCGCTTGAATGCGTTGTTTGGTGAAATTTTGGTCCCAACACGCGAAGTGACCGAAATCAAAGGTGGCAAACGTGTAAAGTCTGAAAAGAAATTCTTTCCAGGTTATATCGTTGTCCAGATGGTTTTGAACAATGAGACGTTTTCATTGGTTAAATTGATGCCCCAGGTTGTTATGTTCTTGGGCGCGAAAAATAAACCAATCGCCGTCAGTGAAGAAGAGGCTCGTCGTCTGCAAAAGCAGGTAGAAGAAGGGGCGGTTTCTGTCGAAGATGTTGAATACGAGGTTGGGCAAGAAGTCCATGTTATTGATGGCCCGTTCAATGGTTTCAATGGTATCGTGGCCGAGGTTGATAATCTGAAACAAAAAATGACTGCGACAATTTTGGTGTTTGGCCGTGAAACCAGTGTAGAACTGAGTTTTGCCGAGGTTGAGCGCGTTTAAGGAATTTTGAAAGAAAAAGTTTTCGGGTTTTTGCGAAAAGGTTTCGCTAAAAATCCTGGCGGCAGATGCGCCACATCGAACCGCCACACAACCAAAAAAAATGGAGTGAACAAATGGCAAAGAAAGAACTGAAAGGGATTGTCAAATTAGTCGTCCCTGCAAAGCAGGCAAATCCTGCGCCACCAATTGGGCCTGTGTTGGGTGCCAACGGTGTAAATATCGCAGAATTCTGCAAACAATTTAACGACAAAACAGCTGACAAAGAACCGGGTATGCCGATTCCGTGCATTATCACTGTTTATACTGACCGCAGCTTTGAATTTATTATGAAGTTGCCGCCGGTGTCGTATTATATTAAAAAGGCGTTGAAACTGAAATCTGGTTCCAAGAAGCCGGGTCGTGATTTCGTTGGAACGATTTCCCAGGACCAATTAAAACAGATTGCAGAAAACAAAATGCCGGACTTGAATTGCTCTACCATTGAATCCGCTATGAACATCGTTGCGGGTCAGTGCCGTTCTATGGGCGTAAAGGTGGAGGAATAAGATATGAAACTGACAAAAAGACAGAAAACATGGGCGAATTTGGATACAGACAAAGTGTATTCTTTGGCTGATGCTATCGAAGCCCTGCGCGGTTACACATCAAAAAAGTTCGATGAAAGCTTGGAAATTGCAATCAAACTGGGTATTGACGTTACCAAGGCGGATCAGAATATTCGTGGTATGTTGTCCTTGCCGAACGGCACAGGCAAAACAGTCCGCGTCGCAGTATTTACTGTCAACAGTGCTGACGATGCCAAAAAGGCGGGCGCAGATGTTGTTGGCGGCGAAGAACTGATTGAAAAAGTTGCCGGTGGCGAAATCAATTTCGATCGCGTTATTGCAACGCCAGACATGATGCCGAAAATGTCAAAAATCGCACGTATCTTGGGGCCCAAGGGTCTGATGCCGAATCCGAAATTGGGAACGGTCACAAACAATGTCGCCGAAGCCATCAAGGCTGCCAAGGCGGGCCAGATTGAATATCGTGCGGAAAAGAAAGGTATCATTCACGCTGGTATTGGTAAAATGTCATTCACAACTGAACAGTTGGTTGAAAATGCAAATGCATTGGTTGACCAGTTGAAAAAGGTGAAACCTGCATCGTCCAAAGGGCAGTATATCTTGGGTGCGTCTGTTGCGACAACCCAGGGGCCTGGCTTGAAGGTTGATGTAAGATAAGTTATGTTACGGTGTGACAAATGTTGCAACGCGACAAGTAGAGATTTCTGTCCAAGACTGATGGTGTTGGCAACAACTTAATTTCCATCATAGACAAAGAAAAAATTCTTTGGGGCAGGAACCGCAGCCCCATCCCGGGAAACCGGATGGAAAGTTTAACAAAGCAGGGATTTTAGGAAAGGAAACTTTCTGAAATCTGGAAGTAAAGGATAAAATATGAGACGCGAAGAAAAATCAGATTTGATTTCAGCGTTGCAGTCGTCCTTGAAAGATGCAAACGGTGTTTTCGTCGTTGAAAACCACGGTCTGACCGTGAAAGAAATGGAATGCCTGCGCAACGAATTGCGCCCATTGGTTTCAGTTTTCAAAGTCGTTAAAAATCGTTTGATGAAATTGGCGTTGAAAGACACCGATTTCGAACCTGTGTCCGAAATGATGAAACGTCCGACCGCAGTTGCAGTTGCAACAGATGGCCTGGCAGTCACCAAGGTTTTGGCAAAGTTCGCTGAAACGCACCCAAACCTGACCATCATTGGTGGTAAAATGGACGCAGATGTCTTGGACAAAGACGGCATTGTGCAATTATCCAAACTGCCATCCCTGTTGGAAATCCGTGGCACTATCGCGCGTATCTTGGTCGAACCAGCATCGCGCTTGGCCCGCGTTTCTGCAGAGTATGGTAAGAAAAATTAATATCAAAGTGGCAACATTTTGATTTACCTAAAATAATAGGAGTTAAAAATGGCAGACATTCAAAAATTAGTTGAAGAATTGTCAAAATTGACCGTTTTGGAAGCAGTTGAACTGTCCAAAGCGTTGGAAGAAACATGGGGCGTTTCCGCCGCCGCTGCTGTTGCAGTAGCCGCTGGCCCAGCCGCCGCAGCCGCCGAAGAAAAGACAGAATTTGATGTCGTCTTGGCAGAAATCGGTGCAAACAAACTGGCCGTTATCAAAGCAGTTAAAGAAATGACAGGCTTAGGCCTGGGCGAAGCGAAAGCTTTGGTCGAATCTGCACCAAAGGCAGTGAAAGAAGCTGTTGCCAAAGATGAAGCCGAAAAAATGAAGGCTACATTGGAAGCAGCAGGTGCCAAAGTTGAATTGAAATAATTCATCTTGTCAGGCGTTCGCCTGACACAATAAAAAGTCGCGGCATTGCCGCGTAAACGCCAGCCCACCAGGGGATTTTTCCCCGGTGGGCACAAAGGCGTAAAAACAGTGTTAAATAGTTTCGTTTGCAAAACGCACAAAAAAAAGGATTGATACCCATGGCAGTTATCCAGAAATTTAGAAAATCTTTTGGAAAAAGTTTTTTGCAAACTCCGCTTCCTGATCTGGTTGAAATTCAATATAATTCATACAAAGATTTCTTACAGGCTGATGTTGATCCGCAGAACCGCAAAAACATCGGTCTGCAAAATGTGTTCACGTCTATGTTTCCAATCAAAGACTATGCCGGCATTGCCGACCTGGAATTTGTGGAATACACGTTGGACAAACCTGTATATAACGTAAAAGAATGCATGCTGCGCAATATGACATATTCCAGCAAGCTGAAATTGAAGCTGAGATTGATTTTATGGGATATCGCCGAAGACGGCAAAAAAACGTTGCGCGATATCAAAGAACAAGAAATATTTATGGGCGAAGTGCCGTTGATGACAGAACGCGGCAGCTTTATCGCATCGGGTGTTGAACGTGTTATTGTTTCCCAGATGCATCGTGCCCAAGGTGTCGTTTTTGCAACCACCAAAGAAGCGAAAATCGCCGGTAACCCGATTACATACACCGCGCGTATTATCCCGGAACACGGCAGCTGGATTGATTTCGAAGAATCCAAGGGCGTTATCTATGTCCGTATTGACCGTCGCCGCAAGGTTCCGGCAACCGTGTTGTTGCGTTGTCTGCCGGCCGCCGAAGATGAAAAGAAATTCGCTGCCGATCCACGTAAGTCAACAATTCGCGGAATGAGTGATACAGAAATTCTGTCGGCGTTCTATAACCGCATTCCGCTGAAATTTAATGGCAAAATGTGGGCGGGCGAAACATCGGCATTTGCGGGTCTGGATAAATACCGTTTGAATTATGATTTAATCAATCCAAAAGATAAAAAGGTCTTGGCGTCTAAGGGCGATCGTCTGAACGCAAAACGTATGGCAAAAATCACATCTGCGTCCAAAGAATTTGGTGTCTTGCCCGAATCGCTAATTGGTGAATATCTGTTTGACCCGATTATGTCCGGGGACGAGGTTGTATTCCAATCCGGAACCGAAATCACCGAAGAAGTTTTGGCTGATTTGGACAAGATGGGCGTCAAAGAAATTTCCCTGATTGCGATTGATAACACAACGGTTACCGCGCACATGCGTAACACGTTGGTTGCGGATAAAACAACCAATCGCGAAGAAGCATTGATAGAAGTTTATAACATCATTCGTCCGGGTGAACGTCCGACACTGGAAGCGGCAATTAACTTGTTCCTGCGCCAGGGATTCGAAGCAGCGTTTTATGACCTGTCGGCGGTCGGTCGTTTCAAGATGAATAAACGTTTAAAGATTGATTCTGGTAAAAAGCCCGAAGATGAACGTTTGCTGACAAAATCTGATTTCTTGGCGGTTTTGAAGACGTTAACAAACATTATCGATCACAAAGACACTGTTGATGACATTGATAACTTGTCAAATCGTCGCGTGCGTGCGGTTGGTGAATTGTTGGAACAGAATTTCCGCACGGGTATGGTTCGTATTGAACGTCTGGTTCGCGAAAGCCTGTCGTCGCCAAACATTGCAAATATGCAACCCCAGGACGTTATAAATGTTAAGCCATTGATGTCGTTGGTTGCTGAATTCTTGGGAACGTCCCAGTTGTCCCAGTTTATGGATGCGTATAACCCGCTGTCGGAATTGGAACACAAGCGTCGTATTTCTGCGTTGGGGCCGGGCGGATTGAACCGTGACCGCGCTGGCATAGATGTCCGCGACGTTCACCCGACACACTATGGTCGTCTGTGCCCAATTCACACACCCGAAGGTGCAAACATTGGTCTGATAAATCATATGGCGACATATGCACGTGTCAATCCATACGGATTTATTGAAACACCATACTACGTTGTTGAAAATGGTCGTGTCACGGGCAAGATGGTATATCTGACCGCGGACGAAGAACTGGGCCACAAAATTGCCCAGGGTAACACACCGACAACCAAGGACGGTGCATTGGCCGAAGATATCGTGACTGCACGTGTTGACGGCGAATTTACAATGGTTCCAAAAGAAGAAGTTGATTTAATCGACGTTGCGCCACGCCAGGTGGTGTCAATCGCAACTGGTTTGATTCCGTTCGTTGAAAACGACGACGCGAACCGTGCATTGATGGGTTCAAATATGCAACGCCAGGGTGTTCCATTATTGCGTGTCCAGGCCCCGTTGGTTGGAACTGGTATTGAACGCGAGGTTGCACGTGATTCCCGCACCGGCAAGGTTGCAAAACACAGTGGTGTTGTTGAATCTGTGGATGCAAATCGTATTGTGGTTAAATGTATGAACAGCCGCAATGTCGTGACCGGTGTTGATATTTACAACCTGGAAAAATTTGAACGCAGCAACAGTGAAACATTGATTCACCAAAAACCATTGGTCAAGGTTGGCGACCGTATTTCTGCGGGCGACATCATTGCCGACGGTTCATCGATGAACTATGGTGAATTGGCGTTGGGTCGTAACGTGTTGGTCGCATTCGTGCCATGGCGTGGTTACAACTATGAAGACGCGATTGTGATTTCCGAACGTATTTCCCGCGAAGATATGTTCACATCGGTTAAAATCGTTGAAAAAGAATTCAAAGTTCGTGATACCCAGTTGGGCCCAGAAAGCTTTACTCGCGACATTCCAAACGTCGGCGAAGAAGCACTGAAAAACCTGGACGAATCCGGTATCATTTACGTTGGTGCACGCGTGAAACAGGGCGACATTTTGGTCGGTCGTGTTTCGCCAAAATCTGAAACATTGCTGACCCCGGAAGAGGCGTTGTTGCGCAACATCTTTGGGGAAAAGGCACTGAACGTCAAGGATACATCGCTGCGCGTGGGGCCAAACGAAGAAGGAACTGTTATCGGTGTGAACGTCTTGACCCGTCATGGGGTAAAGAAAGACGAACGTACCCAGATGATTGAACTGCAAAAAATTGAACAAATCAATAAAGACCGCGATGAAGAAACATCTATCATCGAAAAGGGCTTTGCAGACCAGGTGTTCCAGATTGCCGAAGGCGAAACAATTGACGCTGGCACAGGCAGCTTGAAACCATTTGTTGGCAAAAAATTGACAGCCGAAGTATTCGAAGGCATCAAGCCAGCCGACATCAAAAAAATGGTTGTTCGCAACAAAGAAGCCCAGGCCAAGATTGACGAACTGCGTGAACAGCATGTTGCAAAACTGAAGGCATTGAACGAAAAAGCCGACGCCGAAGTTTCCAAGGCAACAGAAAGCAATTCGCTGAACGCGGGCGTCTTGAAAGAGGTCAAGGTCTATATCGCGCACAAGATGAAATTGCAGCCTGGTGATAAAATGGCGGGTCGTCACGGAAACAAGGGTATTGTATCCAAGGTTGTTCCAATCGAAGACATGCCATACATGGAAGATGGAACCCCGGTCGATATCGTTCTGAATCCGTTGGGTGTGCCGTCACGTATGAACATCGGCCAGATTTTGGAAACCCACCTTGGTATGGCAGGACGCGCCCTGGGCCAGCAGATTGGCGAAGTATTGGAAGAAGTCAAGGCGAAACGTGCCGTGACAGATGATTTGCGCACCATCATGGGCAAGATTTACGGCAAAGAAACCGCGGACAAGTTGGAAAAAATGACCGACACAGATGTCCGTGCCGAAGCGGCCCTGTTGCGCGATGGTGTTCCAATGGCAACCCCGACATTTGACGGTGCGACCCCAGAAGACATCCGCAGCATGCTGAAATTGGCAAAACTGCCTGAATCTGGTCAGTTCACGATGTATGATGGTATGACGGGTGAAAAATTTGCACGTCCGGTTACCGTTGGCGTTATGTATATGATGAAACTGCATCACTTTGTTGATGAAAAGATTCATGCACGTTCAATTGGTAACTATTCGTTGGTAACACAACAGCCATTGTCTGGTAAGGCACATATGGGTGGCCAGCGTTTGGGTGAAATGGAAGTGTGGGCATTGGAAGCACATGGTGCGGCGCACCTGCTGCGCGAAATGCTGACTGTCAAGTCTGACGATATCGTCGGCCGTAACAAGATGTATGAAGCCATCATATCCGGCAGCAATGATATCCAGACCGGCACACCAGAAGCATTCAACGTGTTCGTTCGCGAATTGCGTGGTTTGGGTCTGGCGATGACACCAAAGAAAATTGACTAAAAAATCCAGCCGTGACGGTGCAGTCACTGTCACGGCAAAAGCATTTTGAACAGCGACTTGAAAGGAGCAAAATTTATGACCAATATGTTGCAGAAGATTTTCGGACAAATTGAAACCAAGGAACAGTTTGACGCACTGCGCATCACCATCGCGTCACCAGAAGAAATTCTGTCCTGGTCCCATGGCGAGGTAAAGAAGCCCGAAACTATCAACTATCACTCTTTGAAACCAGAAGCAGAAGGCCTGTTCTGCCAGCAGATTTTTGGTCCAGTCAAAGATTATGAATGTGCGTGCGGAAAATATAAAAGAATAAAATTCCGTGGCGTCGTTTGCGAACGTTGTGGGGTCGAGGTTGGGTCTTCGTCCGTGCGTCGTGAACGTATGGGACATATTAAATTGGCAATGCCTGTGGCGCACACATGGTTCCTGCGCGAGGGTAAAATTGCCACATTGTTGAACAATCTGCCCCAGAAAAAATTGGAACAGGTTATTTCGTATGATGCATACATCGTTATTGAACCAGGTTTAACCAATCTGAAACAGTATGATGTCATCAGCGAAGATGAATATCAAAACGCCGTCGAAGAATTCGGGCCGGACGCGTTTCGCGTTGGCATCGGTGCCGAAGGCGTGCGCAGCATTATCGCCAACCTGGATATGGGTGACGAACGCACACGCCTGCGTGCAGAATTGGCGGAAACAAAATCCGAAGCGAAGCGCAAGGGTTTAATCAAACAATTGAAACTGGTCGAAGCGTTCTTGGATTCCAAGACCGACCCAGCGTGGATGTTGCCGGATATTATCCCGGTTATCCCGCCAGATATGCGTCCATTGGTCACATTGGATGCGGGCCACGTTGCGGCATCTGACCTGAACGATTTGTATCGTCGTGTTATCATTCGTAATAATCGTTTGAAAAGATTTATTGAAATGCACGCGCCGGATATTATCGTCCGCAATGAAAAACGTATGCTGCAAGAAGCCGTCGATTCATTGTTCGATAATGGTCACAAGGCACGTCCAATGGTTTCTCAGAACCGTCGTCCGCTGAAATCACTGTCTGATTCATTGCGCGGTAAATCTGGACGTTTCCGTATGAACATGTTGGGTAAGCGTGTGGATTATTCCGGTCGTTCGGTGATTGTGTCGGGGCCCTCTCTGAAATTGCACCAGGTTGGCTTGCCAAAAACAATGGCACTGGAATTGTTTAAACCATTTGTTTATGCACGTTTGTTGGCGGGTGATTATGCAAATACATTAAAGACTGCTCGCAAAATGGTTGAAAACGGCGAAGATGTCGTTTGGGAAATCCTGGAAAAGGTTATTTACCAGCATCCTGTTCTGTTGAACCGTGCGCCATCATTGCATCGTCTGTCACTGTTGGCATTTGAACCGGTCTTGATAGAAGGCAAGGCAATTCGTCTGCATCCATTGGTATGCAAGGGATTCAATGCTGACTTTGACGGTGACCAGATGTCTGTGCACGTTCCTATTTCATTAGAGGCGCAATTAGAAGCACGCACATTGATGCTGTCGTCGAACAACGTTTTGTCGCCGGCAAATGGTGAACCAATGATTGTTCCGGCCCAAGACATGGTGTTGGGTGTATATTACATTTCGCTGATTGATGGTGAACATACTGACAAATCACCACGCTTTGCCAACATGGACGAGGTAAAATTGGCGTTGGAAAATCATTCTATTACGTTGCACACACCAATTGTTGCACGTATTGATGGCAAGATTTACAAAACAACCGCTGGCCGTATGATTTTGGGTGAACTGTTACCGAAATCTGACAAAATGCCGTTCGATTTGGTGAACAAGGTTATGCCGGTCAAAGAAATCAAGGCACTGTTGGCGACAACGTATGAACGTTGTGGTGACAAGGCAATGATTGTGTTGGCCGATAATTTGAAAAATACTGGTTTTGAACAAGCAGCACGCAGTGGTATTTCCATCGGGTTTGATGATATTGTTATTCCAGATGAAAAGAAAACCATGATTGCCGATGCAGAAAAGGCAGCCGAAGAAATTGAAACACAGTATCAAAACGGTTTGCTGTCTGGTGGCGAACGTCACAATAAACTGATTGACTTGTGGCAGAAAACAACCGATAAATTGGGTGACTTGGCGTATGCTGCGCTGGGCAAGACAACAGGCGAAAATTGGAATTCTGTTCTGATGATGGCTCTGTCTGGGGCGCGTGGTTCCAAACGTCAGATTCAGCAGTTGGCGGGTATGCGTGGTATGATGCAGAAACCAGACGGTTCTATTATTGAAGTTCCTATTATTTCGAACTTTAAAGAGGGACTGACCATGTCTGAATACTTTACGTCCACCCACGGTGCACGTAAGGGTATGTCGGATACCGCGTTGAAAACTGCGTCTGCGGGTTATCTGACACGTCGTTTGGTTGAATTGGCCCAGAATACAGTTATTACCGAACATGATTGCGGCACGAGTGAATTTATCACGGCAAAACCTGTGTATCAGGGTTCAACACTGTCGGTTGCGCTGGGCGATGTTGTGTTGGGACGCACGGCAGCACACGATATTATTCACCCGATTACCAAGGAAGTTATCGTCCCGGCCGGTGAACTGATTACCAAAACTGCAGCAAAGCAAATTAATGAATCTGGTCTGCCGTCCGTTGATGTACGTAGTGTTTTGACATGTTGCAGTGACGGTCTGTGTGCAAAATGTTATGGCATGGATTTGTCACGTAATGCGTTGGTTCATGTTGGTGAAGCGGTCGGTGTTATCGCGGGCCAGTCTATTGGTGAACCTGGGACACAGTTGACACTGCGAACATTCCACATCGGTGGTGTTGCGGCTGGTGGCACGGAAAATCACTTTATCGAGGTTCCAGTTGCGGGTAAAATCAAACTGACAGGCGTTAACACAATTAAAAACACATCTGGACGCGTTGTTGTTCTGTCGCGTAACGGTGAATTGGCTGTTGTTGATGACAAGGGCGAAACATTATTCTCGTGCGGGTTGCCATATGCGGCAATGTTGATTGTCAACGATGGCGACAGTGTTGAAAAGGGTGCCAAGGTTGCAGAATGGGATCCGTATTCGAACACAATCATTGCTGAAAAAGATGGTATCGTCAGCTTTGGCGACCTGGTTGAAAACGTTTCATACCAGGAAGAAGTTGATTCCATGACTGGTATCGTTTCGCGCAAGGTTATCAACTGGAAAGCAAACACCAAAAAGGCGTTACAGCCAGCAATCCGCTTGGTTGACGCAAACGGTAACGTTATTTCCTTGGGCGGAAAAAAGGTCGCAGAATATATGTTGCCGATGTATTCGGTGTTGAACGTTGCAAACGGTGCAACCGTTGTGGCGGGCGATGTTCTGGCGCGTATCCCGGTCCAGGCGAAAAAGACAGGCGATATTACTGGTGGTCTGCCACGAGTCGAAGAGTTACTGGAAGTTCGCCGTCCATCCAACCCAGCATTGTTGGCAGAGATTGACGGGACAGTCGAATTGGAAGATGCAAAGTCAAAAATCATCATCCGCATTGACCCCGAAGATGGCACCGCCCCGGTTGAATATGCGGTGCCAAAGGGAACAAATCTGTTGGTGCGCAGCGGTGATGTCGTGCGCAAGGCCGATAAATTGGTCGACGGTGACCCGGTCCCACAGGATATTTTGCGTATCTTGGGCCAGAAAGCGTTGGCAACATTTATGGTCGAACAGATTCAACAGGTTTATCGCCTGCAGGGCGTGGTCATCAACGACAAGCACATTGAAATCTTGATTCGTGAAATGACACGTCGTGTGGAAATCACAAATCCGGGCGACACAGGATTCTTGATGGGCCAGGTTGTTGATCGTGTTGATTTCGAAGAAGAAAATGCACGCGTTGCACATGACGGTGGCAAAGTGGCCGAAGCTTCTCAGGTCTTGGTCGGTTTGACCCGCGCATCATTGACATCACGTTCATTTATATCGAACGCATCGTTCCAACAGACAACCAAGGTATTGGTTGATGCGGCAATCAGCGGTGCGACCGATAAACTGGTCGGTATCAATGAAAACCTGATTGTTGGTCGTCTGATTCCAATTGGCACCGGCGCATATGTTCGCCGCGTCCGTGAAATCGCCAAGGCCGAAGAACGCGAAGAACGTTTGGCCCGCGAAGGAAACACCCAGCAACAGTTGTTGGATATCTAGGCAATATTTCCGGGGCATAAAGATGCCCCGGGTATGTAAAGTGCCAATGACAGAAATACCGGCAATCTTTTGTGACATAGACGGCGTTGTGAACCAGAAATTCGCAATTGCCAATTATGACCGTTTCGGTGAACCGAATGAAAATATGATACGCATTCTGGAAACACTGGGGCGCGATTTCACGATTGTGTTTATTACTGGCCGTTGGGCCATGGGTCAGGACAAGGTTCAGCATCATATTGATGCACTGTTGCCAAATATAAAAAAACGTGTTTTCTGCAAACCGCACGATTATCCCGGCACAACCGCAGAATTCAAATTGGCGACAATCGTGGCACTGGAACAACAAGGATATAAATTCTACATGGGGTTGGACGATCATAGCGCGGTTATCGGTCTGATGCATAATCACGGCATGTTCGTCGCCCAGGTAATATCAGATTAAAGTTTTCCTTGCATTTGCAATGGATTTTAATAGAATATCAAACTGTAAATTAAAAAGGATAGTAAAATGGCAACGCCAAAAAGTAAAACAAGTAAAGCACGCACAGCACAACGTCGTTCTCATGACGCATTGTCAATTATGCCATGCACAGTATGCAAGGCCTGTGGCGAAAAGAAACGTCCACATCACGTTTGCCCAGCGTGTGGTGCAAAATAATTGCGGCACAAAAAATATAAAAGGCAGATTTGGCGCACTGTTTTGTGCCACTCTGCTTTTTTAATGTGAAAAAATATCATGACAGATACGAATATAAAAAAAATAATTTCCGTTGACGCTATGGGTGGGGACAAGGGCCCCAAGGCCGTTTTGGGTGGCATGAATCAGTTTCTGTATCAAAATGGCGAGGACAAAGTTGTTTTCCGCCTGTTTGGTGATGCGGCGCGTCTGAACCGTATGTTGGCAAAATATCCGCGTGTTGCGCGTAATTGCACGGTTGTGCATGCGCCTGGCGTAATTCGTGGTACGGACAAGGTTCGCGATGTTATTCGCCATGCCCAGGATACGTCAATGTATATGGCGATAAAGGATGTTCGCGAAGGAAACGCATCAGCGGTGGTCAGTGCGGGTAATACCGGCATTTTGATGTCGCTGTCGAAACTGATGCTGAAAACAACTGCGGGAATTGCGCGTCCGGCAATCACGACGATGTTGCCATCGGGTGGCGGTGATTCACGCGTGGTTGTATTAGATTTGGGTGCAAATGTCCAGTGTGATGAAACGGTTTTGTTTGATTTTTCTATATTGGGCAGTGTCTATGCCGAGGTTATTGGTAAAATGCCACGTCCGAAATTAGGGGTATTGAACATCGGTGCCGAAGATACCAAAGGCAACGAAACATTGCAGCACTTGAACCGCATATTGACTGAACATCGTGACGAATTACCATATGAATATATCGGCTTTGTCGAAGGAAACGACATCAGTGGTGGCAATGTCCAGGTTGTCGTAACCGACGGTTTTACAGGGAACATCGTTCTAAAAACGGTCGAAGGCACGGCAAAACTGATTAAACGTGTGTTGGTTGATAATTTCAAGAAATCAATTTTGGCGATGATTGGGGCGTTTTTCTTGGTACATGTGTTCAAACGTCTGAAACATAAAATCGATCCGCGTTCGTATGCGGGGGCGGTATTCTTGGGGTTGCAAGGCTTTGCGGTTAAAACCCATGGGAACAGTGATGCATTGGCATTTGCAAATGCATTAAAGTATGCCGCCGATTTGACCGAGGCAAACCTGAACGATACAATCGCCGCCCGTGCTGCGTCGGTTACAAAAATTCGTGATGAGTTTAAAATTACAGCAGAACAATAAAAAACGGGGCATTGCCCCGTTTTTTATTCCCCAATCTTTAGGTTCGGGCGCGTGGTGCGTAGGTTTTTTAGTGATTTTTCCTGGACGGCGCGGAACGCGTCCGGATTCCAGATTTGAAAACTGTTTCCGCGACCAACGAATACGGCGCGGTCGGTAATGCCAGCGTGTTGCAATAAATCCGCCGGAATCACAATACGGCCCGTAACGTCAAACGCCAACTGGCGTGCGTCGGCAAACAACATCGCCGATAAATCGTCCAGCGCGCCGTCAAATACCCCCATTTTGTCGGTTGCAGCAGCCATCTGTTCCATACGGGACATGGACAGTCCTTCGATGCAATTATGTGTGAACGAACGATATAAAACAACGCCAGGAAATTTTTCATTGGACACCGAAGCACGGAAAGAGGCCGGCACAGAAATACGCCCCTTGGTATCCAAACGATTTTCATAAGATGAGAGAAACAATGACATTCTTTATGGTCCTTGTTTTTAGAGCGTGACGCCAGTATTCTCTTCCCGACTTCATGCAGAATGTAGCATGGCTGTTTGTGGTTGTCAATGACAAATTATAGTTATTTTATGGGATTTTATGGTTTGTAGAATAAAAATAAATTTTTTATAAATAAAATTAAAATAAATCAAATTTTCTCTTGACCTGCGATTCGTTTTTGTTCTAAGATATTTGTATAGACAAGGAGAAAAGGTTTCAAAGCCCCAGAAAACCGCCAAAAACCGGAAATCTGGCAAAAACAAAAAACAACAAAAGATTTGGTTGATAAAAATGTAAATACGTATGTAAATACACTAATCGACTCGATTTTTTCTTTAAAACCCAAGCAAAGGAGGGACCCACGCATGCCAAAGAATATTAAAGAAATTATGATTGCCTTGAACAAAGTTTTAACGACGACTGTTTGGGTGAACGAAGATCGCCAGATTATATCCCTGGCCGATGAATTGAAAATTGGTGTTGGCAATGCACCGCGCAGTATCGAAGATTTACCACGTTCATCATTGGTTGGTGCATATGTTTCGTTGCAAATCCGAACAGATAATTTTGATGTTGCTGCTGAAAGTATGGATACAAAAGCATTGGCGTTGCGTGTCAAGGGAATGGTCTTTACCGAAGCGAAAAAAATAATGGATGCCGCCGACATTGCCGACAAGGGTATTGTTGCGCGTGCCGCATAACGCGCGTGTGCCGCGTGGGCATATGGCGTCATAACAGTTTCTGGGAATACCAGAAGGAAGGGAGTAGCCACCGTCGAGTATCGCCGGTGGTTATTTGTATTAATTATAAAGTAAATAAGTGATTTGTGTGATATTATTTGGTGCGACATCGGCGCACGTTATCTGAATTCTGAACGTTAGACTTTGAAGTCTAAATAAAAACACGCCAGTGGCGCGTTTTATACAAATTTTTCTGGAATTAGGCGCATCATAATTTTCCATCCGCGGCGGAAAATTGTTGTGTCTGGACTGTGGTGATATTTGCGTGGTGCTGTGTCACCATGGCGTTTGCCAGTCCATACTGGATTATTGTTTTCGTCCAGTGTCACGTGCCATGATGTTTGCGCATCACGTAAAATCATATCACGCAGTTTTTTTGCGAAATCGCGACTTTCAAATATTGCGACATTTTCAGTGTTAAAGTATGCGCTGCGTGGATCCAGATTAAAACTTCCAATCCAGGAAATTTTGTCATCAAAAACTATCGTTTTACTGTGCAAGACCGAAAAACTGGATTGTTTGCGTTCGCGGTCATGTTCTTGACCGCGCAAGTTTTCCGCCGACAGCATGAATTCATACACGTCTGCCCCTGATTCAATTAGGCGTTTGCGGTATTTTTCCCATTTTGCATAAACTGTCGGTGCGTTTGTTGATGCCAGTGAATTTGTGACAATTGTCATATGAACGCCTGATTTTTCTTCGTGCATCATGTGTTCCAATCCGCCTTGGCCGGGGACGAAATATGCTGCTGAAATATATACAGAATCGTCGGTTTCGCGCCACAGGTGTTGCAGCGCACGCACAATGTCGCCACGATATTCTTGTTTTTGCGCCATGGTCATTTCAACCTTGGCCGGTGGGTCTGCCAAAAATTTTCCGTGCCCCCAACTGAAATCAAAATTTTTTTGTTTGTATTTGCGCATAGCCACCTGGATAATAGTGTTATACATTCTGGTGTCTTCGGCGCTGCGTTCCTGGATTTCTTTGAATTTTTCTTCCAGTTTTCGCATATCTTTCTTGGATTTAGCCTTTGGGAAAACGTCTGCCGGTATTGCCAGGTGGTGATTCCAGTATTCGTCAAAACTGGCGGTGGCGTATTTTGTCATGTCGCCCAGAAACAGCACGTCGGTATCAGAAAAATTCGACGCAGTTTCTGGATAGAAATAATTGCTGCCTACGTTTCGCCCGCCGGTAATATACGCAACATTATCCACGATAAACAATTTATTGTGCATGCGCGAATTCAGTCGATTAAAATCTAACATAAACTGCGGATAATATAAAAGTTTGGCCCGGTTGGCGACAGTGTTGAAAACCTTGACCTCTATATTCGGGTGCTGGTTTAATAACATTACGTCAACGATGTCAGAATTCGTCCCATAATCGTCCAGTAATATACGCACGCGCACCCCGCGGTCGGCGGCATTTTTTAATTCGCCAATCAAAACCTTGGACGAGAAATCGTTACTGTAAATATACGTCTGTAAATCAATGGTCTTGGTCGCCATACGTGCGAACGCGGCGCGAATTACAAACGCAGACAGTCCGTCATCAATCAGTGTTGCGCCCGAAATATTGTCGCCACGTTTTAATTCGTCGGCATAGCATTGTGCAATCGGCGTCTGCATCGGATCATAGTCAAAATCAGATGCAGTAATTTTTGGCGTGTGACCGTCCAACCGCTTGTCTTGTGTGCTGGTCGGGACAGTCGTGCACCCCAGCATCGGCAGTGTCAGCAAGAACAATAAACTACGTTTTAATTTTGACAAATCTCTACCCTTTGACGCGAATTATAGTATAAAAATTAAAAATGTTACAAGAATTTTCATGTATATCCGATAATAATCTTGTCAGTGTCCAGCAAATATCTTTGCCGCTAAAAATAATACTGTAAATATTTAAAATGTATCGGACATAACAAAGAAATTTAGAATGTATTATACTTTTTGTTTGTGTGACGATGGAAAATGTGATAAAATTCGAACAATAGGAAGGAATATTTCGCCATGAAAAGACTGATTGTTGTATTGAGTGGATTACTGGTTTTGCCAGCGTTTGCAGAGGTTGCGCCCGCATATTACTATGACGACACCGTTGAATATTTGGATACGGATGTTGACGCCGATGCAGATGATTTGGTTGTTGATGATGCGGAAAGTGTTATTCAAAATCAGAATAATGGTACGGCTAATGCGTCTGCGCCTGCGGTTGCATCACGTGGTGTGACAAATGCATCGTCGCGTGTGGCGTCTGTGTCGCCGCGTGTAACCGGAACGACACGTGTAACAACGGCACGTAATAATGCAATAACATCGCGCACTGTTACGGCACGCACTGCATCAGCCACGGCGTCACGTGCAAATGTTTCGCGTGCAGCAAACGTGTCACGCGCAGCGGCAACGTCATCGGCGAATAAAAATGTTTCAGCACGTCGTGCGGTGCCAAATACGACTGCCGCGCGTGCATCAATCGTGCAAACAGATACAGTCAATACACCACTGTATACCGGTCGTGTTGGTGTGCGCAGTCAATCTGTGACAACACGTGTTCCAACGGTTCGTATGGCGGCGGCAACATCAGCGACATCGTCTGATACATCAACAACGTCGACAACCAGTATGGACGAATTGGCCCAGGTTACCGATTTTTGCAAGGCACAGTATCAGTCATGTATGGATAATTTCTGTAACGTTCTGGATGATAATCAGGGGCGTTGCAGTTGCAGCAAGAATTTAAAGAATTATGAAAAAACTGAAACTGCACTGAGACAGGCAACCGAAGATTTGCAAGATGTTGCGCAAAAGATTCAGTATATAGGACTGAGCAGGGATGAGGTAGAAACCTTGTTCACCCAGACCGAGGCAGAATTAAAAATGCAGACTTCTAGTGACAGTTCGCAGTTAAAGAGTGATTTGGATAGAATCAAGAGCATGATTGTCGATGTGAAATCTGCTTCGGCAACGTCCACTGACAGTGGGTTGAGTTTTGATTTGTCAGGTCTGTTGGACTTTACTGTTAGCAGCACCGGTTTTGATTTAAGTTCGTTCTTGGGTAACACAACTAATACGTCCAGTATCAGCAATCAGCGTGGCGAACAGTTATATAAAACCGCCAGTGCGCGTTGCAAAGCATCAGTTCTGAACACATGCAGTGCCCAGGGTGTTGATATTTCTGTTATTACAAACGCATACGATTTGGAAATTGATAAACAGTGTATCATATATGAACGTGCGCTGACTGATTCCAATGACAAGATGGCGTCAACCGTTCGCAATGCAAAATCTGTATTACAAAAGGCGCGTTTGTTGGTGGCTCAGCAAAAGAATACATATGATTTGCGCGGGTGTATAAACGCACTGGATTCATGTATGCAAGATGATTTTGTTTGTGGTTCTGATTATGAATCCTGTTTGGATCCAACCGGCAAATACATTGTTGACGGCAAAATCGTCGTTGGCAGTACACCCGGACAAAAGGTTGATTCAAACGTTGCTGCACCAAAGTATTATACAGATAATTTGTATGCAACATGGAATTACAACAGCACAAACGCCTGGGCCGATGGTGGCAGCCTGAGTGAATATATCGACAAGACAATCACCAATACAGCCCAGACTAAAACGTCTGATGTTATGTCTAATTTCTTGCAGTATAAAATCGGCTACAACGATGGTGGCAAGAATTATGGCATGTGCATGTCTGTTTTGAACAAGTGCCAGGATATTACATATACCGGCACAGGCCAGAGTGCGAAATATAATCCGAAAAACAGCGTGGTTACGGAATATTTGCAACGCACTTTGACACAGATAAAGGCGAAGCAGGACGAATTGCTGGCCAGTTATGCTGAAAGTTGTATATCCGATGTTTCATCATGTCTGGGTCAAAATGGTTACAGCACATCATCAACAACGACGACCAGCACAAGTGCCAAGAATATTGCAATCAATGCATGCCGTGCGACAATCGTTACATGTATGTCGGTAAATGGCAAAGCAGAGGCTACACCAACACCAGATTCAATGGTTGATTGGGTTAGCGCGGTTATTGACAAGAGCACGACGTCATCTGGTTCGTCATCAGGTAATGATTCAGGTACGACAACTGTTCAACCGTCAAACTTCTCGACGTGTGCAACGTGCAAAAATGCAAACTTCTCGTGGAACGGCAGTGCTTGTGTTGACAAGATTAATTATTCTGGTATCACGACGGGAACCATGTGCACAACATCGGGCGGGACATGGAATCCAGCGCGGTGTGTTTGGGTGGCGAAAAATATTCCAGAATCAACCGCAGAGCAGCCTTCCAATCTGGACAAGATTATAGATTTATGGAGTAGGGCGCCGTGGCAACTGAAAAAAATTGATACAAATTACATAGAGGTTACGGCAAATACGTTTAGCAACGTGACCGCATGTAAAGATGCAATAGGCAACACGATAGCCGAAAGTGGGACGGACTTGAACTATGGCGATAATAATCTTACCAGTCCTGACTGGGGTAACGCCAGTTGCACTGAAAAAGCGTGCGAATAACCGAACCGCCCATTTGGGCGGTTTTTTATAGAAAGCAGTAAACTAGTATTGTTTTGCAAAAACACCGCCCATCTGGGCGGTGGGGGATTATTGATGCTTTGCAACGCGTTGTCTGAATTCGTTGCTGGGGCGGAATGACGCAACGCGTCGAGCCGATATAATTGCTGCTTCACCAGTCTTGGGATTGCGTCCCATACGCTGGGCCTTGGTTAGAATTTTAAAACTGCCAAAACCAGCAAATTTAACCTCTTCGCCGTTGACCAATGCGTCGCGAATTTCGTCAAATACGATGTCGACTAATTTATATGCGTCCGCTGTAGTCAGACCGAACTTTTCCCGCAAACGTGCGGCAAAATCACTTCTTGTTACCGTTGACATTTTTTACCTTTCCTGTTTTTATCAGGCCTATTATACTCGTGACTATTATAACTTGCAATATTAAAATCCAAGGAATAAAATAAAACCATGTGTTCCCATAGTTCAACGGGATAGAACAAATTCCTCCTAAGAATTAAATCCGGGTTCGAGTCCTGGTGGGAACGCCAATTTAGGTGTTGGCTTACACAATCACTTGCAATATTTTTCAAAATAATGTATTATTGTCGCGACGAGGGTCGTGGAGGTAGTAATGTTTTTTGTACGTTTTATGCTCGGGATAATGGCGTCCGTCGTGTCTATATCGCCTGTGCTGGCCGGTATCCCTAGCACGGCATATGTGCAATCAAATATCAATGCAAAAATGACCGAGCATACAGAAAATACAGAAAATCCGCATAATGTAACTGCGGCTCAGGTTGGTCTGGGAAATGTCAAAAACGTTGATACAACAAATGCTGCAAATTTGACCACAGGAACGGTCAATGTTGAACGGTTACCTGTGGGAACAGCGGCGAATACGGTCGCGGCGGGTGACGATACGCGTTTTGATACAATTGCAACACAATCGCCAGAGGCAACGCCACCAGTTGGACGCGCATTTTTGTGGTTTAATTAAAAAATATGTTGTTTAATTAAAAAAAATTGTTAGGCTGTTTGACTTATGTGTTGAACAGTTTTTTTCACGGGGGCATAAATGAAAAACAAGGCTGTTAAAATCGGAATAATCGCGTCGTTGGTGCCACATTTATTTTGCTGTGTGTTGCCAATCGTGTTGTCGGTTGTGTCATTGGTTGCGCCAGAATTCGCGCACACATCGGTGTTGCCAGAATGGATTGAACCGTGGCTGTTCGTATTTTCAGCGTTAATGTTGGGGGTGTCGTGGGTGCTGGTCGTGCGCGATTGTCATTGCGATTGTGAACATTGTCACGATGGTGCTGGACACCGTCGCCAGAAAATAATCCTGGGGGTTATTACGCTGATATTTATAATCAGTGTTATTTTGCACATTTTATCACACAAATAAAAAACGTCCCATTTCGGGACATTTTTTTACCATAACTTTATTCGTTTTTCTGGGGCGATATATAACGCGTCGCTGGGCTGTATTCCAAATGCATCATACCACGTTGCGATGTTCGGCAATATACCATTGACGCGGTTGCGTGCCAGGGAATGTTCGTCAACCTTGGTCAGACGCAGGTCTTCGTCGGGGCGACTGTTTTGCGCCCAACTGCCGGCGTATGCGATAAAGAAACGTTGGTCTGCGGTGAATCCATCGGCAACATCAGTTGCGTGACCAAAGTTTTTATATGCGGTAAATGATACAGTTATCCCACCATGGTCCGCCAGGTTTTCGCCCAGTGTAAATTTGCCGTTTGCGTGTACGCCAGGCGCAATTACGATTTTATCAAACTGTGTGCGCAACGCGTCGGCACGCTGTTCAAATCCCTGGGCATCGCGCACAGTCCACCAATCGGTCATATTGCCGTTGGCATCAAAATGACGGCCAGAATCATCAAAACCGTGTGTCATTTCGTGACCAATAATACTGCCGATTGCGCCATAGTTAAATGCGTCGTCTGCGTTCATATCAAAGAACGGATACTGTAATATGCCGGCCGGAAAACATATCTCGTTCGTAGATGGGTCATAATACGCGTTGATTTCGTGTGCGTTCATATACCACAGGGTTGGGTCTTTTTCGCGACCGATTTTGTTCAGCCAAAAATCATCTTCAAATTTTGATACAATCAGCATATTTTCCCACAGTGACGCGTTCGGGTCTATGTGCAATTCAGAATAATCGCGCCACTTGTCCGGGTATCCGATTTTTGCGTGAAACGTGTCCAGTTTTTGTAATGCCTGGCGTTTAGTTTCGTCGGACATCCATTCCAGGTTTTCAATCCGCACGCCCAATGCGCGTTGCAGGTTTTTCACCAATTCTTGCATACGTTTTTTTGCGTCTGCGGAAAAATATTTTTTCACATACAGGTGGCCGATTTCTTCGCCCAGGGTGCCGTCCAGCATCGCGACCGCGCGTTTCCAGCGTGGCTTTGGCGTGGGTTGGCCGGCCATTGTGCGGTTATAAAAATCAAATGATATTTCGTATGTTGTGTCGTCCAGTAATGTGTCTGCGGCACTGACAATGCGATATTTCAGATATGTCTTTATCAAATCCAAATCAGTATCGTTCATAATCGCGATTGATTCTGCGATTGCCTCTGGCTGGGCGATGTTGATTTGCGTCGCACGCGTTGCGCCACGCGCAGCCAAGTATGCGTCCCAATCAAATCCTGGGAAACGTGATTTGATTTCGTCCAGTGTCATTTTGTGATAGTTTGCATGTGGGTCACGCAATTTTTCCTTTGGATAAAAAGACCGCGCCATACGTAATTCTAAATCGTATAATTTTTTTGCGTCCACAGAAATGCCAAAGTTTTTCATTTGTTTCGCAATAAATTCCAGATACTTTTTGCGAATCTGGATTGTTTTTTTGTCTGTGTCAAAATAGTAATCACGTGCCAGCCCCAGTCCGCCCTGGCCAATGTTATACAGGTAATGCGTGCTGTCTGTTTCGTCCAGTGCAACGCCATCGCCCCAAAATGCCGATGTCATCTGGTGCATACGGCCAATAAATTCTGGTAATTCGTCGCGCGATTTTATCGCGTCAATTTCTGCAATCTGGGCGGCGACCGGGCGCACGCCGTCGGCGTTTAATTTTTCTGTGTTCATCGCGATTTTATACAGCGTCCCGATTTTTCCGGTATCTGTTTCGGCAATTTCACGCACACGCACCAGGTTGGTATCGTGCAAAACATCAAACACACCATATCGTGTATAGTCGTCTGGGATTGGGTGCGCCGACCGCCAACCGTTTGTTGCATACGCGTAAAAATCGTCGCCTGGACGAACAGTTGTATCCATATTTTCAAGTCGTATCCCAGTGTTCATAATTACATCCTTTGGTTTTGTTAAATAGTGTGCAATCACAACCGCGGCGACAACCGCGATTATTCCGATTATGTTCAGTAATTTGTTTTTCATTTTCCGTCCCAGTTGCACAAGTCTAGCAACAAATCATCTAAAATCAACATACCTTTTTCCGTGACGCAAATTCGGTCATTGTTATCACAAACCAGTTCTGGATTTGCGCGCAGCCAGTCAGTGTTTATTACGCGCATAACGTCATCGGATTTACGCACACCACGCACGGTGCGCAGACCTGTTATAATTTTTTCTGTGGCGCGCGCCGCTGGCGTCAGTGGTTGCATTTGTATATCGTCGCCACCACGCTGTTCATACCAGGTGCCGTCAATGTATGGTCGCCCAGCCGCACCACGACCAATGCCAACATAGGCGTCGCCGTCCCATACGTTCTGGTTGTGAATGCATTCGTTGCCAGGGGTGGCATAATTTGAAACCTCGTACCGGGGCAGGGCCAGCGTCCCTGCGATTGTGCAATACATATCGGCCATCGCGTCGTTTGATGGCATTGCTAAATTCATTTGGCCAAATGGTGTGTTTTTTTCAATGGTCAATTCATACATTGACACGTGGCCCAGCCCCAAGGCATTTATATCCCGACACATTTGTGCGACGGTGTCCGCATTATCCCCCGGGATTCCATATATAAAATCTGCGTTCACGCGCAGGCCCATTTTCATCGCCACGTCCAATAATTGCATTGCGTCGCGTACATTGTGCCGTCGCCCCAAGAATTCCAGTTCTGGGTTATCCAGGCGTTGCACCCCCACCGACAGGCGATTTACCCCGGCGTCCATAAATTCACGCAACCGCGTCGCGTCCAGTGTTTTTGGATTTGATTCCAATGTGATTTCTGGGTTTGGGGCAATGTTAAAATTGTCGCGCAACGCGTTCATAATTCGTGCAAACACGCGCGTTGGCATCAGTGACGGTGTGCCACCACCAAAAAATACAGTTGGAACCGCAACGCGCCCCAGGTGCGCACCCCAGAATTGGATTTCGCGCACAATGCCGTCGGCAAATCTGTCCCAGTCAGGCGCAGTGCATGCGGCCGAAAAAAATGCGCAATATTTGCACTTGGACATACAAAATGGTGTGTGAATATATATATTGTGTGGCATTTCCATACGACGCATTGTATCGCGGTATAAAATCGGCGCAAGTGATAAATGAAATCACTTTTGCAGGGGCTGTTTTTATGATATAATAATCCCAAGAAAAAGAAATGAAGACAGGAATAATAACCTTTTTTACCGGCGTTTTTGCGTCTGTCGCGGCGTTCGCTGCGAACGAGGGCGTGCCGTCGTATTATCAGACATCGTCAACTAATGCGAACCAAGTTGGCTATTCCCAGTATCAAAATCAGGGCTATACGAAATATGTCGGACAATATGGCAATAAACAGGTTGTGGGCAGTCGGTCTTATTCATACCAGGTTCCGCGTCAAACGGTGGTCCAGCCAACGTATTCTGGCACAATGACGGCAAACGGAATTTCTGGGGCGGACACGGCCAAGACGACGATTACGCCAACATACGCGCGTCGTTTTGCAAACTTTGAATTTGAAACCGGGGTCAATTCCATTTTGCAATGGGACGATATGGTTTTTAACGAGGTTGGCGTCACAGCCCAGCATAATTTCAGTCTGCGCAATTTTGATATGTTTGCGTTTGCTGAATATACATACGGTCGTATGGCGTCGGGTGGTCTGTCTATGGATTATGACCTGAAACCATTTAACGAATCCGAACCGAATAGGGGGATATTTACCATTTCTGTTGGTGACCAATCGGGGCGGACAAACCATTTCCGTTTTGGCGTTGGGGCGCATCATGTGTGGGATATTGGTGGCTGGAAATTATCGCCATCGTTTGGATATGAAATATTCAAACATAATTTGGAAATGTCCGATCACTATTACCCGAACCCGGGCGTGTATTTGCCACTGATGACGGACAAGGGGGCGTATGTATATGGTGATGCGGCCGGTAATTATTATTCTGTGCCCATCGGGACCCCGGTTGCAGATGACTGGTACCAGGTATGTATGTCGCCCGAAGATTTAAAGGTTGTTCCGGCGTCATCAAATGGGGGGATTTTTTCACTGGGGACATCATTGCCGACGATTGATTATGATGCGTCATGGGGCACAGTGCCATGGGGCGTAGACAGTGGCGAATGCGTCGTTATCGGCGGTGATGGCCCAATTATAGTAGAGGGTAAAACCCACGAATACAACACAACCTGGTCTGGATTTTATATCGGAATGGAAGTGGAAAAGCAAATGACACTGTCGGACAAATTGCGCTTTTATGTCCAATTTGGATTGCCGAAATATTCGTCCGAAGGAATTTGGCCAAACCGCACAGATTGGCAACAGAACCCCAGTTTCCTGGACGAGGGATCCAACGGTGCCTATTCATACCAGGCCGAAATGGAATACAATATGCGCGTGTCTGACCGTCTGCAATTGGTGTTGCGTGCCGATACGAATTATTTCTATGTTGGCAAGATTGGTGGTGAATTGTATGTCGCCGAAACTTCTCATTATGAACAGCAAGAAAATGGCGACTGGGTTGTTGTTACAGTTCCGGCACATACTGAAAAAATCAGTGACCAGTTAAAGCATGCCAGGTGGCAATCATTTGGACTGCATCTGGGGCTGAAATACGCATTTTAATACAGGGGGGAAAACAAAATGACCCAAACAAGACTTTTCGCATGCGTGGCGTGCGTGGGGCTGTTGTGTATGTCGCGTGCGGTGGCCGCGCCGACCGAATATGTTGTTGCCATTGCGCCAGACGTGGCGCCTGTGGTTGCCGACCGTGGCGCATTTGATATGGTGCGCTGGGAATCTGTGCTGGACGATATTCGCACGCGTGCGGCGGCACAAAATATATCACGCGCAACGATTGACGCAACGCTGAAAAATCCGGCATTTATTCCAAATATTGTAAAGCGCGACCAGAATCAGTCTGAATTTAAACTGACGATGGACGGATACTTGGCACGCACCGTTGCGCCATCGCGCGTTGCAATGGGGCATAAAATGGCACATCGTTATCCGACGTTGTTACACCGCGTAGAACAGACCTATGGCGTCCAGCCACACGTTATTTTGGCATTTTGGGGTATGGAATCAAACTATGGTGCGCGGATGGCCGACCACCCGTTGCGTGACGCATTTGTCACATTGATATACGAGGGGCGTCGTCAAACGTTCTTTACAAACCAGTTGTTGGCACTGATGAAAATTGCCGATAAAAACGGCGACGATGTTTCTAAATTTGGGGGCAGTTGGGCCGGCGCAATGGGACATTTCCAGTTTATACCAACAACGCTGGCGCAATATGGCGTTGACGGCAATGGCGACGGCAAAATAGACATCAGTGCCAGTGTTGGTGACGCAATGATGTCGGCTGGAAATTATCTGAATAAATTGGGCTGGAATCCGAACGAACGCATTGCGCGTCGTGTCGTATTGCCGGCAGATTTTGATGTGTCGCTGTTGGACGGTAAAACGAAAAAAACACTGGACGCCTGGGCGGCGATGGGCGTGACAAACCCAGATGGCACGGCACTGCCGTCGTCGGCAATGACCGCAGGATTGGTTGCAGACACACTGGCGGTTCAAAATGCGCGTATGAACGCAGCAATCGCGCCAACTGATCCAAATGCAGTTGATACTGATGTCGCACCAATGCCGATGATAACGGCGTATTTGACGTATCCAAATTTCTATCGGATAAAGCGGTGGAATAATTCTAATTGGTATGCAATCGCAATCAGTGAATTGTCCGACCAACTGCGCGATTGATTTCTTACGGGATTTGTGATATAATACACACATTCACCGACGCGTTACGCGTCGGTGTTTTTTTACAAATTTACTTCAAACTAAACAAAAGGATAACAATGTCACGACAAATTCAATTCAGACGCGGCACCGCCGACCAACATAAAGTATTTACCGGTGCCCCGGGCGAGATAACGGTTGATTTAACCAATAAAACCCTGCGTGTGCACGACGGTGAAACCCCGGGCGGAACAACACTGGCCCGCATGTCCGATGTCAGTGCTGTCACGCCACAACTGGACTTTGACGCACGCACAGATTATACATCTGCATCTCAGATAACAATCCCGTCAAACGGGATTTTGTTTTGTCGCGGTAATACCCGTGCCATGGATTGGGTAGAATCTGATTTTAATACTGTTATCATGGCGGAATATGTTCTGTCCTGTAATTATACAACGGTGTGGGCACCCGTCTTTGCGGGCCAGTGCCTGAAAAATAGAGCAACGTCAGAATACCAAATGGTGATGTTTATACCATATAAAACGGCCACTATTTAGTTGTGTTTTGGCTATCGCCTTGTTATTATTATCAGCATGATAAATGACAAAATAAAATCTTTGATTGATTGTCACGATTGTATATCGTTTGACATATTTGACACATTGTTGGTGCGTCCGTATATGAATCCATACCACTTTGTTCGTCATATGGAACAGTATACTGGTCGCACAGGCTTTACCGCCGCGCGTATGGCGGCGGAACATCGCGCCCGGTCATGTGGTGGCGAAGATATCACGTTTGATGCGATATACGCAAATATTGATGCATCATTTCGCGACATGCGTGGGGTCGAAATTGAATTTGAATCACGCATTTTGCGTCCGCGTCCGGGTATGATTGATGTGTATAATTACGCGCGTCAATCGGGCAAGAAAATCGCGATAATATCTGATATGTATTTGTCGTCATCTGATCTGGGGCGCATATTGCGCGACAACGGTTATGACGGATGGGACTGGATGTATATATCTGGCGAACATAACCGATCAAAGTATACGGGTAATTTGTTTAAAACGTTTTTAGCGGACACAGGACTGTGCCCAGGTGCGGTTTTGCACATTGGTGATTCCGTGGTGTCTGATGTTCAAAATGCGCAACGGTGTGGTATTGATGCGTTGCATGTGCCAAGTTTGGCGGATACATTTTTATCGGCACCACAAAACCGTCGCTTTTGCCAATTGTATCGCGCGAATCCAGATTCACTGACAATCAGTATGATTTTAATGCGTATGGCGCACAAGATGTGTGCGCGACATGATTTATTAAACAATCGTGATTTGTATTGGGCTGATTTTGCGTATTGCATTGGTGGGCCAATTGCATATGGTTTAACCCGTTTTTCTGTGGATACGGCACTGGCGCGTGGTGCGCACGATTTGCTGTTTATCGCGCGCGATGGATTCGTTATGCATAAAATTGCGAATATGCTGTTGACGGGCAATTCCACCGCGCGTGCGCATTATGTTTATGCCCAGCGTATGTTACATGCGAAATGTTTGCTGTCGTGGGGTGATGAACATAACGCAAATGTTGTATTGGATATTTTACGCGGTACCGGCACGCCAATCCCAGACACATTTGATTCATACGCGGCCAAGGATGCGTTTATCAAATCACACCTGGATATACTGCGCCCATGTGCGGATAAAAATTTATCAGAATATAAACAGTATTTGGCGAATTTTCACTTGGATACTAAATCGCCGATTGCGATTATTGATTCAGGGGCGGCAACATTTTCGGCGCAACGCCTGTTGCGGCACGCACTGGGGGATAATATGTTCGGGGTCTACAGCGTGGGGAATATTAAAAACGCCCAACGCTATGACATAGATTACGTTGCCTGGGCACCGATTTCATCTGATATTGACAGTATTACGTCATTGATAGAATTTGTCCTGATGTCACCCGAAGGGCCGGTTATCGATTTAATCAATAGCGCACCTGTTTACCAGAAAAATCCGCATTTGCGCGAGGTTGCACGTAACCGCCTGGCCGAAATAATGATTCCGCGGATTGTTGATTTTTCGCGCGATATTTTAGATTCGGTAACTGCGGTGCCGGTCGTATTTTCGCCACGTGATGTAAATGAATATATTTCGGCATTTTGTTCAAATATATCAAAATTGGATACAGAAAAGCTAGGCGATGTATGGTGCGCATCAAATGCGTCGCATACCGAATATAACCAATCATTACTGGCACAAATAAATCATTATAATCGTCGCGTGACGGCGTATTATTTGCTGTTCCTGCGCGTGTTCACGCGGATTGCATATCGGCATCATGGTGCGCTGTGCCTGGGGCGTCGCACGCCGTTTATATCATGGCAGGAACGCGACAATATTGTGCGGTATCGGTTGTTCGGTGTGGTGCCCCTGATGCGTATCAAGAAACGCCATAACCGCAAATGCTATGACCTGTTTGGATTCCTGCGCATCGCCCGGGTTAAATGTTTGTGATGACTTAGTGTTTTTTTACTTTGTTTTTTAATTTTTTACGCCACCATAACCCAAATCTATAACGTTTTCCGGTATAATAATCTGGAATCCATTCTTTTGCATTTACCGGATTGTATCCCTGGAAATGCAATAGTGGAAAACGGAGTTTCTGGCCAGTGCCGCGGTCAAATCCGTATACGGCCCCATTTTCAAATACCAGTTTTTTATGTGCACCATCGGCTACGCATTCCGTTGTGTCCAGGATAGTTTCGTCTATGCGGTTTAATTCGCCGTTTACCATAAAAGGCGTTGAAAAATTGAACAAGCGGTTTGCATTTTCGCGAACAAATAAAAATATCTGGGTCATGTCACATACACCATATGGTTCGTTTCGTGATTTATGCCATGCCATTTTTTCATCAAATAATTTCAGATATTTTTTATCCTGATATGACGCAACAAAGAAGTCTAACAATTCTTTTAATGTATCACGATGAAAATAACCAATTGGTGGCCCGGCAATCCACCAGCCTGGATTTTCTGGGGTCAGACTTTTTGCACTGACGGCGAAATCATATTCTTTAACGACATTATGCAATTCGGCCAGATTATCATATACCAATACGTCAGAATCTAATGAAAATACATCGTCCAAATTATTTTTTACCATATATTCATACACACAGAACCAGCGTTGATAACAAAACAGCTCGTATTCCACAGATGTTGCATTTTTGTGAACATATACATTTGCGAAATTATTTGCGCCGGAAAAATAATCACTAAGATACGCATGTGTTACAAAAGGGTATTTATCATTTGATTTATCACCCATTAAAACAATGTTCGCATTCGGATTTGTTTTATGCACCTGGGCCAAGACATATTTTAAATGTTTTGGGTTCCCACGATGAGTAATAATGATATTACATGCCATTTGTGATGCCTTATTTGTTTTTGATTTTGTTTTTTAATTTTTTACGCCACGATTTAACCGGACATAGTTTTATTATCGGCCAGAACATTATGCGTTTTAATTTTGTGCGCCAGCCTGGAAAATAATATTCACGATTATAAAAAGGTGACCGCACCAGGTATGCCCAATAATTTTGTTTTATTTTGTTGGGGGTGCGCCACCAGATTTTTGGCCAGCCGCCTGCATAATGAATAATTTTAGGATTTTGTTTCGCTTGCACCAGGCGTTTATACGAATGTACACGGGATAGCCATGGGTATTCTGGTGTGTTTTTTATATCGTCGGCATCATAGATGTTTTCCAGGACGCAGTATTCAAATGGCACATCATTGATTTTTTTCGCGGCTAAATTCAGTATATCTAAATCAAAAAATTTTAACCGTGTGCCGAACGTCTTGATTATATCAAAGAAATGTTCGCGCATATTTTCTTTACGCCACTTTTTCGCATTGATAACCATAAATCCTGGCATATAAATAAATGGCTTTGTGTTTTCTGGGAAATGTGGATGAATACCATGCTTTTCATCGGCGCGTTCAGCGGCGATTCCCGACCAATCTGCATTGCCCATTGGCGCGTTATATATATCTGTTAAATCGGCACAGAATAATACATCAACATCAGACCATATTATTTTATCATAATCTGGTATTAAATCCGCAACCAGCAGACGATAGTATGTTTCAATACCACTCCATCCCGTTGGCGCATCGTCCAGGCATGACCTGTCAACTAAAATCCATCTGATTGGACATATTTGTTCTATTTTTCGCATGGTGGATTTTTTTAGTCCCCCGTGTAAAACAATGACGTCATATTCGGTGGTTGGCGCCTTGGAATCAATCAGGGATTGAATTGCCACACTGGCGGGCAGGGCATAATTATCATCAAAGGCGAAAACGACGGGTATTTTTTTATTTGACATTTAACATCCCTTTTAAATTTTCAATACTTTCGGTGGTGATTGCGTTGGCGGTGTTGGTCAGTGCAGTTTGCATTTGGATATATTTGTCGGGCGCAATATCAATTGCGTGCGCCATTGCATCGCCCAACGTGCCGTCATAAACAATCGCATTTGTTTCATCAAAACGATAGAATCCGGCAAACTTTTTATGGACAACTGGAACCTTGGCAAAACTATAGATCAATTGCGCCGAACCGGTAACGCCCGTTGTGATATACCGGTCGTGGGCGGGATTTTCTGGATCCAACAGTGTCAAAAAGAAATCTGCATTTTCAATTTGGTCAAACATGCGCGGGAAATCCAAGCGGCCCATAATCTGGATATGTGGGTGCAATTCGGCCGGTATGTCGGACATTTTGCCGCGCCCAATAACCGTGACCATAAAATCGCGGTGCTGGCGAACCAGTTGTTGCATCGCATCAATCAACATGGCAAAGTTTTTGCGCTGGGGTTCTATGCCGCCGACAACGATAAAGTGGGTTGGATTGTGTTTTGGTAATTTTTTAACGGGGCCAAACATGTGTGGATTGATAAATATGCCCCGGTCAAATTTCCCCAGTGTTATCAGGCGACCTGAGTTTAACATATTTTCTTCGCCAAATTCTGTCACATCGCCCAGGTCATGTTCAATAACATGCATTCGTGGTAATTGTCGTGTAAAGAATTGCAGGCTGGACGTATATCCGCCGGCCGGTTTTTGTGCCCAGTAACATGCACTGGTCATCAGAAACACCGCACGATATTTGTCGCATTTAGGATTATCAAAGAATAAATTTAACCCCCGCATACCAATCTTGAAAACGCGCGTGTTGCGCATATCTTGGCGACAAAATGGGCGTTCTGACAGTGGACACTCGTTCATCAAAATGTCAACGTTCATACCCAATTTCTGAAACAAGGGCAGGATACCACCTGCAACTTCGCCATGGGTATTGTTAGGTTCTATCAGCAATACTGTGTTTGGACGAACGCGTGACGCTATAAATCGTAAATACGATATGAATTCAAAGTTCGTAATAAAACTGCGCACATTTCGGCGTGCCTGGGGTTGCCATATAAACAGGCATATAAATTTTGTGAATATTTTTTTCGCTTTCTTCATGAACGGTGCCTTTTGATTATAAATGGGATTCCAAACAGATGGTATGTCGTGCGCGTGGGTGTATATTTTATTTTGAATACAGAAATCGGCCCGATTGCATATTCGTTTTTATACTCGTCACAAATGTGGCGAATAAATGAACGCTGCATTATTCGCGGTATGCGCATTTTTGATTCAGTGATTAGACGGACGGCGCGGTCGGTCCAGAAATCAGCACTGGGGTGCGTGTATTTATCATGGGCAAAGTTACGCGCCATCATTGCCGCCATATCGGCTGCGTTTTTATTCGGAGCGCGTGCTAGTGCCAGTTTGAAATATGGGATAAATACCGTCTGCCAGTATTCATCATATTTTCCATCTAACATGTTATGCTGGGCTAAATATTCATAAAACGCCATCGCGATTTTCAGACAATCTGTGCTGTATCCGCCAGTTTGATTGAACGTTTTGTTCATAATGGACCCAGCGTTGCGGCGATAATTATACAGGCGCGTCGGCACATACGTTATCGTTTTCGCGTGGCACATGTATGCCCGGAAAAAGAAATCGTCCTCGTAATGCAGGTTTGGCGGAAATGTTATCTGGTTTTCTGTGATAATGTCGCGTCGAAAAATTTTGTTCCACAGACTGACACTAGATGAATTTACGATTTCGGGTGATACCAGTCGCGTTTCGGCACGCGGAATAAAAAACGCTTGGGCATCAGATTGGCGACAGTGGACATCAGCCTCGTATATCGTGTTCACGCCACATACCGCAATGTCGGCACCAGTGGATGTGATTGCATTATACATCATTTCGCACATTTGGGGTTCATACCAATCATCGGAATCACACCACATTACGTATGGTGCGATTGCCGCGCCCAGACCGGCATTACGCGTTTGTGCAATGCCACTGTTTTTTGTGTTCTGGATAATTTTTATTCGTTTATCCCCACGGGCAATTTCGCGCAGTATATCCATCGATGCGTCATTACCACGGTCATCAATACAGATTATTTCAATGTCACGAAATGTTTGGGCTTGTAATGCGTGAATGCATTTTGCAATATATTTTTCAACATTGTACACAGGCACAATTATCGAGATTTTTGGCATTTTCCCCCCCGGCTTGATGCAACGTCGTTCAGTAATTCTACAATTTCTGCGGATATTTTTGCGGTTGCAAATCGTTCCAGACCGCGGGTTGCATTTTCGCGCATTTTTTCAATGTCTGGGCCACCACGATATACTGTTCGCATTGCGTCGGCTAGTTGGTCAGAATTGCCCGGGGCAAATAGTATTCCCGCGCGTCCCTGCATCAAAATTTCGGCTGGCCCATTTTTACAGTCAGACGAAATACATATCGCGCCCAATGCCGCACTTTCCAACAATACCATCCCCAGGCCTTCGTTATGGCTGGATAATATGTTTGCCATGGCGTGTGCCATATATCCAAATGGTGTTGGAATTGCACCCATGAATTCAATCTGGGCCATGCATTTGGTTGTTGCAACCTGGGCGCGTAATTTCTGTTCTGTGCTGCCGGTTCCAATAATCAACAGTTTTACGTCTGTTGCCCCGTTGTGCGATACAAATTTATCAAATGCGCTGATTACCGTCTGGATATCCTTGTCCGGTGTCAGGCGCGATACACAGCAGAAGTATTTTCCGGGATATGCAGGGCGGCTTGCGGCGATTGCGCGAATGCCCGCCACATCCACCGGATTATAAATCCGCACAATTTTATCCGCATACTGGGGGTATTGTTGTTTAAAGTCTGAAACAAAACTGTCGGTCAGGCACACCACGCGGTCATATATGTCCATATATTGTGCCAGGTGTGCGTATTCAAAATAGTTTATCGATCCATGAATCCAAGCAATCTTTGGTTGATGGCAATGGCGCAACTGGCGACCAAATTCACAGTTTTTATAATCTATCAATATATCTTGGCGGTCAAAAATTCCCCGCCGCATGGCCAGATGATTTTTAAATCTCTTGTATATGCCATATGCAATTCGGCGAATGTTTTCCAGTGGAAATCCGTGTGTATATTTACGCAGATGTTCAAACCAATCGGCCAACGGGTGCAGTGTATATAATTTTACCTGGGGGTGTTGTTTAAACCAATCAATAAAGTACTGTTCACGTAATTTTTGTCGCATAATGACTGATATTTCAATATCGTCATGCGCCAAAATTTCGGCCATGGTCTGGAGAAAAACGGTTTCAACCCCGCCAATAATCATATCAGAAATACAAAATGCAACTTTTATGCGCGACATCTCTGTTTCCCCGCGGTTGCAAGGGAAACGCGCAGCGTGCACCAATGAAAATGCACATGGGCAAATGTGTAATTGCCCGAAATACATAAAGCCATAAAATTTCCCTTTGCGTTTGAAGACAAAGTTGCCGCCGGTTACCCGTGACAATATTCACAGCATACCATATAACGTCTAAATTGCAACTTAAATAAAAATAATTGATAAAGTATATATTCTTTGATAATCTTCCTGTTATAGATTGATATAAAAGGATGTATTTATGGCTATCAAAGTGCGCGATTACGAGGTGCGCCTAGCGCGCAACAAAGAAGAAAGAAAACAAGTGCGCCAGTTGCGTTACGCCGCATTTGTTGAAGAAGAAGGCGCAACCGCGACCGAAGAACAAAAAAACCTGCGCGAAGAATATGATTCTTATGATCGCTTTGCTGATTACATGTGTGTATTTCACAATGGGCGCGTGGTTGGAACATATCGTATTATTGACCGCGCAGCGGCCGAAAAGATGGGCGGTTTTTATACCGAAAATGAATTTAATATTACAAAAATTAAAAAGGTAAACGGAAACATTGCTGAAATGTCACGTGCGTGTGTTGACCGCGAATATCGTGAAAATGCACTGGTTATGCGTATGCTGTGGGCGGGATTGTCGGAATATATTCTGCGTCGCAAGATTTTGGTTTTGTTTGGCGTCGCGTCATGGGCGGGCGATAAACCAGCCCAATCGGCCCAGGCGATTTCGTATTTGTATTATAACCACCTGTCGCCACTGCGCCTGCGTGCGACGGTGTTGCCGGAAAAGTTTGCCGATGGCGTCAATCCGAAATTGGCCCAGATGAACATTTTGCCACGCGCCTTTGTGGACGAGGCTGATGCCCGTGCGCAAATGACACCGTTGGTCAAGGGATACTTGCGGTTGGGGGCGACGTTTGGTCGTGGCGTGTTTATTGACAAGCCGTTCCACTCTTATGACGTTTTCGTAATGCTGGAAACGCGCAATATTGACCGTGTTTATCAGAAACATTTCTTGGGTCGCGAAGATGCCCTGGCTGGGTTCAAGGTCAAAGATGGCGCCATGAAAACCCTGGGCAAGATTATACTGTCACCCGTGACAGGCCCATTCAAGGTTCTGGGGGCGTTTGTCGAATTTTTGTTGCGCGAAGATGCGGCTGACGCCGAATATATCGAAGATTCAAGGGACGATGAAAATGCCGACTAGTAATATGCGTCGCGTGCGTCGGCCGAATATTTTCCAGGTGCTGTTTGGAACGCTGAAATTCATCGCGTTCTGGGTTGGTGTTGTGATTCAGGTGCCGATTATATTTTTATTGCCGCGTGGACGTGCGTCGGTCTGGTTTATGCGCGTGTTTATGCGTATCCTGTTGTTCTTGGCGGGAATACGCGTGACGGTTCGCGGCAAATTGTCGTCACATCGTCCATTGTTGGTAGTGTGTAACCATATGTCGCTGTTTGAAATTGCGACTTTCCCGGTCGCGTTCGGGGGCAGTTTTGTTGCCAAGGCCGATGTTCGCAATTGGCCACTGGTCGGATGGATTTCAGAAAAGTTTGGCGTGGTTTTTGTTGACCGCCGTCCGTCACACGCATTAGAGGCATTGACGGTTGTCCAAGAACGCGTAAAAACGGTGAAATATCCGATGTTCTTGTTCCCCGAGGGCACGACAACAAACGGCGCGTATGTAAAGCCGTTTAAAAGCACGCTGTTCAATTTTGTTGAAAATTCTGATGTTGCGGTGCAGCCGATGGCTGTGCATTATCGTTTTCGTGACGGCACACCGATTTCTGACGCAGACCTGGCAAATCATTATGCATATTTTGATAATAAAAAGATTGATATGGGCCCACGTGCCGCGCGTGAACGCAGTGCATTTATGCAAGTGTTTCATGTAATGATTTTGGGCGGATTCCGCGTTGAAATTACGGTTATGCCACCACCGCCCCTGGCGGGTCAGGACAGAAAGCAGATTGCGGAAACACTGCATCAAATGGTATCCGATAAATATATGGAATTAAAAGACAAGAAGACACAAGATAAATAAGAGAGATAAAAAATGAAAACAGCAATTACCCCAACGCGGGCTGAAAATTTCAGCGAGTGGTATCAAAACCTGATTGTTGCGGCAGACCTGGCGGAAAACTCACCTGTGCGTGGTTGTATGACGGTGAAACCATATGGTTGGGCAATCTGGGAACTGATGCGTGACGAAATGGATAAACGTATCAAGGCGTGCGGTGTCCAGAACGCGAATTTTCCCCTGTTGATACCAATTGAATTTTTTAACAAAGAGGCCGAACATGTTGCCGGTTTCGCCAAAGAGGCGGCCGTTGTCACGCACTATCGGTTAAAAATGATTGATGGCACATTGCAACCGGACCCGGATTCAAAACTGACCGAACCGTATGTAATTCGTCCGACATCTGAAACCATTATTGGCGAGGCGATGTCCCGTTGGGTTCAGTCCTATCGTGATTTGCCGATGAAATTGAACCAGTGGGTGAACGTTATGCGCTGGGAAATGCGCCCGCGTATGTTCTTGCGCACGTCTGAATTTAATTGGCAAGAAGGTCATAATGTTTTTGCCACCCATGCCGAGGCAAACGCCGACGCCCGTAAAATGCACCGTGTCTATGCGGACTTTATGGAACAGATTTTGGCGGTCCCGGTGATTATGGGCGAAAAGACACCCGAAGAACGTTTTGCCGGTGCCGACCACACATACACCACTGAACAGATTATGCAAGATGGCAAGGCATTACAGGCCGGCACATCACACGACCTGGGCCAGCATTTTGCAAAATCGTTTGGTATTCAATATTTGGGTTCGGATGGCAAATTGTCGCACGCGTGGACAACATCGTGGGGCACATCAACACGAATGATGGGCGGTTTGTTTATGACGCATTCTGATGACGATGGATTGGTTTTGCCACCGGCGGTTGCGCCATATCAAATCGTGATTATTCCGATTACGCGTGATGACACGGCGGCGGCATTGAACGATTATGCAACCGCGTTGGGCGATAAATTGCGTGATGCGGGCATTCGTGTGTTGGTTGATACGTCTGATATGCGTGCCCCGGACAAGATGTGGAAGTGGATTAAACGTGGCGTTCCATTACGTGTTGAAATTGGTGCCCGTGAAATGGCGGCGGACCAGGTGACGGTCACACGTCGTGATTTGGGGCGCGAGTCAAAGCAAACAATCGCCGCCGCCGCATTGGTTGCCGATGCCCACGACATGTTGGCCCAGATGCAGCGTGACATGCTGGCCGCGGCGCGCGCCCGCAACGCGAAAATGATACGCGATGTTGCGGATTTAGATGCGCTGGACGCGGCATTGTCAAATGGTGAAATCGGATTCTTCCGCATTAAATATGATTTAACCACGAACGAGCGTTTTGATGCCCTGATGGAAAAGCACAAGATTACGCGTCGATGCCTGGACGATAACGATCCGACATACGTGTTTGTTGCGAAATCGTATTAAAAAAAATCCCCTGGGGCACCCAGGGGATTTTTTTTGACTAAAATTTAACTTGCAAAAATGGATATGAAACTATACCCTGAGATATGAATCTTATGGGAATAAGGTTCGGGATCGTCAAAAATCCTATATATGTCGCAGTGCAAGAAAATGTTGCACCGTATCCGCACAATATGCGGCGCGTTTGCGCCATTTATTGTGGTTTGACCCCGTCATTTGGTCGGGGGGCCACCGGCGTATACAACAGGGGTAACCCAAAGGCCGGCGGGGTCATTTCGACATGATGATTTTTGAACCTCCCGACCACCAATGATTTTGGTGGTTTTCTTTTTCCCTTAATTTTCAGCAACGAACATGGGTGGATGCGGATTCTCGCAAGAAATCCGGAACTGCGGAAAACATAAATCTGTCGGTTGTTTGAACTCCACCCACACAAGGAAAAAGGGACCCGCATGCCAAAAGTATCAATTGTTCTGCCGTGTTATAATGGTCAGCGTTTTTTGCATCAAAGTCTGGATTCTATTCTGAGACAGTCTTTCACGGATTGGGAACTTATAATTGTCAATGACAATTCTACGGATAACACACCGCAAATTGCAGAGGAATACGCAAGGCGTGATGGCCGGATTCGTGTGATTCATAATCGCAAAAACAAGAAATTACCGGGTGCATTAAATGTAGGGTTTGCCGATGCACGGGGCGAATATTTTACGTGGACCAGTGACGATAATATTGCAAAACCCAATTGGTTGTCTGTTATGGTGAACTATTTAGATTGTCATCCGAACATTGATATGGTCAGTGCGAACATGGACACGATAGATGAAAGTGGTGTTGTGTTGGATACGTTCCGTAATACAAGAAATTATAATTCCAACGAATTAGCGCATAAATGTAATATAGGGGCGGCATTTATGTATCGCAGGTCAATTGCCGATGTTGTCGGCAAATATGACGATACAATGTTTTGTGCCGAGGATTATGACTATTGGGTTCGTATCGCCCTGGCGGGCAAAATAGATTACATATATGACAATATTTATATGTACCGCACCAATCAAGATTCACTAACAGCTACCCAACAGCCAAAAATATTGGCACGGACCGTTGCAATTCATAACAAGTATCGGGGCAAGTGGATAAAAAAGTTAAAACTGGGGTGGTTGGGACGACAAAAGTATGATTATTTGTTGCGCAACTTTCCTGTCGAGCGAACAGAATTAAGTTTGTTTGGTTTGTGGCATTGGCTTACATCAAATTTGATAAAAGTGCTGTTTTTTTGGAATCGAACACTTCGTCATAAATACAACGAAATATTCAGAATCAAATTGTAATAACAAAGGAACGTAAATGAAAAATATCATTGTAATTTTGGGCACGCGGCCCGAGGCAATAAAGTTAGCGCCGGTTATTTTGGAATTGCGTAAAAAACCAGAATATCGGGTGTTTGTTTGCAATACCGAACAACAGAAGGAATTATCAAATCAAACATTAGGTTTCTTTGGTATTACGGCGGATTTTAATCTGGATGTTATGCGCCCAAACCAGACACTGGCAGGCGTCCAGTCGCGTATATTGAATGCGTTGTCGGACGTGTATCAAAATAATCATTTTGATGCAACCATTGTCCAAGGTGATACAATGACTGTTTTCTGTGGGGCGTTGGTATCATTTTACAACCGTATCCCGGTTTTTCATGTAGAGGCCGGGCTGCGTTCGTATGATTTGTTTGAACCATTCCCCGAAGAGGCATTGCGCCAAATGACATCACGTATAACTGATTTACATTTTGCACCAACGCAATTGGCCTATGATTCATTGATTAAAGAAAATATTTCTGCGGACAAGATTACATTGACCGGTAATACCGTCATTGACGCGCTATCATGTCTATCAAAAGATACGTTGGCAATGGCGCAACAGAAATTGATGGTGCGTAGCGTGCGCTTGGACGATAAATTGGTGTTGGTGACGGCACACAGACGCGAAAACCATGGCGAACGGCTGGACAGAATATTGGACGCAATTTCAATATTGGCCGCAGAGTATCCAGACCATCAATTTGTTTTACCGGTTCATCCAAACCCAAATGTTCACGACAAGGTTTATGCACGTCTGGGTAATATTGCAAATGTAATATTGACCGAGCCATTGGATTATCCCGAATTGGTATCAATTATGAAAAATGCAAAATTGGTTTTGACCGATTCTGGCGGTATACAGGAAGAAGCACCAACATTTGGTGCGCCTGTATTGGTAATGCGTTATGAAACCGAACGGACCGAGGGTGTGACCGCAGGATTTGCAAAATTAGTTGGTGCGGATGTTGATTTGATTTTGTCATCGGCACGCGCAATTCTGGCTCGCCCAAAATCAGAAACACGTCTGGATGGCACCAAGAATCCATACGGCGATGGTCATGCCGCCAAAAAAATAACACACGCAATGTCGGAGTTTTGGAAATGATTAAACCACGTCTTATTGCCATAACAATTATTCGTAATGAAGAAAAGAATTTTTTAGATGAATGGTTGGATAATATAAGTCACATTGCAGATTATCATATATTCCTTGATGATGCATCTGACGATAATACACCGAAAAGAATCCGTGAACATTTGCGGACTTTCCCAGGGGAATTACATCAACGCAGCACATCAATATTTCGTGAAAACGAGCCCGCTTTGCGTTCTGAATTGTGGGAATATGCGCGGGCGCAGGCGCGACCTGGGGATTGGATTTTGATTGTTGATGCCGATGAATTTTACGACGGACATATGTTACGGTTAAAACAAAAATTACTGGGGAACGAATGCAAAAATATTGAAGTTGTCAAGGTTTCTTGTTTGGATTTGTGGAACGCGTCGGGGTATAGAACGGATGGCCATTGGTCACCCAGAAAATCAGATGTACGCGTGATAAAGTACCACAATGTTCCATTTGGCGCGTATGGGACTGCTTTGCACATGCCGCCTTACCCGGCTTCGACAGATGTGGCAAAAAACTATTCTGTATATGTGCCTAAAATACATTTTGCATATTTACGAAAAAGTGACCGAGTGCGGCGTTACGAATTCTATAGAAAAAATGTGTTGGCCAGTGAAAACAGTATATCTTATAAACATGCATTGTCTATCAATGATAAAAAAGTGTCAGTAAAAAAGTATTTTACATTTTTGCGGACAATATTTGCCGCATTGAATTCAGATGCCCTATATTTCAAAATAAAAAAGGCTGCAAAAAAATACGAGGAAATATAATGAACGATTTTTTGAAAAAGATGTTTTTTACAGTTCGTAATATTATAACTGTACGCCCATTACGAAAATATATTTTGCGAAAAGTACACGATAGGTCATATCGTAAATTAGTCAGACAAGTAGAATCAAAATACGATGGGTCTGTTGTTTTAATATTTCAGGTTGCTATGTATGATTCGCGTGGCGAAAATTGTTTTAATGGTGGTGCAGAACGTTATGTGACTGATTTGGCGGATATATTATTGGCACATGGATATACACCAATTTTAATCCAACAGGGCGACCCGTCTGTTGGATTATGGGAACATATTGTCGGAAATTTACATATTTGGGGTCTGCCGGTTACGGAATATTTTGCGGCAATCAAGCATTTTACTAAATACAAGTTTGTTATATATTCTGGTGCGACGTATTGGGGCAAAAAATTACATCCAAATATCTTGATTTCGCATGGCGTAACATGGGATACGCATGCTGCGGATGTTTGCCCCGCAAATATTTATAAAATATTTCATGATGTTGATAAGTTTGTATCTGTTGATACGAATACTATTTCATGGTTGCGTACAACTTTTTCAAAGACAATGAAAAATTTTGACGCAAATTATGTGCCGAATTATGTCGACACAAGTGTATACAAGCCGGTAACACGTCCAAAAGATGGAAAGGTTCGAATAACGTTCCCGCGTCGTGCCAGCCCAGAACGTGGTTATTGGCTGATGTCGGCAGCATTGCCATCGATTCTGGAAAAGTATAAAAATGTTGAGTTTAATTTTGTTGGTTTTGCACATGGTGATAAAATCAATAACGATATAAAACATTTGTGTGAACAATTTCCCCGTCGGGTTCGGCATATGGCCGTCGGGCCAGATGAGATGCCAAAAATATACCAAAATACGGACATCTCATTGATACCGACAATATACGCCGAAGGGACATCTCTGTCATGTCTGGAAGCGCAATCCAGTGGTAATATAGTTATTGCTACCAATATTGGCGGATTGCCAAATCTTATAATCGACGGTTATAATGGATTGCTGATTAATCCAGACGCGCACAGTTTGATGATTGCTTTGGATCGTGTTCTGGCCGATACAAATTTACAGCAAACGTTATCTAAAAATGCAGTTGCGGTTGCTATTGCGTTTGACAAGTCCAAGTGGATTCGTCGCTGGGGCGACATTATAGACAGCATGCAAGTGGAATAATAAAAATGAAAAATCTTTTTTCCCGTCATAATAAACAGGGCTTACCCACCCAGATACAGAAAATCAAGGATTTTCTATGTGCAATTCAATTTGCTCGACCTGTAATTTACAACCGTTTGGACAGTGCTGATTGGACCACGGCGCACGATATCATTGAATCTGGAATTATAGACCAGATTCGTAGCGACGCATTTCTGAATGAATGGACGGCAGAAATGGAACGATTGACGACTCCTGGTGACAGCTTGTTGGAAATAGGGTGTGCTTTGGGGGCGACGTCGCTATATCTGGGACGACGTGGGCGCAATGTCACAGGATTGGATTATTCCAAGCGGATGTGTGATTCTTTTTTGACAGCCGCTACCAAATTGGAAATTAATGTACAAGCCATCTGTGCGGATATTACACGCCCCCTGCCAGTGCCAGATAATACTTTTGATGTAGTCTGGCATGCAGGGGTGATTGAACACTTTTCAAATGATGAAGCACAATTTATCATCACAGAAAATGCCCGTGTCGCACGTAGATGTGTCATCTCAATGGCTCCGAATGCGGCTTCAATTGCGTATCGCATTGGTAAGGAATATGCCGAACGCACGGGCGGGTGGCTAGCTGGTGAAGAGCATCCGAAGTATACGCAAATTGACATGTTCACGAATGCCGGCTTGATAAACATTCGCGAATATACGATTGATACAGAATTTGCCTTGCGCTTTTTACCAGCTGGTGCGCTACGCGATGTATTAGCTGTAATTTATCGGAATTTGCCGACAGCCGATGATATTCACCAAGGTTATTTATTGGTGACCATTGGGGACAAAAAATAAAAACAATACATGTTCAATTTTTTAGAACCCGCATACCTTCCACATGTATGTAGCATTATCTTGGGCCCCGCCGTTCCAACGTACTTGGATCTTTATCCCCGTCTGACTTTGGTTTACATAACATATGGATATGTCACCAACCCCTGGATTCAACATTTGCGGAATAGCACTTATTGTATAAAGTGTTGATGAAAAGGGTATTGGAAATATAATGGTGTCAGAGTTTATTTTCCCCCCTTGTTCGACCCAGCCGCTTTTATATTTACGATACCATGTGTAATTATTTTCGGCGGTGGGCGTTTGCCATGCGATGACATAATCTGCGCCGTTTAAGGTATCGGCGCGGGCCAGCATTGTGCCGCCGGCGGTTTCGCCGTCGTGCACGCGCAGGGTCTTGTTTGTCAGGTCAACGGTTATCTCGCCCTCGGCCCCAGTAAAGTTTTTATGTTCGTCGGCGGTTCCCCGACGAAACTGAATTTGTCTGGACATTTTTATTCCTTTGTTGGTTGTTCGTCGGTCGGTTGTTTGAATAAAAAAAGACCGACGCGGTCTGCATCGGCAAGTGCGCATATTATACCACAAATCGCATACAAAATCAATCTGATAATAAATCCTATGCGGTTTTCTGGACGGTGGGGTAAAAATTTGATATAATCAGACCGAAAAAAACAGAGAGAGGAATCACATGAAAATTGCAATTATTGGTGTCGGAACGGTCGGGTCGGCGGTTGCCACCGCTGTTAAAAATACTGGGTTCGTTCACGAAATAGTTTTGTTTGATCGTGACGCAATTCGCGCACGCGCCGCCGCCGAAGATTTGGGACACGCCGCCAGTTTTGGTTTTGACGTTAAAATTTCCGCGGTCAGCAACTATCGCGGCATTCGTGGGTCTGACATAGTTATCATCGCCGCCGGCGCAAATCAAAAGCCGGGCGAAAGCCGCACAGACCTGTTGAATAAAAATGTTGCGGTAATTTCTGACATTGTGCCGCGTGTTATGGCGAATGTTGATGCAAAAACGGTCAAGATTATTATGGTCACGAATCCGTTGGATGTGATGGTCATGTTGGCCCAGAAATTGTCACGGTTGCCGGCGTCGCGCGTGATTGGCACGGGGACTATGCTGGATTCGGCGCGTCTGCGCACGATTTTGTCGCGCCAACTGTCGGTATCGACCCAGTCCATCAATGCATACGTGTTGGGCGAACATGGGGATTCCAGTATCGTCAATTGGACATCGGTCACAATTGGTGCGGTTGCGCTGGATGACTTTTGCCGCCAGACGAAAATATCGTTGCCCAAGACCACGCGTGCAACAATTGAACACCGCGTTCGTAATGCTGCGTATGAAATCATTCAGGGGCGCGGCGCAACCTGGGACGGAATTGGTGCGGCGGCGGCGGATTTGCTGCGTTGCATAATAAATAACGAACATCGTATCTTGACCGTCAGTTGTGTAAATGGGACGGGTGCAAATATGGTTGCAATGTCTTTGCCACGCGTGGTCGGGGCCGACGGCGCGTCCGCCCCAATTATGCCGAAAATGTCGGCATCGGAATCTGCGGCGTTGCGCAAGTGCGCCAAGATTATCCGTAAAAATTACGATTCTATTGGAAAGTAATCCGCGGAAACAATTCGGGGGCATTGCCCCCGTTTTTTTATGGATTCAATCATATTTATTTTACGCGCCCTACGGATATAATTTCAACCAGGGGGGACGCAATAAAATGTCAGAAAAAATAACATATACTTTATACACAAACGGACTGGGGTTTAACGCGGAATATAACGGTCACCACATAGGCGAAATAACGTTTGTGCGGGTGGGGCTGAACAGGTTGGTGATTGACCACACGGCGGTCAGTCCAGATTTTAGAAATGCAGAAATCGGTCTGAATTTAGTGCGACACGTGTGCGACTTGGCACGTCACCAACAACGCAAGATTATCCCGCTGTGCCCATTTGCCCGCGCGATGTTTGAACGATATTCTGAATTTGATGATGTCCGTTTAATGCAGCGCGTCGGTCGCTGATGAAAAAAATGTGCATAATTGCGTAAAAATGGCTTGCGCCGGTGCGCCCAGATTCCTATAATCAAATTCAGGAATTAAAGGAGAAAAAATGAAAAAATTATCAATTTTGTCTGCTGTGTTTGGCATGGCGATTTTTGGTGCGGCGTCTGCTGCGGATATCACGGTTTATTATTCGCCGACATGCCCGCATTGCCATCACGCACGTGAATTTATCAGCAATAATTTGGTCTATGAATATCCTGATTTAAAGGTTAGTGAAGTCAATGTTATGGTTCAGGAATCGTTGCCACTGTTCCAGGAAACATTAAAAAAGTGCGAATATGAATCTGGTGGTGTGCCAGTGATTGTGGTCGGCGATAAATGCTTCCAGGGATATGCGGACTTTATGCAACAGGAATTGCGTGACGCGGTCGAAGCAGACATGTCCAATGATGCCAAGGTAACTGCGGCGGAAAATCGCAAGGCCATGGAATCTGATGCAGAGGCGTTTAAGTCTGCACATCCGGATCGCGCATCAGCGGTTTCTGAATACAATCCAAACACTGTTGCTGTCAATACGACAGTTGAAAAAAAAAATAATTCCAGCATCTATTTTTATGGTTTGCTGATTGTTTTGGTCGCGGCATTGGGATTTGTTCTGGTTCGCAAAAAGAAGTAATGGTAACGGAAAATCCTTAAAGGATAATCTATGTTTGATTTGACTGTTTTAGATTACATATACATTGGCGTTGTGTTGGCATCTACGATATGGGCAACGATTCGCGGTGGTGTGTATGAAACAATTGCGACTCTGTCGTGGGTTGTGGCGGCGGTGACGGCACGTTTTGTGTCGCCGTTGCTGGACGGGTTGTTACAGCATTGGTTTGATTTGCCGGATTCAACCGTCGGGACATTGGTTGCGTCATACTTTATCGTGTTCTTTGCGATATTGTTGATTATCGGATTCTTTAACCAAAAACTGCGTGACCGGGTCCAGGCCAGTATGATGAAGGTCACAGATCATACACTGGGGGTTATCTTTGGTATTATCCGTGGTATCTTTGTAATGGGCGTTGTTTATTGGGGGGCATTGTGGTATTTCTCGGACGCGCCCCAGATGCCTGATTGGATTGCCAATGCACGCACACGTCCGGTAATGCAATTGACTGCGGTTAAATTGGATAAATGGTTCGTTCCGGGGGCGGAAAACAAATTACTGGCCCGTGACGTTGCCGGCACGCAAGAGGCGATGGAAATATACAATAACCTGATAAATCCGGCGGTGTCATCTGATACGCCGGCGGGAACAAC
>URSJ01000007.1 GCA_900550495.1 uncultured Rickettsiales bacterium
GACATACGGATTAACAGTCCGTTGTTCTACCGACTGAACTATGCCCGAATAGCCCGCATATCTTATAATTTTTTTTTATGCATTTCAAGTGTTTTTTTCATTTGTTACCAATTTGGTGGAATTATTATGGTGGGCGGGGAAATATCAGGCGTTTGTCCTGATAAAATTGTTGATATTTGGCGGGCAGGTGTATAGCATTAATGTCACAAGGATTCAGAAACGCCGGGGGCAGCATGATAAAAGATATCAGTTATTCTGCATATATTATTCCGGTGCGCACCGGGCGCATTGCGGTGTTGAAATATGGTGAAAATGGATACGGACCAATCGGTGGTCGCCTGGATGGTGGTGAAGATTTTAAGACTGCGCTAAGGCGTGAACTGACTGAAGAATTGGGCGAATCTACATCTGCGCTGGCAGATAGTGCGGTTGAAATTCCGGTGCCATATGCATTTCGTCACCCAACCCCCGAACGTGCACAAAAACGTGGTGCATGGGCCGAAGAACATCACTTTTTCATCGTTCATGTCCCAGATGATATGGAATTGAATTTCTGTGAAAATCGCCCCGAAGAAATATCGGTTGCATGGGTTGACCACAACGATTTATTAAACCCCAAAATCACACCATTCGATGATATGCGCGATTTTTATGCAACGCATGTGTTGCCAAACCTGGTGTGTAGGTTTTCAATGAACCTGTGTCATACGTACTATGAAATGGTAAAGTCTGGCCAGAAAGACATAGAACTGCGTCTGTATGATGAAAAGCGTCGCCAGATGTGCGCTGGTGATATTGTTTTAATCTATGATGCGGAAAATCCATCTGATTATATCCGGCGCGAAATTGTGCATATGCACATTGCCCAGAGTTTTGCGAACCTGGCCACACAAATAAATGTTCGGCGCACAGGCTTTGATAGCCTGGAACAGTTTAGCGCTGCGGTATCAAAGTTCTATACCCCGGCCCAAGAGTCCAGGTACGGTGTCGTTGGAATTGAACTGATGGTGGCGCAACCAAATAAAAATTGACATTTTTGGGGTGTGTGCTAGAATTAGCACAAATCAAAAGGATAAAAACCAGTGCGTATGTAATATTGTAATTCTTTATAAAACAAACCGTGTGTCATTATGTTCGCGCGGGCGGTGACTTTACAATATTCAAGGGTTTTTATCATGTCCACAATTTCGTTATCAAATGTGTCTTTTTCATATGATGCGTCCAATATTATTTTGGACGATGTATCAGTCGTGTTCACTGATTCTGAACGTGTTGCCATTGTCGGTGATAACGGGGCAGGCAAAACAACCGTGCTGAAATTATTGGCCGGGGATATCGTGCCAGACAGTGGCCAGGTTTCCCGCGGGGTCAGTGTGTATATGACGCGTCAAATAAACGCGGCGACATCAAAAAGTGGTGGCGAACAGCAGAGTGCCGAACTGGCACGCGCGTTTGACAGCGGCGCGGCAATATTGCTGTTGGATGAGCCAACAAACAATCTGGACGCGGAAGCGCGACGCAGATTTTTTTATAATTTGGCATCGTATCCGTTCGGGGCGGTAATTGTTTCGCACGACCGTGAATTGTTGCGCCAGGTGGACAGAATTATCGAAATCAGACAGGGCAGAATACGTGTGTGGGGCGGAAATTATGATTTTTGGATTGCCGGGCGCTGCGCCGAACAGGAAAACATTTTTGCCAAATACACTGCCGCCCAGAAAGAAATTAGTCGCCTGGGGGCGACAATGAATATTGCGCAAAATACCCGTCAACATCACGAGGTCAAGCAGCGCAAAGAAATTGTCAACACACGGCGCAGTCGCATTGCGGCAAACGCCTTAAAAGGCAAGAGTCAGGAAACCGAGGCCAAGCGGCGTGCGATTATTCAACAAAAATTAAATACTCAAATGGAATTACGTCAGGCATTGTCCACACAAATGCAAGATGATAAAATCAAAATTCCATTGCCCAGCAAACCATTTTACAGCAAGGAGTTGGTGCATATATCTGGCTTGGTATTTGGGTATGATGCGGCGACGGTGCTGAATAATTTTAACCTGGTCATGTATGGCGGACAGCGTATTCGCATTACGGGCCGAAATGGGGCGGGAAAGTCCACATTGCTGAAAATAATCTGTGGAAATTTAACGCCACGCGCGGGCAGGGTCAAAACATTTGGCAAAATTGCATACCTGGACCAGGATTTGTCGTTGTTGGACAAAAACAAAAGTGTTGTTGATAACATAGTGGATATTGCCAGCGTCCGTTCACACGATGCACACGTAATCGCGGCGAATTTTGGTTTCCGTGGTGACAGTTCAAAGAAACAGGTGGGAATATTATCCGGCGGCGAATTGTTAAAGGCGACATTGGCGGCCATATTGGGGGGTGAAAATCAACCCGATTTACTGATTCTGGACGAGCCGACAAACAACCTGGAAATCAAGAGTATTGCGATTCTGGAAGATGCCCTGAATCAATATTGTGGTGCCATATTACTGGTGTCACACGATGAAATGTTTGTGAAAAATATAAAAATAGATTATGAAATACAAATTTAATTTCATACTAGAATTATTAAAACAGGGGTGCTATATTGGTCGTGTCCAATATCAATAACAAAAGGGAAGATTATGTTATTAAAAGGAAAAAAGATTCTGATTACTGGCGTTGCAAACGATTGGTCTATGGCGTGGGCAATTGCACGGCGTGCGCATGAAATGGGCGCGGAAATCGCGATGCCTTACGCGATGCCGGCACTGGAACGTCGCGTGCGTCCGTTGGCCGAATCGATTGGGGCTAAATTTGTCCAGGAATGTAATGTCCAAAATGATGAACAGATGGATTCGTTGTTTGCGAACATTGAACGCGAGTGGGGGCATTTGGACGGCATGTTGCACGCGATTGCGTTTTCTGACAAAAATGAATTGACTGGTCGCTATGTCGATACAACTCGCGCGAACTTCAAGAATACAATGGATATTTCTGTGTATTCGTTGGTTGACTTAACTCGTCGTGCGTCAAAATTGATGACCGATGGGGGCAGTATTGTTGCCCTGACGTATTTTGGTGGGGAAAAATCCGTGCCGAATTATAATGTTATGGGCGTGGCAAAGTCTGCCTTGGACAGCAGTGTTCGTTATCTGGCGTCCGACCTTGGGCGTGACAATATTCGTGTTAATGCAATTTCGGCAGGGCCAATTATGACGCTGGCGTCGTCGGGCGTTGGCGGTTTCAAGGCGATGTTGCGCTTGAATGCGGAACAGACACCATTGCGTCGCAACATGACGCTGGACGATGTGTCTGGTGCAGCGGTGTATTTGTTCAGCAACCTGTCATCAGCTGTCACGGGCGAGATTCATCATGTTGACTGCGGATATTCTACAACAGGTATGATGCCAAACGAATTAAAAGATATTTTGTTAAAAGGACTGGACGATAAATAGTTTTTATTTGTCTGGTTGCGCCCACAATTTTGTGGGCGTTTTTCTTTTTTATAATTTTGTAAAAAAATAATTGATTTTTATCTTGAATTCAATCATAATTAGAATACGTAATAATAAAAGCAACGCGTATAACAAATTAGTTGTAATGGAGAGAATATGATAGACAATGCAATGTTCTGGTCGGCAATTGATAATTTGGCGGCATCGCGTCGTATTTCGTGTTCACACATGGCGCGTATCAGCGGGATAGATATAACCGCACTGAACAAGAGCAAGCGCACCGGTCCAAATGGTCGACAATATTGGATGTCTGTTGGGACACTGGTAAAAATATTGAATGCAACGCACACAGATTGGACTGATTTTGCAAAATTCTTTCCGCAAAAAACGAAATAATCCGCCACAGACTATGGCGGATTTTGCGTTAAAGGTTTAAATTTCCGTTGCACGAAATTGGCGATTTTTCTATAATCAGAGTATGAGTAAGATACCTGATTTGTTTACATTGGCCGAGCATGCCGATTTATTACAAAAACTGAACGAGTGGGACATCGCGTATCACCAAAATGATGCGCCGGTGGTAGATGATGCCACATACGATGCGGCAAAATCGCGTGCGCTGGCGATTGAGTCTGAATACCCAGAATTGGCGAAAAACGGGGCGTCCACGCATGTTGGGGCGGTCGTGTCGTCAAAGTTTAAATCGTTTCCGCATGTGGTGCCGATGTTGTCGATTTCTGATGTATTTAATGCGGGCGATGTTGCCGATTGGTTCGACAAATTGGCGGATAAAAACCTGTTTATTGAATTAAAGGTTGATGGTGTGTCGTTTGCAGCACGGTATGAAAATGGCCGATTGGTTCGTGGTTTGACGCGGGGCAGTGGGGTGCTGGGCGAAGATATTACAGAAAACTTGCGCACAATTCCCGATATTCCACAGACTCTGTCAGGCGACTATCCCGAAGTTATCGAGATTCGTGGCGAAGTTTATATGCGTCGTGCAGATTTTATTGCGCTGAATGTGGCAGCGACTGAATCTGGGGACAAGGTTTTTGCCAATCCGCGTAATGCGGCGGCAGGGTCATTGCGTCAACTGAATCCTGCGGTGACGGCGTCGCGGCGTCTGTCGGCGTTTGGATATACGTATGGCGATCTGTCGGGCCGTACATGGCAAACCCAGAGTGAATATTTTGATAAATTGGAATCGTGGGGATTCAAAACAACACGGGCGTGGGCGCATCATGCGCATACCCTAGATGAAATCCAAGATGTGTATAACCGAACCATGTTGATACGCGATGAAATTCCATTTGATATTGATGGCCTGGTAATAAAGGTAAATGATATCGCTTTGCAAGAAAAAATGGGCGCCCGTGCTAACAGTCCGCGGTGGGAAGTAGCCTATAAATTCCCTGCCGCGCGTGCGATAACGACACTGCGCGACATCACGGTTCAGGTGGGGCGAACGGGCGTCTTGACCCCGGTGGCAGAATTGGAGCCTATCAATATCGGTGGCGTTCTGGTGTCGCGGGCAACATTGCATAATGCAGATGAAATCGCGCGACTGGGCGTGAAAATTGGGGACAAGATTATCGTCCAACGTGCTGGCGATGTTATACCGCAAATCGTTGGTGTTGCGGAAACATTCCCCGCATCGCGCGAGTTTGAATTTCCTGCGGTGTGTCCTGTCTGTGGCGCGGCGGTGGTTCAAGAGTCGGGCCAGGTTGCGCGTCGCTGTGTAAATGCGCTGGGGTGTCCGGCGCAGCGTATTGGCGAACTGGAACACTTTGTTTCGCGCAAAGGGTTTGATATTGACGGTTTGGGGACGCGCCAGTTGGAATTGTTTATTTCGCGTGGTTGGATTACAACGCCAGCGGACATATTTACGCTGGTTTCGCGACACGGCGACGCGATAAAGAATCTGGACGGGTTCGGCGATAAATCGGTTGCGAATTTGTCGGCGGCGATTGAACGGGCGCGTGACATTGATTTGCACCGCTTTCTGTTCGCCATCGGCGTGCCTGATGTAGGCGAGGTCACATCTAAAATCCTGGCGCGTGCCTTTGGTAATCTAGACGCAATTCGTAATGCGCCGGCGTGGAAATTAAAACAGATTGATGGCATTGGCGACGTGATGGCGGATGAAATCGCATCATTTTTTGCAGATTCCCATAACGCACGTGTGTTAAACGAATTACTGACGCATGTTCATGTGCGCGAAGCGGTTGTTGTAGATACCGCACCAGTGGACAGCCCTGTCGCTGGCAAGAAAATTGTTCTGACGGGGACGTTGGCGAATTATACGCGTGACACGGCGCGCGAAATTTTGGAACGCATGGGGGCGCGGGTCCAAGGTAGTGTGTCCGCCAAAACGGATATCGTCCTAGCTGGGGCGGACGCTGGGTCTAAATTGACGCGTGCAAATGAATTGGGTATCACCATTTGGAGTGAGGCTGATTTGGCTAATCTGATAAATTCGGCGCAATAAAAAATGCCCAAACGGGCATTTTTATTTTACATCAAACTTATACGCCACACCGATAAAGAATTCTGTTGCATCAATTCGTGTGTTTGCGTATTCGCCGTTGTTATGTTCAAATTCAATGCGGCCATATCGAATATACTTTGCCCCCAGGTTCAAATCAATCCGGTCATTTAATGCAAAGTTCACGCCAAACAATCCCTGAACCGATAAATCCAATGTTGATGCGGTAATGTGTGGTGTTGCCCTGGATATTTCGCCCCAGATACCAGTCAGACCGACGCCTAATCCTGCATACGGTTCTACTGCGCCACCAAAGTTTTTATATATGTACACATTCAGCATATTAGACCACAAATCATAATCGTGATGTGCGTCGCGTTTGGTAAATTTTGCGCCAGTGTATCCTGTTTCAAACTCGATTTTAACGTATTCAGTCAGGCGGTTGCCAACATTCAGACTCAGTCCTGCATTCTTTTTTGTTTTGTGTGTGGTGTACCCGTGATTTACATCATATTTCATAGCCAAGTGTGCATTTTTATGCACCCGCAATCCGATATAATTATCACGCGTGCCACGTGATGGTGATATTGTTGTGTTATATGTTGGGTTGGGTGTATCAATATTCACAGGCGCGATTTCTTCGTCCATATAATCGTATTCGTTGGATATACCATACATTGGCTCGGCCATCGCGGGCACAGCGCACATTGCAGTTAAAAACAAAACAGATAGATTTTTCATATTTCTTTTTCCTCTGGGGTTGCATTCGTGCTAAATTATAGTTTTAAAATCTAGCATAACGCAAGTTGTTTGTGATATAATTCCATCATAAGGACATAAGGATTACCATTGCCACGTGCAAAAAATACAGATTTAACGCTGGAAAAGCCCCGCCCCAGTTGGCGTTGGCGTTTTTTTGTTTGGCTGATAAATCTAGGGTTGTTGTGCATGGTAGCGGTTGCGACGTATGTTGCAGTCATTTTTTTGCAGATGCCGTCGTTAGATGCAATCCTGCACGAAACGCGTCCAGCGGCAGTCATATTCTTGGATAAAAATGGCAACGAGATACGCAGTGCTGGTCGCATTATGGGCACGCCTGTTTCAGTTGACACATTGCCACCACATGTATGGCAGGCAATCGTCGCTATTGAAGATAAACGTTTCTTCGAGCATGGGCCAATTGATGTTCGTGGAATTACGCGTGCGATGTTTTCAAATGCAATTCATGGCCGATTGGCGGCGGGCGGGTCGTCTATTACACAGCAGACCGCAAAAAACATATTCTTGTCCCGTGAAAAGAAAATCTCACGCAAGGTGCAAGAATTAATACTGTCATACTGGCTGGAAAATCGCTTTGATAAAAATCAGGTCTTGGATTTGTATATGAACCGTGTGTCTTTGGTTGGTGGTATGCGTGGTATTGATGCGGCAGCGCGTGTTATGTTCCAAACGCCGGCAGATAAAATGACGTTGGCGCAGTCTGCGCAGATTGCTGCGATGTTAAAGGCACCGACATCATATAGTCCATTAAAGAATCCAGAACGTAATATAAAACGCGCCCGCGTTGTGTTGCAGGAAATGGTGCGCCAGGGATATATCACGCTAGATGATGCGCGGGCTGCGGCGCGTGAAATGGGGCCGGCGATATCAGCGCCCGATACAAATATATATCGTTATTGGACAGATTATGTTCTGGACGAAGTGCACTCGCGTATTGGTATTACGGATTCTGATTTGATTGTGCATACGACATTGGATAGGAATTTGCAGGAACGTATTGCCGCAATTTTACCATCACATGTTGATGGATACCAGGGGGCTGTTGTTGCAATGGCGGCGTCTGGGGCGTTGCGTGCGATGGTTGGTGGTGCTGATTATCAGGCAAGTCAATTTAACCGCGTGACAACAATGCGCCAACCCGGCAGTGCGTTCAAGCCCGTTGTGTATCTGGTTGCGCTGGAACACGATATGACACCAGAAACATACGTTAATGATTCACCGTTTGCAATCGGCGATTATAACCCGAAAAATTACAATGCGCGTTATTATGGTGACATAACATTGGCAACCGCATTTGCCAAGAGTGTGAATTCTGTGCCACTTAAATTGACAGAAACATACGGAATTGATTCTGTATTAGACATGGCGTCACGGCTGGGGGTGGGAACTAAATTACGTCGCGAATATTCGACTGTATTGGGGGCATCTGAGATGTCGTTGATAGATTTAACCACGATTTACGCGGTTATTTGGAATGATGGTTTGTCGGTGCGCCCATATTCTATTACAAAAATAACAGACCCACATGGCAATGCGCTGTATGAACGTAACCCGTCCGACGCATTACAGGTTTTGCAGCCACAGACAGTTGAATATATGACAGAATTGTTGTCCGATGTCGTTGTACGCGGCACGGGGCGACGTGCAAATGCAGATAACGTCTTGGGGGGCAAAACCGGGACCAGTAATGACAATCGTGATGCGTGGTTTGTGGGCGCAACATCTGATTGGGTAATAGGCGTTTGGGTTGGAAATGATGATTTTACCCCTATGTCGTCCAAGGTTACAGGTGGCACAATTCCAGCAGAAATATTTCACGATATTGTAAAATAATTTGATTTTGTGCACGCTGGGCTGTTGTAACGTAATGGCGTGCCTGCTGTATGTGAAAAAATGCAGTCGGGCGGATTTATTTCTAAATAATAAAATCTGTTTTTATCATATGCGTTTTGTGGTATAATATTTGACATGAGAAAAAGATTTTTATTTTTGTTACCTGTTTTCGTCGCATTATTTGGAAGTGCGGCCCATGCAAATTGGCAATATGATGGCGAATATATCGGCGATGGCTGGTTCAGTGATGATGGCTCGCGCTTTGTTATTTCAGTGCGTGGCGGCATGTCGTTTGGCACGGCAAAAATTCAAAATGACGTAGATGATTTGACACCGGCATACTATATGGAATCGGGCGGTGTGCCATTTCCTGAATTTATATGTGTTCGCGCCGGCGGGTGCAGTGGTTATACCTTTGCGGGGTATGTAAATCTGGGCGAGTTGCCTGTTCGTGACGATAAATTGGACGCGTTTGCATTTGCAGCCGGGGCATCGGTTGGTTGGACGTTGCCAAATCGTCCACAGTGGCGACTAGAAGTGGGTTGGGACCACATCAATAAAAGTGAATATAATCAATCTCCGTTACTAGAAGGAAAAACAACACTGTTTGATGGTGCGTATACTGATGCCGTTATTGTCCCAAGTGGTGCGGTTCAGTCGGACATGACAACCGATGTCATCAGTGCGATGGCGTTCTATGATTTCTTTGACGGGTTGCAGAAACCGTTGCAAACAGTAATTCCATATGTTGGTTTTGGTATTGGTTATGCAGATGTTCAGACGATTTTGAATTTGTCGGATCCGTATGGTGACTTGTCAGGGGTCTATGCATTAAAAGAATTCAGCGCTACTGATGAAAATGGATTGTTCCAGTTCTATCGTGCCGAAAAAAGCAATTCTACGGTTGCGGCATTGGCTGCGGTTGGCATGTCATATGGATTGGCAGAAAATACATTCTTGGATTTTGGTGTTCGTGCCATGTATATCCCCAAGGTTAAATGGCAACTGACAAATTCTGATAATACCAAGCATCGTGATTGGTTCAGTGCCAAGAATTTGATATATACCAACGTAATGCTGGGGCTGCGATTCGAATTTTAAAAAATGGGGCATCGCCCCATTTTTTAGTGATAAAGTGATACAGTGATTTAGTGATAAAGTTATTTGTCTGATAATATTGATGCCTTGGTCGTGCGCGTTGTGGCCATCAGCAAACGTCCCAGTTCTAGACAATCATTATGTATTGATGTAAATTGTTCGTCTGACAAATAATGTGCATTTTTTAACCTTTGCAGCCAGAAAATAGTTTCGTTGTATTCTTTGGTTGCAATAATCATTTTTGCTAAAAAATCTTTTTTTGATGCGGCAAAAGCAGCCTCTGATACATTGGCGCCTATGCTGGTCCCAGAACGTTAACACAAATTCGGAATGCGTTGTTTGCAGATATTTGAATAACCTGATAATTCTGTCTGCAAACAATTCGGATTTAATTTTCAGAACGCTTTCTTTCACTTTGTCACTCTATCACTTTGTCACTCTATCACTACTCACTTGATGTTTGCACCATATTTTCCGCGATTGATGGGGCGGTATGATAACGCCTCGGCAATGTCACCCATTTCAATTTCGTTGCGTCCGGCCAAATCAGCAATTGTGCGTGCAATGCGACGAACGCGGTTATATCCGCGTGCCGACATTCCCATCTTTTCTGCGGCAGTGTTTAAAAAGTTTTGCAGTTCTGGTGCCAGTGTCGCCGCCGCGTCCAATGCCGTGCCGTCCAGATGCGCATTCTGGCAACCCTGGCGCACAATCTGGCGTTTATATGCGGCGACAACACGTGTGCGGATTTGCGCACTGTTTTCGCGTGGTGTGTTGTCAGTATTATTCATTTCCCAGGGATTTACTGGGTCAACATCAACATGCAGGTCAATTCTGTCCAACAGTGGCCCTGATATTTTATTCTGATACGCTTCTGCGCAGCGGGGCGCACGCGAGCAAGACAGGGCAGCATTGCCCAGATGTCCGCATGGACACGGATTCATCGCTGCAATCAGCTGGAATCGTGCTGGATATGTTGCGGTATTTTTCGCACGCGAAATCATAATTTTTCCAGACTCCATCGGCTGTCGCAGGATTTCTAGCGTCGCGCGATTAAATTCTGGCAATTCGTCCAAAAACAGCACGCCATTATGCGCCAGTGATATTTCGCCAGGACGTGCGTTTGCGCCGCCACCTGCCAGTGCAACCTGGGACGCAGTGTGGTGGACGCTGCGAAATGGGCGCGTAGTAATCAGCCCGCGTGTCCCCAACAGTCCAGCAATAGAATATATTATTGATGTTTCCAGAATTTCATCGGCGGTCATTTCCGGCATAATTCCTGGCAATCGTGACGCCAGCATTGTTTTTCCCGACCCCGGTGGCCCAACCATCAGCATTGCGTGACCACCAGCCGCGGCGATTTCCAGCGCACGTTTTGCGGCGGCTTGGCCGTGTACCTCGGACATGTCGCCATATGTGGTGGTGTGCGCATAATTGGGTGCGGCGTCGGGCACAGACAGGACATTTGTCCCATTAAAGTGATTTATCAATTCCAACACGTGCCCCGGTGCCAAAATATCGGCATGCCCGGACAGGCGTGCTTCCGAGCCTTGGTGGGCAGGACAAATTACCCCCAGGTCATTTCGTCGTGCCCACACGCTGGCGGGTAAAACGCCATCGGTGCGAACGATTGTGCCGTTCAGGCCAACTTCGCCCAATATTAGATAATGGGACAGTTTATCTTCGGGCAAAATACCTAGTGCACACAATATGCCACACAGTATCGGCAGGTCAAAATGTGCACCAGTCTTTTCCACGTCTGCTGGCGACAGGTTTACAGTCAATCTTTTCGGTGGCATTGTTATGTTCAGTGCCCCCAATACGCTTTTTATACGTTCTGCTGATTCCTTGACCGCGCGGTCAGCCAGGCCAATGATGTTAAATTCCGGACTGGACAGGCCAGATGCCAATTGAACCTGGACATCAATGCGCGTCGCGTCCATTCCATTAAATATAATTGAATTCAGTGAAATCATATGTGCATATTAAAACTTGCGCTAAATCAATTCAAGTTATAAAATACTCCGTGTTACAAAGGGGAATACAGAAATGCCACTGAAAAATACTAATGTTGCACGTGAATGGTTTAATACGATATTTTATGGTGCTTTGATTGCGATTGCTTTTCGCAGTTTGCTGCTGGAACCATTTAATATTCCGTCAGGCTCGATGATACCGACATTGCATGTGGGGGATCATATCTTTGTGCAAAAATGGTCATATGGTTATTCACGCTATTCGTTCCCGTTTGGTTCGTGGAAAATTTGGAACGGTCGGTTTTGGGGACACAATCCGTCTGTCGGCGACGTGGTGGTATTTCGCAATCCCGTCAACGAATCCCAGGATTATATTAAACGTCTGATTGCCGTGCCGGGCGATACGGTGCAAATGATTGATGGGCGACTTTACATAAACGGCACAATTGTCCCGCGCGAGAAAAAAGGCGAATATATAGTTGCTAATTTGCCAAAATCATTGCGCAGCGTCGGTTATTACCAGGATAATATGTCAATAAAAGGCAACAAGATTTGGATTGACAATGCGCCTGCGCCTTTTAATTATACAATTGAATACAAGGATGACCGTCTGTGCCGTATTTATGACGGGGCGTGTGGCGTATTCCATATGACCGAATATACTGAAACATTGCCAAATGGTGTCCAGCACAGTATTATCGAGGCGTCTGATGATGCACCACTGGATAACACGCCGTTGTTCACCGTGCCGGAAAACCACTATTTCTTTATGGGCGATAATCGCGATAACAGTCTGGACAGTCGTGCTGACGTTGGTTTTGTTCCACGTGACAACGTGCTGGGGCCGGCGTGGTTTATATGGTATTCGCACAACTATTATTCGCCAATGATTGCGGCATGGAATTGGAACAGCAAAATGCGCTGGGACAGATTTGGTATGGGGGTAAACTAAATTGGAAAAACTGAATTACATATTTAAGAATCCGAAATTGTTAGAATTGGCCTTGACTCAGTCAGGTGTTGATGGTGCGCATAATAATGAACGACTGGAATTCATCGGGGACCGTGTGCTGGGGTTGACGGTGGCAGCGTTGCTGTATGAGATGTACCCAGACGAAACCGAAGGCGAACTGGCTCGTCGTCATGCAATGCTGGTATCAACAGAAACCCTGGCGTCAGTTGCAGATAAATTGAAATTGGCATCGCACATCCGACACGGACATATGACTGGCGGTCGCATTCGTCATATCATGGCTAACGCGATGGAGGCGATTTTTGGTGCAATCTTTATAGATGGCGGTTTTGATGCGGCGTGCGCGGTAATAACATCGTTCTGGCGCGAATTGGCGTCGGCTGATGCCACCGCGCCCAAGGATGCGAAAACCGCATTACAGGAATTGGTTCAAAAACGGGACGATGGTGCATTACCGGTATATGAATTCTTGGAACAGACCGGTGCATCACACAGCCCGATTTTTCGCGTGCGGGTAACTGCGTTGGGTCACGCCGCGGACGCCACCGGTTCATCTAAAAAGGCGGCCAGTATAAATGCCGCAGATGCGTTGCTGAAAATCCTTGCAATTTAGATATCTGGTGTCTAGAATCAAGTAAAATTAAATATAACCCAGGGGATAAATAATGTTTTCTATTTTGTTGGTGTTGTTGATAATTGTCGCAGTGTTTATGATTGGCGTCATTTTGTTACAGAAATCCGAGGGCAGCGGTATGTCCGGTTCGGCGGCGGCATCAATGTTTGGTGGCGCGTTGACGGGTGCGGCGGCTGGTAATTTTTTGACCAAATTGACGGCGTGGTTGGCAACGATTTTCTTTATTTTGTGCGCAGCATTGGCGTTAGTCGCATCAAAATCTGATGTTGCGTCACGTCAGTCCGAATTACGCCAAGAAATTTTACAGCAAGATGGTGCGCCTGTCGCACCGGCAGAATTATCGGACGCAGCACCAGAAAAATAATAAAAAAAGTCACAACGAAAAAATCGCCCAGGTTTGGGCGATTTTTTCATTCAGGTTTTGGGTTCCTTACTTTCGCTTTTTCGAAACCGGTTTCTTTTGCGCTGTGGTTTTCACAGGCTTTTTTGCCGATTCTTTTGCGAACTCTTTGTATAACATAACGACGCATGTGTATCCGATAACCGCGGACAGGGCCGTTATGACGCCATCAATCAGGCCATCGGAAAAGATTGCAAACAATATAATCGCCGCAACCAATACAACCGTATAACCCAAATTCTTGGCTAATACATTTAAAACTTTTTCTGCTGTTTTCATGATATAATTCCTTTCGTTTGGACACAGTCATTATATCACAAAAAAATGCAATTTCAAAAATATCTGTGATAAAAACCGCGAGATGTCTCGCGGTTATGTTCAAGGGAGATATGAACAATTTCTGATTACAAAATCACCTGGCCGCCCAAACGTGCCGTGCGTGGCAGTGGGCCAAATGATGATTTCGGACTGACATAAATATTACCCGTAACAGTGAATGCGCCACAGAATTGCACCATGTTCACATTGCGCAAGAACAGGTTACCTTGGATGCGGACACCGCAGGGCAGTGTGTATTTGCGCATATTTTGCAGATACAGGTTGCCGCGGATGGTGTCGCCGTTGCGCAAAATTGTTGCACTGTCGCGATGGTCGATAATGATGTCGCCATACAGGTCACGCCCCATACGCGCAGTCTGACGGATGGTGGCCTGGCACGGTTTTGTGTTTGTAACGCTGACCGGGGTGGCGACGTATTCGCGGTTTGCGGTGCGTTTAATCGGTAATGTTGGGTTTGTGACGGTCTGCACTGAATGACGCGGCGTTGGTTTTACAACTGTGGCAGCAACAGGCTGTTCAATCATAACGACGCTTGGGGTGCGACGAGCACGCATAATGTCTAAAATCAGCATCGTAAACAGAACAATAATCGCCACTAATAATGTCAAATTTACCAATCCAATTAAATCAATACTGCAAATCCATGCCCATATGCGACGAACAAGACGCATGATAAATTTAAATGGTGCGCATGCGATTTCGCGACTGCGTCCCCAGAACGTTTTCTTTTGTGATTTGCGTGCGGTGTTGCGTTTTGCAGACGGACGGGCCTTTTTGCGTTCTACGCGCCGGGCGGCGATTTTCATTTTTAATTTGTTGAACATGGATTCACCTTTATTGGTTCGTTTTATTTATTGAAATAATAGTCAAAAAATACAATTTGTCAAGTATTTTGTCAATTGTTTTTGTCAAATTTCTGGTTGTGCATATGGTTTGACGCGGGGGCGTGTTTCAGGCTATGATATATTAATAATGATAGGTCGTCTGTATTTTTTATGTATATGTATCTTGTGCGGTTGTGCGTATGTGCCCCGTGGCGAATTGTTGGGATTCGCGCCGATAACAGTTGATGCAGGTAAATACCAAATTGCCACATGGCAAAAAATTACAGCCCCTCAGGCACCAATACATGTTTATATAGAGGGGGACGGTCACGCGTTTAATTCCAGTGGACGCCCAACGTCAGATCCGACACCGCACAGCACATTTGTGCGCGATTTGGTGGCGCAAGACAGGGCGGCAAACGTCGTGTATATCGCGCGTCCGTGTCAATTCATTATGTCGGATACGTGTTCTCGTCATGATTGGACCGACGGGCGTTTTTCGGCTGATGTTATTGATTCTGTGGCAGCGGCAATAAAATCTGTGGTCGGTGCGCGTCCTGTTGTGTTGGTTGGATATTCGGGCGGTGCGATGGTGTCGGGTCTGATTATAACGCGACACCCAGAAATAAATGTCACGCGATGGATTACTATTGCTGGGGTTTTGAATCACAGCACGTGGACTGCGCACTTTGGTGATACACCACTGACGCGTTCACTGGATATGGATACGTTGCCCGATGTGCCCCAGGTGCACTATGTCGGCACACGCGACCGCATTGTTCCAATGCAGTTGACGACCCATATTGTGCATGGTTCGGATATAGTGATTGTTCCAGGTGCCACGCACGATGATTTTAAAAATCTTGAAATCAAATATTGACAAAATAATAATTGTGTATTATCGTCGCTGGTATGAGTGAAATAAAAATCTTTCCGATATTTAATCAAGACGCACCCAAAATTTGGGACGACTTTATTCGTATCCGTGCCGCGGCATTGGAACAGAAATACAATTTCCCGGTGACAAAGGATGAAAATAACCAGGTCAGACAAGACTTGGAATGTTATTGGCGCACGAGAGAGTTTAATTTTGCCTTTGGGGCATATGATGCCGATAATATGGTTGGGTTTACGCGTGGCAATTGCTGGTATCATACCACCACTGTGCACAGCCTGTATATTTTGCCGGAATACCAAGGTACAGGAATTGGTCGTAAATTATTGACTCAGGTTGAAAATATCAGTGGATTTGAAACGATTACAATAGATTTGATTTCATTGACATATGCCGTCAACTTTTATCGAAAAATGGGATACCGTCCGGTATATCGAAACGGGCTGGATGCATCAAACGAAATGTTCAAGCGTACGCCCAGTTTACCAAAGTGCACAGTATTGCCGATATTTTATGCGTCGCCAATGATTCGTTCCGAATGTGACAAAATTGCGGCGGCGAATCATGTGACGTTTAAGTCTAAATTAATTAATCGTGGACATGTGCGCGGACTGGTCTATGTCAACGATAAATCAGAAATCATCGGATACGGGCTTCAGACCGCAGACGCGTTACCTGATATTCACGTTGCACCACAAAGTTGCGTTCCGTATATAAAGGGACGCCTGGAACGGGAATTTGCACGCCTGGCTATGATGCCCCAGAAAACAAAATAGGTGATAAAACAAAAACGGGGCGACGCCCCGTTTTTTATAATTGAATATATAAATTCGGATTATTCCCCAGGCGTTCCATCGCCGTATCCAGGGTTTTACGATATTCCAAGAATTTCTTTTTATTTGCCGAATCCAGATTACTGATTGCGGGCAATTTCACCGTCATTGGATTGACATGCTTGCCGTTCTTGATAATTTCATAGTGCAAATGTGGACCCGTGGACAGGCCGGTTGACCCAACATAGCCAACGGTTTGCCCCTGGCGCACAGCGGTTCCAACAACAACACCCTTGGCAAAGCGTGACATGTGTGCATATAATGTTTCATACGAACCATTGTGACGCAGTTTTATAAAGTTTCCGTGCCCCCGGTTGTATCCACGTGCAACAACGCGACCGGCACCCGCAGCAGGAATTGGCGTCCCAGTCGATGCGCGGAAATCCACGCCCTTGTGTGCACGGGTAAAGCCCAGCACTGGGTGTTTGCGTCGACCAGAAAAACTGCTGGTGATTTTAGCATTGTTTATTGGCGTGCGTTTCAGTGATTTTATTGCACCATTACCGTCTTCGTCATAATAGCCCGATGTGCCGTCTGATTTGCGGAAACGATACATTTTGACATCGCCACGCAGTGCCTGGAATTGGACTGCCAGGACACGACCGTTGTCAATTTTCTGACCGCTGGAAAAATTTTCTTCATATAAAACCGAGAATTTTTGGCCCGCGCGAACATCACGTTCAAAGTCCATTTCAAATGCCAGCAAATCGTATACGTCGGCTAAAATGCCTGCCGGAATTCCTGCACGCATGCCAGCCAAGTAAAAACTGTCCCCGTCCAGGATTTCGCCCGATTTATATACTACGCGAACATCACGTTCAATATCAACTGTTTTGCTTTCCCAGTTGCCGCCATCACCGCATGTCAATTCCACCTGACGCCAGGGGGACGGGATAATAACAATCTTGGACACCGGGGCATCGTTGTCATCGCGAACAAATTCAATTTTATCGTTGTTTGCGCGCAATGTTGTTATTGACGCATCTGATTTCAGAACACGTGCAATCGCATCAACGTCATTGTGGGTCAAACCCTGTTCAATCAACAGTTTTGACAACGTGTCGCCCGATGTAACCATCACGACGTTTTTACATTCATTGTGATTCCCCAGGCCAGAAATCGTCCCGGGTGTATGAAATAATACGACGACAAGAACCGCCAACACGACCGCAACCGCCGCCAGTGCAATGACAATTTTTGACAGATTGTTTGGGTTTATAATATCTTTTGCTTTTTTCATGTGTCCGATTATAATGGACTTATGGAAATAAATCAAGCGTTCACAATTCTAAATCGTGCTGGTGGAATTCGGGCAGCACGGATTATTACTGAAAATACTAAAAAGTTATCATATTTTAATGTATGGCGCATGGCGCACCAGTTGCGTCGCGGTGTGCCGGTAGCAAAAATTATCGGTCAGAAATGGTTTTATGGCCTGAAATTTCGGACAAATCGACATACATTAGACCCGCGCCCAGATACAGAAACACTGGTTGCGGCGGTAATTGCTGATTGTGGGGCAAATAATGCGCCGCATATTCTGGACCTGGGGACGGGAACAGGGTGCATAATTGGTGCGCTGGTAAAAAATATTCACGATGCCACAGGTGTGGCGGTTGATTGGTCGTATGGTGCGGTACGGACGGCGCGTGCAAATATGCGTGACCTGGGACTGGCTGGTCGCGTGCGCGTAATTCGCAATCGGTTTGATAACCCACGCATGGCCCAGCCCCAGGCGTTTGATATAATCGTATCCAATCCTCCATACATTGCGCGTGATGACACGCGTGTTGATGCGGGTGCGATGCACGACCCAAAAATGGCACTGTATGCGGAAAATAATGGTTTGGCGGCATACGAATCAATTGCGCCAAACGCGTGGCGTTGGGTGCGACCGGGCGGCAAGATATATTTGGAAATCGGTGCTGGACAATCTGTGGCGGTGCGTGACATTTTTACGCGTGCGGGGTGGCAATTTTTACGTTCTGAACGTGACTTGGCTGGAATTGAACGAGTTTTGGTATTCCAAGTGACTCAATAATTATTTGCAATTGCAACCACAATCACAATGATGACAATGGTGGCAACCACCAAAAAATGGATTGTGCTGTTTCAGCATTTTAATGGTTGAATCAACCCCGTGTCCATGAACAACATATGTTTCATCAGGTAAATTCATATTGTACAACGCGGCAACAGACAGCCGTAAATTGTCGATGTCGCCCGTGGGCAGGTCGGTTCGTCCGACACCATCGCGAAACAGTGTGTCGCCAGATAGTAAAATCCCATATTCAGGAAAATAGAACATCATACCGCCCGCCGAATGCCCAGGGGTGGCAATTACGTCCATATGCACGCCGGGTAAAATTTCGCGTGGGCCAGCGGTTAAATTTTCAGGGCGGCGAAAATCAGACGGAATTTTGGGCATATTGAAATATTCTAGTAACATATTACCCCACGTAATCAATTCTAAATCGTGGTGATTCATATACCATGGCGTGTCATAGTGCGCCGCCAACCCGGGCGCGGCGGAAATATGGTCACTGTGCCCATGCGTTGCGTAAATTGCCTGCAAATGTAATCTGCGTCCATCCAGCAATTTTATCCAATCATCCGCGCACCCCCATGGGTCAAAAATCACGGCGTCCGTGCCACGCGTCACCAGGACAGAATTCGTGTTTTCTGGTGGCATGTGGATAATTTCAAATTGGACGTCGTTATTATTTTGCATTTTTCTTTGCGCGTGTTTTTGGGGCGGTTTTCTTGGTAGTTGCTCCAGAAATGATTTCTTTGATTTCGGCACCGGTCAATGTTTCGCGTTTCAGCAATTCATTAGCCAGACGTTCAACCGTTGCTCGGTTTTTAGTCAATAATTTTTTCGCATCTGTGTGTGCTGCGTCCAGCCAGGCCTTGATTTCATTGTCAACCAATTCGGCGGTCTTTTCAGACGCGTTTTCCAACGCAGTGCGATTGCCAAAGTTTGTTACCTGGCTGATTGCGGCCAGACCGACGCGTGGCGACAGGCCTGCTGTCGTGATAGAATACCGGGCCAGGCGTGTTGCCATGGCAATATCACTTTCCGCGCCAGTCGTAATTTTGTCAGGACCAAAGAACACTTCTTCGGCACTGCGCCCCGCCAGGGCAATGGCCAGGTTGGCGCGAACCTCGGCAATGGTCATAGAAACCTTGTCATCAATCGGCAGGTGTTGCACCATTCCCAATGCACGACCGCGCGGGATAATCGTTGCCTTGTGAATTGGGTCAGTAATGTCGGCATACATCTGACTGACAAATGCGTGCCCAGCCTCGTGATAGGCGGTCAGTTTTATATCTTCGGGGCGGATTTTGCGTGCCTTGCGTGGGCCCATCAATATTTTGTCGCGTGCTTCGTCCAGGTCGATTGGGCTAATTTCTTTACGTCCGTTGCGAACCGCGTGCAGGGCGGATTCATTTAACAGATTTTCCAAATCGGCCCCCGAAAATCCAGTCGTTCCACGTGCCACATCTTGCAGATTGACATCTGTGCCAACTTTTATCTTTTTTGCGTACAAATCCAGTATCGCACGACGTCCCGACATATCGGGTAATTCAATATACACCTGGCGGTCAAAGCGCCCCGGACGCAACAACGCCGCGTCCAGCATATCTGGTCGATTTGTTGCGCCGATTACGATAATGCCAGTGTCATTTGCAAAGCCGTCCATTTCAATCAGCAACTGGTTTAACGTCTGTTCGCGATCTTGGTCGTTAAATGACCCCGTGCTGCGTCTTTGGCCAATGGCGTCGATTTCATCGATGAACAAAATGCACGGTGCGTTCCGCTTCGCCATTTCAAAGATTTCTTTGATTTTCGCAACGCCCAGTCCAACAATGATGCCAGAAAAATCGCTGCCCGATGCGGCAAAGAATGGGACGTTTGCCTCGCCTGCGATGGCGCGTGCCAGCAATGTTTTACCAGTTCCAGGTTCCCCAGCCAGCAATACGCCACGTGGCACACGAGCACCAACGGCAGTAAATTTGTCTTTATCTTTCAGGAAATCTACGACCTCCATCAGTTCTTGCTTTTCAGAATCAATACCGGCGACATCTGCAAATGTTGTTTTAGGTTTGCCAGTTGTGATTTTTGTCGGATTCTGCTGCGCCAGGCCACGTGTAATGCCACCCGCGCCGCCGCGCACGCCACGGAAAATCCACCACATAAAGAACAACCCCAGTATAATCGGGAACCACATTCCCAGGTATTCCATTGTGCTTTTTGATGAATCAATGGATATAGATGCGCCATTCGCCGATATTTTGGCTAGTAATTCCGGGTCATATGTAATCGTCGCGTTAAAAGGCGTTCCGTCGCGCAGTGTCCCAGTAGCGTCTGACCCGCGGATTTTCATGGTTTTGATTTCGCCCTCGCGACGCAGGACGTCTGAAAATGATAATTCTATGGGCTTTGTTGTCGCAGTGCCCGAATTTGCCATGATGCCGCCCGGCATGCCACCTGACATAAAACCGCGCAACCCCAATGCGACAAACAATACCGCGAACACCGCGACAAATATCATTGAACTGTCGCGGCGTGTTGATTTTTTACTGTTTTTTAACGTTTGCTTTTCCATGTCTTGTCCTAAAACTTGTTTTTGCCCCCTCGGGAACGATTAAAATCCGACCATTCAACCGACGCACAGTGCAATGCCCCAATGTGAATTTACAATCAGACTGCAAATTACTTAGTGCACGGCGTAACGAATTCAAGCGTGGCTGATAATTATCCCCCCCAATTTGCTGAATCAACGTCCCGATAAACTTTAACCTAATATTGTCGTCCTGGTCAAATAGAAAAGAATCTGTGAACATTGCGCGTCGTCCATCAGACACAGAAGCCACTAAATCCGCGACATCTGCTTCAATTGCGTCGCGCACCCGTCCCAGGTTTTGTATCGCTAACAAGATACGTTCGTCTGAAATACCTAGTTTATCTGCCACCAGATGGCGATTTTTGCGAATACGAACACGGGTGTATTTTTCGTCATTATTCATTTCATCTGTAAAATATTTAATGCCGTGTTCATCGCAATACTGTTTTAATTCGTGTCGCCATACACCCAACAGAGGACGGACAATCTTCACCCCATCGCGCATTGATATATCGCGCATCGCCGCCAGTCCGGACAGCCCACTGCCACGTCCCAGGTTCATTAAAAATGTTTCAATTTGGTCATCGGCCTGGTGCGCAACCAGTAACGCGTCAATGTTATTCTCGCGACACCAGTCGGTCATAAATTTATACCGTGCAGTGCGTGCAGCAGCCTCCAGTCCTGTGGTGGGCTTTTCGCCAGTCCATTGGAAAATATGACACTCAATCCCACGCGCCATACACAGGTTTCGAACATACGCGGCTTCGGTATCAGCACAGGTGCGTAATTTATGATTTACATGCAATGCGATGGGGTGTGCCCTAATTTCATCTAGCCAGCACAACAGACACACCGAATCAACACCCCCACTGACCGCAACAGCCAAGCGACGCCCAATAAATTCATTCATAAATTTAATAAATTTCTGATTCATTTCGAGTTATTTTATGCTATAATTCGCAAAAATAAAGCGAAAAAGAAAGGAAAAGAGAAATGGTAAAATTAAAATCTATGGCGGTATATTGCGGACATGAGTTTGGTTCAGAAACTGCGTTCGCACGCGACGCGGCACTGGTCGGGGAAATGTTGGCGCGTAATGGCATTCGTATGGTATTCGGTGGTGGCGATGTTGGCCTGATGGGGACGGTTGCAAATGGGGCATTGAACGCCGGCGGCGAGGTTGTTGGTGTTTCTACCCACAATGTTGTTGCTAAACAAGAGCCTGTGCACGCTGGTGTGCATGTCCAGGTGGTTGATGGTGTCAATGAACGTAAGCAACGGATGTATGAATTGTCTGATGCGTTTATCATTTTACCGGGCGGAATTGGCACGCTGAACGAATTGACCGATATTATGACGATGCAGCAAATTGGTGAAACGAAAAAGCCACTGTTTTTTCTGAATACGGACAATTTTTGGGCGCCGTTCGCGCGCCTGTTTGTTCACATGCATAATTGTGGTTTTATCGAAGATATCAAGGATTACGATATACGTATTGCGGCAACGCCAGCGGATTTGGAACGTGAAATCAAGAGTTTCTAAATCTGGATAATTTTGTTCCTGGCGGTTTCTCCACGGATGATTTTAATGCTGGTTTTCGGCACGTCAAAATGTCGAGCCAGCATTTTTATTACGGCGGCATTTGCTGCGCCATCGGTGGGCGCAGCGGTCGTATGCACGCGAATTGTGCCATCAGGCGCAACATCAACACTGTTTTGTCGTGCCCGTGGCATAACGCGAACATTAAAAATCTGTTTTGAATCGTTCATCACTCATGATATGCAAATGAAAATGGAATACCGATTGGCCAGCACCTGCGCCCGTGTTGGCGACTGCGCGGAAATTCTTATTTAATCCCAATGTATCCGCGGTTTTGCGTACTGCCGCCCAAAAACCGCGCTGTAATTCCGCCGGCGCATTTGCAGTAAAATCATAAATATCGGTATATTCGCCACGTGGCACAACCAGGACGTGCGTTTTGGCACGCGGGTTTACATCAAAAAAAGCCAGTGCATATTCGTCACTGTAAACCTGTTTACACGGGATTTGCCCCGCGATAATTTTCGCAAAAACATTGTCAGAATCATACATATTTGCCCCCTGGTATTTTGTTTGCTCAGGATATTATACACAAAACGTAAAATCAAGTATTGAAATTCATCAGCCGCGCATTATATATACGGGGAACAAGGAGATTTTAACATGATGAAACCTTTACATAATTATGTTTTACTGACGCGGTTGAACGAAGAATCTAAAACCGCTGGCGGAATAATTATCCCTGATAATGCCAAGGAAAAACCATCACGCGGTTGCGTTGTTGCTGTGGGTGATGGTGTATACGAACACGGTGCGCGTGTGCCGATGACCGTTAAAGTTGGCGATACCGTCCTGTTTGCAAAATGGGCGTCGTCCGCGAACGAGGTTAAAATTGACGGCACTGACTATGTGTTAATCAAAGAATCTGACATTTTAGGAATTTTGGAATAACCAAAGGACAAAATTATGGCAAAAAATATTGTTTTCGATACAGATAAACTGGCGGCGGGCGTCGATAAATTGGCCGATGCCGTTAAAATCACCATGGGGCCCAAGGGGCGCACTGTAATTATTGAAAAATCATATGGTGCACCCGTTGCGACCAAGGACGGTGTTACCGTGGCCAAGGCCGTATCATTGAAGGATCCTGCGGAAAACGTTGGTGCTCGTATGGTTCAAGAGGTGGCGAAAAAGGCCGGTGATGACGCGGGTGACGGCACAACAACTGCGACTGTTCTGGCACAAAAGATTATACGCGAGGGTCGCCGTGTTATCGCCGCTGGTATGAACCCAATGGATGTAAAGCGCGGTATTGATATTGCTGTATCGGCGGTCGTTGCCGATATTGACGCACATGCCCGCCCGGTCAAAGACAGTGCAGAAATCGCACAGGTCGCGACAATTTCTGCGAATTCTGACCGTGATATTGGCGAGAAAATCGCTGGTGCAATGGAAAAGGTCGGGCGTGAAGGTGTAATCACGGTGGAAGAAGCCAAAGGCTTGGAAACAGAAATCGACGTCGTAGAAGGTATGCAGTTTGACCAGGGATTTATGTCGCCATACTTTGTCACCAACAGTGAAAAAATGTTGGCAGAATTGGACGGCGCACAAATTTTGGTTTCTGAAAAGAAAATCACGGGATTACAGGCACTGTTGCCGATTCTGGAACCAATTGCACAATCAGGACGCCCGTTGCTGATTATCGCCGAAGACGTTGAATCCGAAGCGTTGGCGACATTGGTGTTGAACCGTCTGCGCGGTGGTCTGAAAGTTTGCGCGGTCAAGGCCCCAGGCTTTGGCGATCGCCGCAAAGAAATGTTGAAAGATATTGCCGCAGTGACAGGCGCAACGGTTATTTCCGATGATATGGGTATGACATTTGAAAATATTACCACGGCAGTGCTGGGCAGTGCGAAAAAGGTCGTCGTCAGCAAGGATTCAACCCTGATTGCCCAGGGCGCGGGCGACAAATCGGCCATTGACGCGCGTGCGGACGAAATCCGCAAACTGTTGTCCACAACGACATCAGAATATGACCGCGAAAAATTGTCCGAACGTCTGGCGAAATTGGTCGGTGGCGTTGCCGTTATCAAGGTTGGCGGCATGACCGAGGTCGAGGTTAAAGAAAAGAAAGACCGTGTTGATGACGCGTTGGCGGCGACACGTGCGGCGGTTGCCGATGGTATTGTGGCCGGCGGTGGTATTGCGCTGGTTCGTGCGGCGACGGCATTGGAAAAAGTTCATGGCGCGAACACCGACCAGAACGTCGGTATTGATATCGTTCGCCGTGCAATCGTTGCCCCATGTGCCCAGATTGCCGAAAACGCCGGCGTGTCTGGTGAAATCGTTGTAGGCAAGGTTTCGGAATCGTCCGATTATAACTTTGGTTACAATGCCCAGACCGGTGAATATGTCGATATGATGGCGGCGGGCATTATTGACCCGGCCAAGGTTGTAAAAACTGCAATCCAGGCCGCAGCGTCAACCGCGGGTGCAATTCTGACCACAGGTTGCGTAATGTCTGAAATTCCCGAAGAAAAGCCAGCAGCCCCCGCAATGGGTGGTGGCATGCCAGGCATGATGTAAAAAAACGCCCCATCCGGGGCGTTTTTTATTAGAGAGCAGAGTGCAGAGAGCAGAGAGCAATGTTGCGCGCCATCCGGCGCGCTTGTTTTTCCGTTGCGGTCTAACTTCCCCTCCGGGAACCACCCACGGAATTTAACAATTCCGCGGGGCCCGGGTTGGGGTGGTGCGAAGCACCGGGTTGGTCTTGAGAGTTCGCGATGATGTGCATAAAATAAAAGACCACCTCCCCGCTACGCGGGACTCCTCCACAGGAGGAGAACTTGCACCGCGACAGAAACAAAATAAAGTTCCCCTCTGGGAAGCCGGGGTGCCCGCAGGCCGGGGTGTCGGTTACCTATGGATTGCTTCACTACGCTCGCAATGACAAGTGTTTAGCTCTATCATTACGGTGTGAAAATCCCCTTCGCTGGCGAAGGGGTGTCCACGCAGTGGACGGGGTAGTGGTTTTATCAGTCCCTGCGGGGCAATGGATACCGACCTTCGTCGGTATGACGACTTAAAAAATAGTAAATAACATAAACCTGAACAATGTTCGTAAAATAAAAACAAATAAACCGTCCTTGTCATTCCTGCGCAGGCAGGAATAGGGTCTTTAAAATTACTCCCGCCCATTGTTGCACAATATGCGTAAAATATGCTTCCCCAACCACACACAACACCGTCATACCGGCGCAGGCCGGTATCCACTGTGTTCCCTTGGCACGTCACAATTGGGCGATTAGTCCCCATAAAATAAAATCCGCAATTGTTTGGGCATGGCTCGCGTTCGCTCGCACTGCACGGTCCCTATTCCTGCCTGCGCAGGAATGAATCCAAGCGAAGCGCAGGATGCGGCAAGGACGCAGTCCGCAGGCGACACATGAATAGTTTTCTATTCTAAAACTATATCACTTTATCACTTACTCACTTTTAAAGTGCCAGGCTGTGGTGTGTGGCGGCGATAAAACTAATCAACTGAAATGTATTTAAAGAATACCGCCCGATGGCCAGGCGTTCGTATTCGCCAGGCGTCAAATCCATGGCGTTGCACATAAATACAACAGATAATCCCATTTCTTGCCGAATTTGCTCAATTTGAACACCGATTTTCATATGCGCCCCCAAAAATAAAACCACCAGAAAATCAGGTGGTTGGAGTTTCATAGCTATAATAGAGTATAGTGCGCTTATTCAATATATTCACGCCCTCCAACCAAAACGGTTGGAGATGTATCGTCATCTCGGACGCTCTATTTAGGGCTATGAAACCCACAATGGCAACGCGCCACCGCGTTTGAAATTATATAACAGTTTTACCGAAAACACAAGCAGACATTATTCGTGCAACTTGGCCCTTGCCATTGATGGCGACGGCGTGCTATTGTGGGGATATAAACACTGGGGCTGGACATTATGAAACGATTTTTATTTATTGCCGCAATCATCACTATCGTGCCAGTTACGGCGCATGCAGGAATTTATACCACGGGCACATGGACGCCATATCTGACGTCTGATTTTGGTATGACATATTCAGATGTCCGTATTCACGGATATGATTTAAGTGGCTTTACTGGCGTCTTTAACGTTGGGGCAGGGGTGCGTAATAATCGCACCAGAATTCAGTTGACGTATCAAAAGCGCGACACTGTCAGCGAAATATTCTCGTCTTGGATTAGTCAGACGAACGCATCATTGGACCAGCAATCACTGATGGCCAGTGTTTATTATGATCTGATTCAGGCGGGTTGGTTCACAACGTATGTTGGTGTCAGCGCGGGTGCGAACTATTATGATTTTTTGCTGGACTATAACGATGGACGTCCGTCTGAATCTGAAACAGGTTATGGTTTTATCGGGGGGGTGTCGGCCGGTATTGCGTTTCGCATTTCACACGTGTCGCTCACGTTGGGTGCTGATTACAATTACATCGCGCGACCACACGCAACCAGCATAACGCCACGCGTCGGATTATCTCTGGCGTTTTAACGGTGGGGATTTTTCTTGGGGCGTAACAAGCACAGGCAATGCGTCCGGAATCACAACATTATTGTAAATTAGAAATATGGGTTTTTCGCACGAATACAACATATAATTTCTGAATGTTTTGCGATACCGAATGTCCGGCGTCGCATTATGCGCCATATCAGAAACAAAAAACGCCGACACTTGTCGGCGGTATGTTTACTGTTTTACATTGCACTTGCGTAGCACCTCTTGGGGTTTGGACGCAAAGACCTCTTTGATTTTTCCTGCGTTCAGTGTTCCCAGTTTGGACGTGTCAATGGTCTTAGATGGGATTTTTGACGCGGTTGATATCATGACATTAGTTACACCCGTTGTGGTGCCACCCAGTATACTGACGCATTGCCGGAACAGGTCATCATTTGGGCACATAAAACACCGGCGTAAAATATCAGATGAGTATCCGTGCATTTCTGATTTTCCGATGCAACGGGCAGTGGTGTTATCCCATAATTGTGCGCCATTGCATCGTATACATACACCGTTTGCATCAATTCCCTGGGCAGCGTCAGCAGGGCACGCGACGCACTTGTTTGACGTCGCACTGGCAAAGCCATAATCTGGTTCACATGATTCTGTACATTCGTTATTACGCAGAAAACGGGTCCCTGTGCAAGAATCTGGCACGGTGCAAGGCACATCAGATATCACATTGCCACACGCGTTTAATTTTCTTTCATATTTGCATGTTCCATCATTCAATTGAACTGTCACGATTTCTGTTTTTATCCAGTTGTCGCTTCGGACAAACTTGCCTTCGCGACTGCCACTGCCGTTGCAACAGTAATACTTTCGACCCCAGTGTGTGAACGTGTGTCCGTGATACAGCCAGTGTTTGGTATTTCTTTTTGCAGCCCCATTGCCACGGCAAGACGCCTTTTGCTGGCCGCAGAACCAATATTCGTCGTTCCCGGCATCGTCAACCCAGCATTCGTCGTTATATCCGGCGTAAAAATCCGCCATCGCATCGTGGGCCGGACACATAATTACAGACATAATAAAAACAATGGAAATTATTTTTGGGGTACACATAAATCTCTCCGTTATTACGATACTGCTTTTTGTGATCTCTTGACAGATATGCTATCTTATTTCGCCCAATCGTGTCAAACAAAAAAACACCGCGCAAGGCGGTGTTATTTATTAAACTGGCGCGCCCAGAAGATACACTCGGTATCGCGCATACGCGCAATACCTGCGTGGCATTCGTGACGGCTCGTCTGCGTTATCACTTGGCTCGCCTACTCATTGTCGAACCCTCTGGTCGGGTTCAAATCCTGGGGCGTGCAACACTTTAACAAAAAACACCGCGCAAGGCGGTGTTATTTATTAAACTGGCGCGCCCAGAAGGATTCGAACCCTCAACCTTCTGATCCGTAGTCAGATGCTCTATCCAATTGAGCCATGGGCGCAACGTTGTTATATTTTATACATTTTTATTCGGATTGCAAGAAAAATAATCTTTTTTTATCTGGTTCCGCGCTAGTCCGCGCCAGCAGCGTGATACAGCGCGTTAAAATGCTGGCGACAGACGGATTTATGATTGCTGTCTCCAACCGCGATTTGCTCGCCCGCCCGAACGATGTTGCCATTTGCATCAAATCGCAAATGATGTGTCGCCAGGCGCATGCAACCCGGAATCTGGCATGTAGATTCCATACGGTGCAGTTTTGCACCAACCTCTATCAATCGTTGTGACGCCGGGAACAAGTGTTCATTGCTGTCCACCATCAGGCCATAACACATGATGATAATTGGTCTGCTGTCTGCGATTTTGACCAGGCGGTCAATATCGGCAGGGGCAAAAAATTGAACTTCGTCCACCAGAACCATTTTCGTATTCGCGTCTGGCGCATAGTCTGCCAGGTTTTCCCGAACAATCGCGTCAACTGATATTCCAATGCGCGAATCAACGCGATTTGCACTGAAACGATTGTCTGTCTTAGGTTTAACAACTTCGGTTTGGTTGCCGTTTTTATTCTGGTTATACGCATTGATAATCAGTTGTGCCGATTTAGAACTCCCCATTGTTCCATAATGAAAGTGCAGGTTTGCCATCATATACTCCTATTATTATGCCATTGATTCCAGTCTTTCAATACGTTTTTCCACTGGCGGGTGTGTTGACATCAGGCTGGACGCGAATTCACGCAGTCCTTGCGGGTTGGCGATACACACGGCCGCCATTGATGCTGTCTTGTCCAGACATTCAACGCGTGCGTCGGTTGTAATTTTGCGCAGTGCCGACGCCAGTGCGCGTGGATTGCGGGTTATTTGGGCCCCGGTGGCGTCAGCAGTATATTCGCGATTGCGTGATACTGCCATTCGCAACAGTGGCGTGATAATCAAATTAAATACCATAAACGCCAGCCACACCATCAGCAGCACGGCAGCACCGCCGTTTTTATTATCATCGTTACTGCGTGCGCCGCCATACATGATTGTGCGGCCGATAACATCGGCGGCAAATACGGTGACACCAACGCCTGTAATCAGCAACATATCCAACCGAATATCGCGGTTGCCAATGTGCGCCATTTCGTGGGCAATTACACCTTCCAGTTCCAGGCGGTCCAACCGCTTTACAATTCCACGTGTCAATGCGACCGACGCGTCGCGCGGACTACGTCCAGTGGCAAACGCGTTCATAGAATCGTCATCAATTATATATACACGGGGACGGGGCAGTCCAGCCGCCAGTGCGACATTTTCAACCGCACGGAAAATTTCACGGTTCTGTTTATCGTCATCGTGAATTTCGGTGGCGTGCGCCGCGTTCAGCATCATCGAATCGCCAAATGCCCACGATATCATCATCCATATGCCGCACGCAATAAATGTGGGAATTGCCACATTGGTAGTGGTGCGCATGGCTGTGTCAATCGGTGCCACGCACCATACAAACAAAAATACCAATGCGATAAAAACCAGTGGAAATGCCGCGACCAGAACAGCGGTCTTGATATTATTACGGCGGATATGATCATATACTGTCATTTATTATGCCTTTGGCTGGGATTATACACAAAAAAGCCACCACGTCAGTAAAAAAATGTGTTATAATACCTGGGACAATGAACATGCGGAATATATTTATTTGTGGTGGTCTGATACTGGCAGCGTCGACGGCAACGGCGGCCAGTCTGTTACAATCGCAATCATTTCCAAAAACATTTAAAGATATCCCATTTAGCCAGCGGATGGCGGTTCTGACCGACGGATATACACCATTTGAGTCAGAATATGATGAAAATGGCCATTGCATTTCTGGGTGCCCATACGCTGGCATTACAATGGAAGAAGAACAGGCCGAAATCAATCGTCTGACCCGGGCGGCAATGGCCGACCTGGCTGCGGCGGGATATACGCCGCCGCCGGCTGAGCCAACGGTATCAATGCCACCTGCTGTTCCGACGCCGGTTACAGCCCCGCCACCGACCACACTGCAACCACAACCCGTTGCGCCCGCACCAATGCCAGATAATCCAATTATTCCAACGCCCGCGCCGACATCGTCGCCTGTTACTGCAATGCCGATTACCAGTGCGCGAACATGTCGTCCAGTTGTTGAAAAAACGCCGGTGGGAAATCGCCTGCCCACGGGGTGTCCGCTGATGTCAGACCCGTTGATTATAACGTCACCATTTGGGCGGCGAATGCATCCTGTGCGTAAAACGTGGCGTATGCATTATGGCATTGATATTTCGGCGACCACGGGGACTGATGTATTTGCCACCGCTGATGGTGTTGTAACGACTGTTGTGACCAACCCCAACGCTGACGCCTGCGGAATCTATATTAAAATCACGCACGATAATAATTATGTCAGCACGTATTGTCATCTCAGCCAGGCATTAGTAAAGCAGGGCGAACGTGTTTCTGCGGGCTGTCGTATTGGTCGGGTGGGCAGCACAGGTGTCAGCACGGGGCCCCATCTGCACTATGCCATTACGCCAGACGCGGCCCGGGGCAATAAATACGCGATTGACCCGACAACGATGATACAACATTGCGGATATAAATAATCGGTAACAGATTACGCGTCGTGCGCCTTGCGACAGAAACGGACGTCAAAACTGCCATTATTGATTGGTGCAAATTCCATTATATATGGGCTCAAGATACTTTCGCGTGCCCATTGTGGAAATTTCTGGTGTAAAATACCCGATGCCCCAGTGATGATTTGTGCACGCCGCACGCCCGACGTGGCCAGGTTCATTATCGCGTTCCACGCCTGGTCTTCGGTCATCTGGTGCAGGTCCAGACGCGCATATTTTGGTGCGGCCATTGGCGCATTGGGAATCAGCGTCCCCAGTCGTAATTTTGCACGCACAGATTTATTGACGGCGCGTGCATCTGGGACAAAATTACCGTCCGCCATTTTCAAGATGTCATCATCACTCAGTTTTTTCATGTTCCAATTATACCCCATTGCCGCACAATTAAAAGCGAATTGTTATTACAAACGAGTATGTGATTTCTCTGTAGCGTTTCGGCAGGCCTGGTAAAAATAAAAAATCTGGTGAAAATATCACAATGGGCGTTATTGTGCGCAGAATAAAATACCCCACCGTTCCTTTCTGTATCACATACCAGCGATACATCCGGCGGGGTGTTTTTTATAGAAAGCATCCGTCTCCGCTATGCTCTGTCGCAATAAAGAGAGCAATGATTGTGCTCGCGTTCGTTCGCAACATTTATATGACCACAGGATCCAGGTGAATAAAAAAAGTGCGCCATCGGCGCACAGCATTGCTCTATAATAAAAAACGCCCCGACGGGGCGTTTTCTAAATGCTGTCGGCGTTTATCCAACGACCATTTTTTAACAGGCCTGGGGCCATTCCTTCGTTATTACGCAGGGCGTCAATAACCGCACGTGCCTTTGGCGCATCCAGATTCACAATACGAACCTTGTACATGTCGCCTTCTTTGACAACGGTGGCATCACCGTATGTGCGCATACGTGCCGCCAGGTTTTCTGCACTGTCTTCGGCATAGAACGCCGCAACTTGGACGCTGTATTCACCGGATGTTGCAGTTTGCGCCGGCTGGACAACCGTTTCAGTCACAGTCGTTGTTTCAACAATTGCTGGCTGTGCTGGTGTATTCGCGCCAATCGTTGCATTTTTAACCGCGGTGGATTCCTGGGCCATAACCTGAACCTGGACCTTGGACTGGCCATTCATACCGATACGTGCGGCAGCGGCCGGCGACAAGTCCATAATACGTGTGTTCACAAATGGGCCGCGGTTGTTCACGCGAACGACGACCGATTGACCGTTGTCCAAGTTGGTTACACGTGCAATTGTAGGCAGTGGTAACGTCTTGCTGGTTGCGACCATCTGGTTCGCATCAAATGTTTCGCCGTTGCTGGTTTTTGTGCCGTTCAGTTCGGTTGGGATAATACCCGCAATACCAGTTTGGTTATAGTTTAAATCTTCGGCTGGGATATACTGAACGTCTTCGACCTTGTATGCGCTGCCGACATAGTATTTAGGTGCTGGTGCCATCAGATATGCGGCATTCAGGCTTTTGTCGTTGCTGGTGGTAACCAGGGTTTCTTCGCCAAAGCCATCAGAACCATAGCCCGCCGGTGCATTAGTTGCGTTGTTGCCCGCGCAACCCGCCAAGATAGCAGTCAAAGCTGCCAATGAAACGATTTTTTTCATAGTTGGGACTCCTTACATTCTCTTATGACTTCAATTCTATCATATAAAAGTCCCAGTTTCAACTTTATTATTTGGGCTATATTTTTCGGTCAATTATGTATGCCAATGGCAAATAAATCGCCCCATACACCACGATTGATACAAACAGCATCCAAATACTGGTAACCGGCACGAACCACAGGCCCACACCCAACAACGCGGACAAAATCCCAAAAACAGCAATTGCACGTATTGTGCGGCCATCATGGTGCACCAATTCACGTCGACGACACGCCCGTCCCAACAGATAGTTTTTCAAGTATCCACTGGTCACAATTCCGATTGGTATTGCCAAATATCCCGCTATCGGGAACAGTGCCAAATAGATTACCGCCGCCACCCCCAGTGAAATCATACTGGTGCGAACAGGCGTCTTGACATCTTGGGACGCATACAGGGTCTTGCTGTAAATCTGGCTGGCCATCATCGCGGGCAGGGCGAAAACCTGAATCATAATCGCCAATGCAACCGCGTGTGTTGATTCTGCCGTCCACGCGCCATACTGGAACAAGTACCTGATAATTGGGTGTGCCAACACAAACAGTCCTGCCACGCACGGCATAATCAACATCATTGACCGACGTAGTGATGAATTTTGTTGGATATATACGCTGCGCATATTCTGGTTTGCCAGCGCGTTTGATATTGATGACATCAGCACTGTTCCCACCGCTAATCCAATCATTGCAAAAGGCAACTGGACAATTCGGTCAGAATAATACAGCCATGACACCGCACCAGACTGGAAACTGGCGACCAATGTGCCGACGATAATCGTAATCTGGTAAAAACCATTGCCGATAATACTAATACCCAGGCGACTGAACATATGCTTTATGCCCGGGGTCCATTTTGGCCGCACCAGTCGCAGTCCAAAATGCTTGCGTCGTATGCGATGCCACAGGATTCCAAACTGAATCACGCCAGAGGCGACAACCGTGCCCGCCATCAGATACAGCACGCCATCGGTGATATTAAAGTATGCAGCCGCCAACAACGCGCAAATCAGCATAATGTTTAACAACACTGGCATAAATGCCGCCAGCAAGAAGCGCGAGCACGCGTTCAATATCGCCGACAAAAATGCCGACGCGCACACAAATATCACATAAAAGAACATAATGCGCGAAATGACGATGGTCAATTCCATCTTGCCCGGAACGCCGGCAAAGCCAGGGGCCAGTCCCCACACAACAAATGGCATAAATATTTCAAACAGTATCGTTATTCCCAGCAATACGACCATCAGCCACGAAAATACGTTTTTGGCGAACGCATCATCTTTTTTTGAATCGGTATACATTGGGATAAATATCGCCGACAGGGCCCCTTCGCCCAACAGGTCGCGGAATAAATTCGGCAACTTGAACGCTGCCAGAAACACGTCAGACAGGCGTCCTGCGCCCAATACACGCGCAATCAGCATGTCGCGCACAAAACCAAATATGCGGCTGATGCCGGTCATGGCACCAACCCCGAAAATATGTTTGCCTAGATTCATAGTTTAGATTATACTCACCTTTGTAATGTAAAATCAAGGCAGGAAATAAATGAAAAAAATAATTGCGTTATGTGGTGCGATTTTTGTGCTGGCATCGTGCGGGGGCGGCGAAAAGATTGAGCCACAACAGCCACTGACACAAATATATGCAACGGCATATGATGAATTTAATGACAAGAATTATGACGCCGCTGCAACCGAATTCTTAAAGGCAGAATCACAATACCCGTCCAGTCCATGGGCCGCAGATGCACTGGTAATGGCGGCGTATTCGCATTATCTGGACGATGACTTTGCAGGAGCGATTTTGGCGATTGACCGTTTTATGCGTTTTCATCCGGGACATGCCGATGTGCCATATATGATGTATTTGCGTGGTATGTGCTATTATCGCCAGGTCAGTGACGTTCGTCGCGAGCCCGGTATGTCAGCATATGCCATGCAACAATTCCAACAACTGGTTGCGCGTTTCCCGAATTCGCCATATGCGAAAAATGCAGAAAACAAGATTTTAATATTAAAGAATTATCTGGCTGGCAAGGTTATGTATTCTGCGCGTCATGATATGGTGCAACAAAATTGGACCAGTGCGATTTCAAATCTGCAATCTGTGATTGATGGTGCCCAGGAAACCGCCATGACGCCCGAGGCATTATTCCGTCTGACGGAATGTTATACCGCAATCGGTTTGCCGTCCCAGGCCGCCGGATATGCCGAAATGCTGCGGACTAATTTCCCAGATAACGAATGGACGAAAAAGTTAAAGTAAAATAAAAACCGCCAGTTGGCGGTTTTTATCAGCGTGTTTTGATATTATCAATCGGGATAATCGCCGCAGCGGTCGGACCGCGCTGGCTATTATAATGGCTGGCAGGGTTTTTATCGTATGGATTACGTGCACCGCTGAATTCTTCGTAATAAATCTGGCCTATGCGCATATTCGGGAATACAACCGTTGGATACAGAACGCGGATTTCCAATGTCCATTGGCCACAAAAACCGTCGTCACCGCGCCCTGCCGTGTGGTGGTTTAATATAAAGTTGCGCCCCACCGATGATTTGCCATCAATATACGGAAACAGGTTGCGCGTTTCGGTGTATTCAACCGTCGCGCCCAGGTAACCAATACTTGGTGATAAAATCAGACCCGAATCCGGAATTTCAATATCGGTTGTTCGGTGCGATTTTTCATCACATGGGTTTAGCAAATATACTGGATTGCGAAAATCATATTTTTCAGGGTGTGCTAAATAATCTTGGTATTTTGGCGCGTCATAGAACCAATCGCGCATTGACCAATCGTGGCGCATAGGGTCGTATTTAATCGCAGGCCGCATACCTGCTGGAATTGTCTGGGTATATACGCGTAACAAATTCCCCAGGTGCAGGTCATAACTGTTGCTGCCCAGGCATGTGCTGTTAAACGGTTCAATTACAATGTCGGGACGCGCGTCAGGGTTGTTTGGATTTTTTATTTGCATACGGCGCAGAATTTCGGGGCCAGTCAGTTGCATGGTGTTTTGCCTTTTTTGTTGCACCCTCTCTCTGGTGATGAATTTTACAATCTGTATATTGATTTGCAAGATTTTTATTCACTTTTAGTTTTGCTGTGGTATTCTGCGCGGTATGAATACGAAAAATGAAAAAACATATTCGGGCTTTGTTGCCATTGTTGGGCCAACAAATGCCGGGAAAAGCACATTATTAAATCGCATTATGGGGCGCAAGGTGTCCATCGTTTCGCACAAGGTGCAAACCACGCGCACTAATTTGCGGGCGGTGAAAATGGTCGGCAATCGCCAGGTGATACTGGTGGATACGCCGGGCGTGTTTGTGCCGAAGCGTCGCCTGGACCGGGCGATGGTTGGTGCGGCGATGTCAGCAATTTCAGACGCGGATGCGGTGCTGTTGATTATGGACGCACAAAAGGGTGTGACGGCGACAATTCGTAGTCTGATTCAGAAAATCAGTGAACATAAAAATCTGTTTGTTGCACTGAACAAGGTTGATTCCGTGCGCAAGCAAGACCTGTTGCCGATTGTTGATGAATTGTCCAAAATGGCTCCCTGGCGCGAAATATTTATGATTTCTGCGCTGAAAAACGACGGGATTGATGGAATGTTGGAATCGTTGGCGATGGTAATGCCAGCGTCTCCGTATTTGTTTGATGCATCTGATGCAGTTGATGTGCCTGATAACCTGTATTTATCTGAATTGACCCGGGAAAAGATTTACAAATATATTCACCAAGAACTGCCGTATCATATCAATGTTTTGACTGAACGCGTTGATGTTGACCCAGATGGGGTTCTGGATATATATCAAAAGATTGCCGTGCGAAATGATGCACATAAAAAGATTGTAATTGGCCGTGGTGGCGCCCAGTTAAAACAGATTGGAACCGCGGCGCGTCACGATATCCAGGACCAGTGGGGCGTGAACGCGCGTCTGCATTTATTCGTGCGTGTTGAACCAGACTGGGAAGACAAAGCAGAAAACTATGCTGACCAAGGATTAGATTTCAAGAAATAATATGTTACACACATCGGATTTTGATTTTGAGTTGCCGTCTGAATTGATTGCGTCGCACCCACTGGCGCGTCGCGACGCCTCGCGTATGCTGGTGGTCGATGACAAAGAATTATCTAATCGGCATATTCGGGATTTTTTGGATTATATTCGTCCAGGCGACGTGGTGGTGTTTAATAATTCGCGTGTTATTCCGGCGCGATTTGACGCGACCGACGCGGCCGGACACACGTATGAAATCACGTTACATACCGCGGCGGGCGGAAATATGTGGTGGGGCCTGTGCAAGAAATTTACACGTATTGCGGTGGGCGACATGCTGACAATGACCGACGGCACGCAAATCCGCGTTGTGGATTCTGATACCGACAGTGGTCTGAAATTGGATTTTTTATGCGATGATGTTTTTGCTGTTCTGAATAAAATCGGCAAAATGCCATTGCCGCCATATATGCACCGCGACCAGGAAGATTCTGATCGTGAACGCTATCAAACGGTATATGCCGACCCAATCGGGTCAATGGCCGCACCGACCGCAGGATTACATTTTACACCTGAATTGATGGACGAAATCACGCGCCGTGGCGCAACGATTGTCAAGGTCACTTTGCACGTTGGGGCCGGCACATGGATGCCGGTTAAAACCGAAGATTTATCCCAACATAAAATGCACAGCGAGTGGTGCCAAATCACACCCACTCAGGCAGATATTATAAACAACGCAAATCGTGTCATTGCGGTTGGAACGACGTCAATGCGGACATTGGAAAGTGCGGCAATGCGTAATCGTAAATTGCCAGTGTCGCAACGCAGTCGCCGTGTTGTGCCGTTTTGTGATACGACGGATATATTCATTACGCCGGGATATAAATTCGGCGCGGTTGACATATTGCTGACGAATTTTCATTTGCCAAAATCAACGTTATTTATGTTGGTTTCTGCGTTCGCAGGGCTGGACAAAATGAAGTCTGCATACGCGCACGCCGTTGCCGAAAAATACAGATTTTTTTCATACGGCGATTGTTGTTTGTTATTCAAAAAGGATGGGGAATAAATGTCATTGAAATTCAATTTAATTGCAACAGATGGCATGGCGCGTCGTGGTTCGGTTGAAACTGCGCACGGGACATTTCAGACGCCGGCATTTATGGCGGTGGGAACGGCGGCCACTGTCAAGGCACTGACAATGGACCAGGTTGCCGCCACCGGCACCCAGGTTATTTTGGGTAACACATATCACCTGATGATGCGCCCGGGTGGTGATTTGGTTGAAAAAATGGGTGGCCTGCATAAATTCGGCGGTTGGCATGGGCCGATTTTAACTGACAGTGGTGGGTTTCAGGTTATGTCGTTGTCCAATCTGGTTAAAATGACCGAAGAAGGCGTCCAGTTCACATCGCACATTGACGGTGGCATTAAACACTTTTTACGGCCCGAAGATTCTGTTCATATCCAGCACCAGTTGGATTCTAATATTACGATGGCGTTGGACGAATGTCTGCATTTGCCGGCCCCACGTGAACGCGTTGAAAAGAACGTTGAAATGGTGACGCGCTGGGCGCGGCGCAGTCGCGACGCATTTATTGACCGCCCAGGATATGGTATTTTCGGCATTGTCCAGGGCGCAGATTTCCCAGATTTGCGTAAAAAATCGGCCAAGCAACTGACAGACATTGGCTTTGACGGCTATGCGGTGGGCGGTCTGGCGGTGGGCGAACCCCAGGATGTCATGTTTAATATGATTGCTACGACGACGCCGTTGTTGCCGTCGGACAAGCCACGTTATCTGATGGGGGTGGGCACGCCACTGGACATTTTGGGGGCGGTTGAACGTGGAATTGATATGTTTGACTGTGTTATGCCAACACGCGCTGGCCGCACGGCCCAGGCATTTACGCGCCACGGCACAATGAATATGAAGAACGCGCGTTTCCGCGATGATGCTGCACCACTGGACGATAAATGTGGCTGTCCGGCGTGCAAATTATCGCGGGCATATATTCATCATCTGGTAAAGTGCAATGAAATTCTGGGGGCAACATTATTGACCCAGCATAACTTGTGGTTTTATCAGGATTTAATGCGCGATATTCGCGAGTCCATAGAACAGGGACGTTTCGCCCAGTTCAAGGCAGAGTTTATTGAAACATATATAGGAGATAAATAAAATGATAGAAAAAAGTGTTCCATTACCAAACGTCGTCATTAACGATGTCGATAAATTATATCTGGCGGCAGCGTTAAAATCTGTTGGAAATTTGTCATACGTTTTTACGCTGGTGTGTGCATCGGCTGGCAATCGCAAATATGAAATGATTCCGCATACAGAAATTGCGACATTTACCGACGCGTCTGCGGCAAATACATACTATCGCGCGGTTCGTGAGATGATGGCATACCAGTCGCGTGCGCGTGGCGTTGCCGAATTGCATAAAATTTTAGAATCATACAAGTTGACATTTAACGAACGTATCAGATAGAATGTTTGTGGTCAATGCAAGGAATTTGTAAATGGAAAAAAACTGCTGCGTTCAACAATGCTGTTCTGGAATTGAACGAACGTATTCGTATCATCACAGCAATTGCACCTGCGTTTAAATCACCAAACGCCATAGAAGAAATAATCAAAACTAAATTCAACGAACAAAAGGGGCTGTGACTATGAAAAAGAAAGAAATAGAAGTCATTGATATGCACGGTGCAAAAACCGTTGCGAAAAAGACGTCTTATATCACGTGGACCAAGCGCGTATTTGCGATTGTGTCTGTTTTGTGGCTGACGTTTGCGTTCTGGGCGCCGTTGCACGTTAAAAACACGTATGCGGCCCCGATAAAGAAATCAATTGTTGTGTCAATGTTCTTTGACCTGCAACGCAACATTGTGGAACAGTATGAAAAATTGCTGGACGGGATAAAAAAGTCTATTGATTTAGAAAAGCCTGTATCAATGGCCATTGACCAGGTCAAGGTTGCAGAAAAGGCCGTAGGCAAGGTGACAGACGCCACCGCCGCGGCGAAAAAGACCACAGGCCAGGCATCACGTGCGACCGGCGACGCTAAAAAGGTCAGTGGCCTGATGGGACGGTTTGGTGTTAAAACCGACGGCATTGACCGCGCAATCGCATCGGCCGACCAGGGTATCCAGGGCGCGAACAAAGGCATCGCCCAGGTTGACCAGACGGCGGCATTGGTAAATAAAAAACTGGACCAGGTGGAACAGAATCTGAACAAGGTTTTACAGGTTCAAATTGACCAAATGATTGACCAGGCGGTAAAACAACAACTGGATAAAAATTCAGGTGGACTTGGCACAACGCTGTTGACCAATTACGGTATCAAACACGTGTATCCGTGGCGTCCGTCAACGTGGCCAGTTGCGACCAAGATTTACAACGATTTATCAAAATCTGATGTCGCAGTGATTCAAATCATCACCCGAACAGTTGATAAATATTTCGGCTATGTCGCGTGGGGCCTGGTGATTGCAGCGTGGGCAGTGGGCGCGTTTGTATGGCTGATGTTATTTAAAAAGGTCAAGGCAATGATTTCGCCGTTCATTGTATGCCCACGTTGTGGTCATACGTTTGCGGACAAGCGCACGGCATACGGGTTGTTAAAGGCCCTGCAACCGTGGAAATGGTTGTAATATAACCCAACGCCCCATCTGGGGCGTTTTTTTGAAAATAATACTTGCAATCGTATAAAGTTTATGTCAGAATATGCCACGCAGTGCGAGCGTAGCTCAGTTGGCTAGAGCGCAACCTTGCCAAGGTTGAGGTCGAGGGTTCGAGCCCCTTTGCTCGCACCAGAGTTTTGTAAAAACCGCGGATTTCTGATGACTTGGGAACAGGTCGGATGAAAAAAGCGGTTTTTTCTTTGCATTTTGATACCAATTTGATGCCAGTTGAACGCAATCTGTGTTTGCGTAATGGTATTTACTATTTTAGGCGAATGGTTGGGGGGCGACGCATCTTTTTGTCGTTGCGCACGTCCAACCCGTATGTTGCACATTATCTATTAAATGTCGTTTTTAGGGGTAAAAATGCCCCGCAACATACTGTTTTATCTGAAAAAATACAATCCAAAATTAATGTGAAAGTTTTGGACATTAAACTAATGCAAATGAATAAAAAACAAGTGATAATGAGGCCATCAAAAAAACAATACAAGCGTAAAGGATTTGAAATGACAGAAGACGGCCTAAATAACGTCATGCTAAAAGATATTTGGAACAACTATGTGGAACATGAATTTAACGAAAGGGATAAAAGGACAGCAGATAATCGTGTTGATGTCATGTTATCTTTTTTACCAGATAATATCACAATAGGCGAATTGGCCGCAAACCCAAAACTGACCACAAATGTTGTAAATGGGTTGCTAGGCTATGTTCAGCCCCAAGGTAAGAACAAAGGGCAAAAATACTCACGAAAAACTATCAGAGAGTGCCTGCGTCTGTTTAGACAGATTATAAACGCGGCCGAAAGTGCAGGTATGATAACAAATGCTAGTGTTTTGTTGAGTGGACTAAAATATAAAATCAAAAAGGCCGATAAATCACACACTTCTGTGAAGCGGTTGCCACTTGATGATGCGGATTATGAAAAACTTTTCGGATTTATGGCCAAACTCAAAAAGCATGATTTTACAGAGCTGGATGCGTTGATTGCCCAGCATGCCGATAAAAAATCAGAATTAAATCGTATCCGCAATTTCCCAGAACATTTTTATTATGCGATTCTGATAGCCTTGTTTACTGGTTCGCGTGCGAATGCGGTGATAACATTGCGACATTCGGATATTGAAACAATTAATGAGACTCCAGTCATGCATTTTCATAAAAATGAAAATTTGGTTAATGCAAATGATGAACGCGAAAAGCAAAAACACTTGAAAACAGAAGAATCTGCAAGACAAGTACCAATTGCAACTACCTTGATTCAACTGGGGTTTGATAAGTGGCTTGTCGCACAAAAGGCAAAGGATGGCCCGACCAGTTTTGTTTTTGAACGCGTCATAGAAACCAGACAAGGGTATAAGCCGGGGTATATGAATGAATCTGTGAACGCATTGTTGTTTGCGCTGGGTATCAAGCCACCCAAAAATTCAAAATGTTGCAAAGATTTCCATTCATTTCGTACCAGCATATATTCAATTAATATAGTTCGCATAGACAGAAATATGTTGAACGCAATTGTTGGACATAAATCAAATACTGGTAACATTGGCGCAGATACTTATATCAAGGTCAATATGTACTCAAATAGTCTTGGGATGATTGTCGCGGTAAACACAATAACATATCCGCATATAGAATTGTTATTTGATGGGAAACAGCAAAATGGTAGCACGCCCAGCACCACTAATATTCTGAATACGGCCCATCCCGTAACAACATCGCCAAAGATGTGCATGGTGAATAGTTCGCCGTCGGACAGAATACTGTTGGATACCGTTTCTCGTATGACAGGACAAAAAATAAAAGCCATGGCAGTGTTTACTTATTGCACCCAACCACCGTATTAATAGAAACAGATACCTATCTGTAAATTTGAACCCCGCCAAGTGTCTCGCTATCAATATCCGATACGTTGATGATACGCTGGCGGGTTATTTTATCTATTGTTCGAAACCCCTGTTTATATTCTTTGCTGGCTGGATTTACGGGGGCTGGAATTTGGCATAATACCACTGTGCGGTGACCGTTGTCGCGTTTATTCATTTCAATCACGGCCTGATATGTTGTACCCGAGCCGGCAAATATATCCAGAACACGCGCATCTTTATTATTAATCCACACAAGTAAATCGCGTATCAGTCTAACGGGTTTCTTGCCAGATGAAAAGTTTACGCCGCCCTCGGATTGGATTCTGGATTTTTCTGTGTCAAATCCCTTCCAAATGTCACCGCGAATTAGACTGTTTTGATATTCACCAGAAAAATCGGTGGCTTGTATGCGATTGGCAAAGGGTTTATATTGGTGTACCTTGTTATCAGTCGTTTTTTCTAATAATTTATCGCCTGTACAGAAAATGGTGTTTGTGGGGTGGTTCTGTACGCTTTCTGTCGGGACGGCTTTGGGCAGTGTTGTCTTGTATAGATATGGAATAACTTTTTCGTGCATAAAGGCCTCAAACTCGCGGGAAATGTGCATCAGACGGTCAATATTTTTCAGGGATGGTTTCAGATTGTTGGCATTGAATTGTGCACATATCCACTTGTCATCGGCAATAAAATTAATCAGCGGTTGTTTTGTCATGTCGGGACGAATTATGGTTGAATACTCGGTGGCGAATTTCTTGTCTATCGGGTCATACAGGCGGTTCAGAAAGTTTATGTTTTTCTTGTCCCTTGCATAGACCAACAGATACGATTTTATGTTCGGTAATCTGTATTTGGTATATCCAGTATAGATGCCTGCGGCTGTTCCTGATTCTATTACGATGGTATTGATGTAGTTTTCGGGGCCAAATATCTCGTCCATTATGATTTTAAGCTGTGCAAATTCGTAATCATTTATTGAAATCGCCACCAATCCCGTATCTGATAATAACCGCCGGCATAACATCAAACGTGGATACAACATGCTCAGAAATTCGCAATGACCATCAAATTTATCTGCGTATGCCCGATTATTGTATGTGTTCGGTTGGTTGTATGGCGTATCAACGTATATCAGGTCAAATTGTTGTGCGTATTCCGGCATTATTGCTTTCATTATATCCAGATTGTCGCCGATATAGAGTCTGTGTGCGGCTTTTGTATGCTTTTTAATTGTTGGATTAAACTTGGCCTTGGACGGTGTGTTGGCCTGTCTAATTGCAAAATCGCGCCCAGAAAAGTGCAAATAGCACCCATCTTTGGTTTGTGCACATGTGTTTCCATTGCTTAAATCTGCAACTTGGCCAATTATGGCGTCATAAGAGTATATTTGTCCCCATTTTTTATCATTGTTCATGGGGCGTAATATTCCAATATCTACCAATTTTCTGATGGAATTTGTGACGGTTGGCCGTGGGTATCCAGTTGCCGTCACTATATCCGTGATTGATGATTGTGGGTGGGTGCAGAAAACACGAAAAATTGCCAGCGCAGATTCTCGGGCACGGCCTATCTTTTCAACGCGCTTTATATCTGCTGACATAATATTCTTGTTGGCCAGCGCAATAGATTTCCTAACAAGTGATTTTGTGGATGTGTTCATGTGCCAGATGATGTGATTTATTCGTTATTTATTCAAGTAAAAAATAATGTTTTATTTGTGTTTTTAGGGATGCGCTCCTGTTTGTTGTTGATTTATGATTTTATTTGTTTTACCATTCAAAATGAACTCAGTGGGAATTGGGTTCGGGGCTGTCACAGGCTCAGTGTCTCCGGTGTAAGATAGAGGAACATCGTTATTCCGATATTCCTGTGGTTTTGCATCGTTATGTATCCCTGACCAGAGGTCGGGGAGCTGTCTATGTATAAAACAGGGGTAACCCGAAGATAGACAGAATCAATGAGATACTGATTTGTGAACTCCCTGGCCGCCAGATTTCCATGGCGGTTTTTTATTTGCACAAGGGGTGTTTATATGGCTGTCAGATTTGAATGGTCTGGAAATAATGTGATTGTCAGAACGGTGTTCGGCAATTATTGTGGCACAGTTGTTCAAGCGCGTGACGCGTATCACGACGGCGACAGTGTTGTGGTTATCAACAATGTCGGACAGCAAGTCGTGTTTTCCCCTAATGGTATTCGCAGAACTAGATAGACATGGGCGGGGAACACACAATGGTTCATATTCAATACCCTGTTGGTCAAGGCGGTTTACATTTGGGAATTATTGGCAACGTCGCATATATCTATGACTGTGGCGGTAAGGGTAAAAATGTAGACTGGCAAGGTATCTTTGATGACGTTTACAAGAGAATAAAACAGGCTAGGGTGTATGTTGTGCATATATACATATCACATTGGCATCAAGACCATTGTAATCAGTTGAATAATTTTAGTAACTATCTGAATGCACATGGTTTTTTTGATAAAACAACTCCACGAAAAAAAAACATATTTGAACAGATTTCATATTTGTGTGAATATGATGGAGATAACGATGATTACAAGCATTATTATGACGTTATAACAGGAAAAAACTTTCAGCAACATATGGTATTTATTGACAAAGAGCACAGTAATGAAATTTTGTATGCCGAGTGGAACAATCCAGAATTTTTACGTACTTTTGCGCTGTCGTATTCCGAAAAAACTTTTACTAGGATTGAACAACAGCTAATGGGGTTTTGCTCCAAGTTATGTGATGGTAGCACGACAGATTTATTAAGACAAATGCAACATATTGTTGTCCACGACATAGTCAAGACACATTACTTTTATATCAAGCATATAAATCGCTATACAAATCACAAAAATATGCTGTGTTTGTATTGTAATACCGGCTGTCATAGCGACCAAAACTGTCTGCATACGGGCGACGCTACGATGAGGAATAAAGCATACATAAATCAAATGAAACTATTCTACGGTAATAAGTTAAAGGATGTCAATTTTGTACAAATCCCGCACCATGCATCCAGATATAATCACCACAAAGATTTTATACATATTTTTCATTCACGAAATTTGCGCGCCTTGTATTACACAATTGGCGGTGGAACTGCAAAGCCACACACCATAGACATAGGATTGCCAGCAAGCCAGATAAAAATAGTGTCTGATAACCCAACCAGTAAATTTATATGTTGACCCTAATAACAAACCAAAAGGAACAATGATATGAAAAAGATTTTGATTTTTTTACCTTTAGCATTAATTGCATGCACTGATTATCATAACAGCAAACTTGGCATGTCTTTTGATGAACGTGTAAATACCAATGTATCAGCACAAATTGCGGCTGATAATACCAAGATCAGTGGCAGTGCGGAATGTTGGGAATTTCTATTCTTTTTGCACGCTGATCCCGAAAAACAGACATATATTCCAGAAATGATGAACAAAGCCGGTAATTTGGCAAACAATGCATGTACAGCTGGTGCGGTGTACGATGCTGTATCAAAAAACAATTCGGATTTGTTAATTTCACCACAATATACAACTGTTAAAAATGGTTTGTTATGTACACCTATTGGATGTCTGTTTGGTCACACCAAAGCTATTGTGTCTGGATATTCTGCAAAAATAACTGCTATAAAATAAGGTTTTTAGATGAGATATATGCACTACGTTTTTCTTGGGTTGATAATAGCTTTGCCGTTGTCGGTTCATTCCCAAACGTGCACGAAGTTTGACAACGATTATAACATCATAGAGTATGAGTGTGGCACAGATGTTGGGGCGGAACGCATTGATGCGATTGATAAAGATGGAAATACGGCTCTGTGCCGCGCAATATTGAATAATGATACGGAAACGTATTTGATACTAGAAAAACAGGGTGCAAACACAAACCATAAATGCGTTGGTAAAATTCCGTCAGAAAAATATGCTGCTTTTATGAAAGAACTAGAAAATGTACACACATCGTGGGGCTTTTCTAGTCTAGGTAATATCAAGGGCGGGGTCATTGGACTCGGTGCCGTCGGTGTGGCAGCGACTGTTGCTCTAGCCAGTGGTATTGGCGGTGGTGCCGGTTCATCCAACAACAATACAATTAGCTCCTCAGATCAGCTATGTAATGACCAAGGGTATACATACAGGCTTAACGATTCTTGCCCGGACGGTTGGGTAAAAAATAATAATGATCACTGCACAAATGATGATGCGACAGCAGTATGGTATAAGTGTAATGTCCCAGCAACATGCAGTTCAGATTACAAGCAAAACTGCCCAAATGGTTATGAAGAGGTTGTTGGCGACATTTGTCAAAGTGGCACAACGGTATACAAAAGGTGTAAAGCTGCCACCTGTGAAGGTTTTGATTATACCAATGAATCACAATGCAAAAAGGGTTGGAAACTTGGTGCTTCTTGTCTATCGGGTGTTACAACTAAATACAAATGTGAATTAATCCAATGTGGATACACTACAACTAAATGCACTGGTGGATACGTTGAAACAGGAAATACCTGTCAGTCTGGTGAAACTTTGTATAAAGAATGCATGCCAAAAACCTGTGACTACAGCACAACCGAATGTAGTGGTGGATATCAATATACAGGAAATACGTGCAAATCGGGTGAAGTTTTGTATAAAGAATGCACACAAGTTCAATGTGGGGCAAATGCTATTTGGTCTGAATCTGGTTGTTCTTGTGAAGAGGGGTATGAAAATTGGAAGCCAGGTGTTGGTTGTTCTCAAATACTGTTGGAGTGCGGTGAAAACGCACATCCGAAAACCGGAACCGTATGTCAATGTGAAGCAGGTTATGAAAATTGGGTAGATGGGGTTGGTTGTTCGCTGACGCCACTACAATGTGGGGTAAATGCTCACCAAAGCGGCACCCAGTGTCAATGTAATGACGGGTATGAGAATTGGGTTGAAGGTACGGGGTGCTCTTTGATACCACGTGCATGTGGTGCAAACGCGCATCAAGAAGAAACGGAGTGCAAATGTGATAATGGATATACAAGTTGGACTTCTGACGTAGGTTGTTATCCTGTTTCGTGTGGGGCAAATGCATCGCAAGTTGGAACTATGTGTGTATGCAATCCGGGATATTCTAATTTTATGATTGGCGTCGGGTGTTCTGCAAATAAGGTCTGTGCAGAAAACCAATACTATAAAAATGGCGAATGCGTATGCAAAAGCGGTTATCAACTGAACAATGGCGTTTGTGAGCCTGTTCAATTAAATTGTGGTGCTAATGCTACACAACAAGGGGAATATTGTCAATGTGATCTGGGATATACAAGTTGGACCGAAGGAATAGGTTGTTTTATTGTGCTTGATTGTGGTTTGCACGCATACCAAGATGCTGCGACTTGCAAATGTGAACTGGGGTATGATAATTGGGTGTCTGGCCTTGGGTGTTCTGCTTATGGGATATTAAATACAACAAATCAGTATAATTCTTATTTGTCAGACAACACCAATGATGATTTTTATGCATTGGTACACGATGAGAGTATGACCTCACTGAATAATGTAACAAATGAACGTACAGGGTTGTATGTAACAAAAAACGGCAATGGTAATACCTTTGGATTGTTTAGTACAAGTTCTTCTGGTATTTATAATTCGACCAGTTCGTATACTAATGGGCCTGGTGTCATAAGTATGAAAAAAGACGGATTGGGTGATTTATATGCCATGTTTAGACAGAATACAACATCATGTGGCGATAGTGGCTGCATCATGGCCAATTCTTTATCAGAACACTTCGCTTCGCTAGACGACTCAGATACCGTTAAAGAGGCTACAGGATACATAATTGTAGAAAACAATGGCGCTGGCAAAATATACGGTTTAGCGCAAATGTCTAACGTTGAAAGCCAAGTTATAAATGCATATGTTAGAAGCGATCATCGTCTACCAGCGAAAGCTACAGGGGTAATAACTATAAATAACAAAAATAATGATAAAGATGTGTATGGAATCTATGCTGCCAATACTTATGGCAAGGTTTCTAATGCTTATGCTGATTACCCTGTTCGCGATATAAAAGACGCTTACGGTGTTATACAGATAACAAATTATGGTGCTGGTAATGTATATGGGATAATGAGTAAGGCCGTTGATACTGACAATGCTTTTGCGGGAACCGGAATAATAAATATAACAAATTATGGTGACGGCAATGTGTACGGGATAACAAGTACAACTAGGTCTGCCTTTAATGCCAGTGATGGCGGCACGGGGATAATAAACATCATTAATTATGGCACAGGAACATCATATGGTATATATGATGGGGTCAACGTAGTGCACCCTAATACCACAGGCATAATATCTATTCGAAATAAAGGAATAGGAAATGCAATAGGTGTAGTAAAAAATAATGGCGCCTCTTATAGTTATAATGGGGCTATAGATAAAAAAAATATTGTTAATTACTCCAGTGGTAAAGTGTTTGGAATGTACGGGGGCGTTGTAGAACACGTCAAAGGTTCTGTTGACAGTCAAGTGGAAATAAATTTGCGGAATTTAGCAGATGGTGAAGCAACTGGCATTTATGCAAAAACTGACGGCAAGGCGGATAATTCTGGTACAATAAACATAAATAATGTCGGTTCAGGAACAGCAATCGGAATATTTGGGGATAGTGGATCAAAAATTACTAATTCTGGTGTGATAAATATTACTCGCGACAGTTATTTTGATGAAGACAGCGTTTTATATACACCAAATGGAAGCGCGGGTGATGTATTCGGAATATATGCCAAATCTGGTTCAACGGTAAAAAACACTGGAACAATAAATATAACGTCAAATGGTAACATGTACGGTATTTATGCGGAATCGGGTTCAACGGTCACGAATACAGGAACTATTTCTTTGAATGGCGTGTCTTGTTCGGGGGCGGATTGTGACACCGGCAATTACATAGTCCTGAATGGGTCAACGCTTTATAATTCTGGTATTATGTCTGCATCGCAAATGAATCTGAATTCTATGGGTGGTGATGTTGTTGCTGGAATTGGTTCGCGATTTGTCATTGATAACGATTTTTCTGGCAATTTGAACATATCCAGCGAATGGGTTCAAGATGGCAATCAAACGACATATATTGCAGAAAACACGATTGAAGCCGGAGATATATCAGGATTGAACGTACGGTCTGCATCGGCTATGTTTGATGCGTCAATTGCGGATAATGGTCACGATGTGATTATGCAAATGAAAGATTTTGACAGTCTGACCGACAATAAGTCTTTGGCGGCGTTCTTGGCCAACAATTATGCAAAAGGCAACGGAAATGACTTATTTAATGCATTGAAGTCTATTGGTGATACGGCTACTTTTAATGGGGCTTTGTCTGGTCTGACGGGTGTGGATGCTTTTACGCAGTTCGCACATGAAGATTTGTCAGCTATGCGTGAAATCAGTTTCTCTATGAATAACAAGCTGTTTGAGAATTCTGGGCGAGACAACTTTGATGTTTCGGACAATATGGCGTATTTCTCGTTCAGTAATAGTCGCAATGGGGGCTCTGGCCAATATGGCATATCCAGCGCAAAGATAGGCGAAAATCTGAAGCTTGGATATGGTATGGCAATGGCGAATATTAATACTGGTGATGATAGTGGCATGCACCGGCAAAACAAATTGTGGTTATTTTATATGCCAGCAACCTATACAGCAGATGGTTACGAGCTGGTCGTTGCGCCCAAGGCAGGTTTTGCACACAGTGAATATAATCGCCGTGGGTATAACAATATAAATTATGACGGCCAAATTGAGAAACGGATATTCGGATTGATGAACGATTTGCGGTATCCGTTGTCGGTTGGAAATTGGACGGTTGCACCGGATTTAGCATTTAATACGATTGTTTATACCCAAAGCGGTCATGAAGATGCGCAAGCATTCGGGCTGATTATACCAGACGACCGAACTGTGTCGGTTGAAACAGGACTGGGATTCTATACAAAATACGAAAAGAATTTGACAGATGGCGGACGTTTGAAATTGAATTCGGGTCTGATGGCGTATCGTGAATTTGGTAACGCGTATGACATAAAACTGGGAATTCGTGGTTTAGATGGAACATTCAGTCTGTACAATAATGATTATGAATACCGTGGTGCGGCTAGTATGGGATTTGATTATGTGTCCGGCCGTTTGCATTTGTACGGTGATGCCCAGTATTTTATGGATAATAACAG
>URSJ01000008.1 GCA_900550495.1 uncultured Rickettsiales bacterium
GCCACTAAGAGTATGAAGCATCAAGCAGTAAATGCTCCTGAAAACTTGAAAAACAATCCTGGCTATGACACTAACCCTCAGTTCTCTGCTGATGGTAAGTACATTGCATGGCAGAGCATGGCTCGTGATGGATACGAGAGCGACCGCAACCGCCTCTGTGTTTATGAACTCGCCACAGGCAAGAAGAACTACGTTTCTGATAAGTTCGATTCCAATGTTGAAGGCTTCGTATGGAACAAGGAGCTTTACCTTCATCGGTGTTTGGCACGGAACTCTCAATCTCTACCAGACTAACTTCAAGGGTGAGGTAAAACAGATTACCAACGAGTGGGCTGACTACGGAAGTGTATCCCTTGCCAACAATGGCAACAAACTTCTCGCTACCAAAGCGAGCATGAGTCATCCTACAGATATCTATATCGTTACACCAGGTAAAAACATCAAGACTACTAAGGTGGAACAGATTACCCACGAGAACGACCATATACTGAGCCAGTTGAACCTCGGCAAGTGCGAGCAGCGATGGGTGAAAACCACAGATGGAAAAGATATGTTAGTATGGGTCATGTTGCCTGCCAACTTTGATGCCAACAAAAAGTACCCTACACTTCTCTTCTGCGAGGGTGGTCCTCAGAGTCCTGTAAGCCAATTCTGGAGCTATCGTTGGAACATCCAGATAATGGCTGCCAATGGTTATGTCATCGTATTGCCCAACCGTCGCGGTTTGCCAGGCTTCGGAAGTGCGTGGAACGAGGAGATCTCTGGCGATTGGACTGGTCAGTGTATGAAAGACTATCTCTCTGCCATCGATGATGCTACCGCTAACCTACCCTTTGTAGACAAAAACCGACTGGGCTGCGTAGGTGCCAGCTTTGGAGGCTTCTCAGTATACTATTTGGCTGGTCATCACAACAAGCGTTTCAAGGCATTCCTTGCTCACGATGGTGCTTTCAATCTGGAGAGCATGTATACCGATACCGAGGAGGTATGGTTCTCTAACTGGGAGTACGATGATGCTTATTGGAATAAAGACCAGACTACCAATGCTCAAAAGACTTACGAGAATAGCCCTCATAAGTTTGTAGATAAGTGGGACACTCCTATCCTCTGCATTCATGGCGAGAAAGACTATCGCATCAATGCCAACCAGGGTATGGGCGCTTTCAATGCAGCTCGCCTGCGTGGCATCCCTGCCGAACTTCTTATCTACATAAACGAGCCACACCGCGCACAGACACGCAAACAAAAAACCGTCCTGAACGGGACGGTTCAAAATTAAATAGAATGATACAGATATGCGAACGGACGGGTTGCGTGGTGCAGTAGACCTGCACGAGCAACCCGTCCGACACATAGATGTGTTATCTATATTTAATTTACACGCGACGCACTTTCTTTGGACGGCAACCATTATGTGGAATACGCGTCGTGTCTGTGATGGACTGAACAACCAAGCCCGCATTTGCCAAACCGCGAACAGCAGATTCACGACCCTGGCCAATGCCACGCATCAAAACGTCAACTGTTTTCATACCCATTTCTGCAACTTTCTTGCCAACAGCGTCTGCGACGACGGTCGCTGCATACGGTGTGGACTTTTTTGCGCCCTTGAAATTATTCGCACCGGCGGTCGCCCATGTCAGCACAGCACCAGACTGGTCTGTGATGGTGATACGTGTGTTATTATTTGTCGCAACAACATGTGCAATGCCGTGCGATACTTTTTTTACTACTTTCTTTTTAGCTTTTGTTACTGCCATTTTATTTTTAACCTTTGTTAGATGTCTTCAAATAACTGTCGTGTTATTCTCTACCTTATTGAAAAATTTAAGATAATGCTTTGGATGCGCCGATGCTGGTAAGCGAAGTGTACAAATGCTACACGAGCGCGCCAACATCAAGCAGACGAGGCATTAGATTAAATTTTATTTACCCTTGGTTGCGGAACCTGCAACAACCACACGCTTCCCCTTGCGAGTACGGGCGTTTGTCTGGGTGCGCTGACCACGAACCGGCAGACGATTACGGTGACGGATGCCACGGTATGTCTTTAAGTCCTGTAAACGTTTGATGTTCATTGCAACTTCGCGACGGACATCACCTTCTACCTTGAAGTTTTGTTCAATATAATTAGAAATCTTAACAATATCTTCGTCAGTCAAGTCTTTTGCGCGCAAACCATCTTTCAAATTCAGTGCCTTGCAAATCTGGGCAGATTTGGCCGGCCCGATACCGTGAATATAGCGCAACGCAATTTCAATACGCTTTTCTGTCGGAATGTTAACACCTGCTATACGTGCCATTTTTTTATTTTCCTTTTTATTATTACCATGGTTTGTGTGTCGCCACACGCCCCGTTCTGCTGTCCCTGGTAATCTGCCGTCAGATTATCAGAGTATTTTATTTTGCCGCATAATTTTATACAAAACACGACAAAAGTCAAATCTTTGTTTCAGGCGCGCGCCCATCTTTAACGGAAACGCCCCTTCTTTTGCGCCGATTTAATGACGCTGCGATATTTGTTCGCAACCAAATACGATTGCACCTGGTTCATTGTATCCAGAACAACGCCAGCCACAATCAGAACACTGGTGCCACCAATCATCAACGGCATACCAAAATGCGTATTCAAAATGATTGGCAATACGCAAACAACAATCAAGTACATAACCCCAATCGCCGTTGTGCGCGACACAACCGAATCCAAATAGTGCACAGTCTGTTCGCCTGGACGCACGCCCGGGATATAACCGCCCGCATTTTTCAGATTTGTGCTGGTTTCTTCGGAATTAAATATCACCGCGGTTTGAAAATACGCAAAGAACGCAATCAATATCGTGTACAAGATGATATAAGACCACGCGCCATACGTAAAGAACGCCATGATATTTTGAACAACCAAATTCTCGCTCTGGACAAAGCGTTGAACGAACGCCGGCAGCATCATGATACTGGCCGCGAATACGGGCCCCATAACGCCCGACATATTTACCTTTATCGGCAAATACGACGCATTAGTATTTGTGACACCATTTGCCATAACCTGGCGCGGATACAGAATCTGGATACGACGCTGGGCCTGTTCAAAGAACGCAATCAACGCGATGATACCTATCACGAACGCAACGACCAACATAATCATCGCTGGCGACATCTGGCCAACCGACCCCAGCGAGAATACCTTGGCGATACCACCTGGAACCTCGGCAATGATGCCGGCGAAAATCAATAGCGATGCACCCTGACCGACGCCACGTGCAGTAATCTGTTCTGCCAGCCACATAACAAATACTGTTCCGCCAACCAATGCGATAATGGCCGACAATTCAAATGCGAAACCTGGGTTCACAACCGCCGCAACACCATTTACCGGTGCCATGATTTCCAAACCACGCACAACGGCCCAACCCTGAACCACGGCCAAAAACACCGCCAGATAGCGTGTGTATTGATTGATTTTAACACGGCCAGATTCACCCTCTTTGCGCAATTCGCTAAGTGACTTGCTGGTCGCGGTCAACAACTGCAACACAATAGACGCAGAAATGTATGGGAAAATGTTTAATGCCAACACGGACATACGCGACAGCGACCCGCCCGAGAACATATCAAACATGCCCATCATACCACTGCCCTCGCCCGAGAACAAATGCAGCACAGCTGACGCATTTACCCCCGGCAACGGTATAAACGAACCAATACGATAAACAATCAGCGCACCCAATGTAAACAAAATGCGCTTTTGCAAATCAGTCAGGTTTCCAAAAAAATCTTTCAAGAATTTCATGCGTTGCTCTTGTAATCAGATAAGGCATCCCAGTTTCCCAGGATGCGATATACAATTATTTATTTTTAATTGTGCCACCTGCTTTGACGATTGCCGCTTCGGCCGCCTTGGACCATTTGTCAGCAACAATATTCACAGACGATTTGATTTCACCCTTGGCCAAAACTTTCAAACCAGACATTTTGCGGTTGATAATTTTTGCAGCCATCAGCGAATCAATTGTGATTGGGGATTTTGCATCAATCTTGCCAGATGCGATAAACTTTTCAATATCACCCAGGTTGATTGTTACATATTCCTTGGCAAATGGATTATTAAACCCGAATTTCGGAAAGCGACGCAAAATCGGCATCTGACCACCCTGGAAAGTCGCCTGTTTGCGTGAACCGCTGCGTGCTTTCTGACCCTTGTTACCACGACCAGATGTTTTGCCATAACCCGACGCCATACCACGACCAACACGTTTAATGTCACGACGTGCGCCAAAGTTGTCCATCAATGCATTCAGTTTCATAATTTTTTCCTTTATCCTATGACCAGTATATAGTCTTTTTTCGCATGCGGACAAGTGCTGTCCGCATACTCGGTTTATATTTTTTATTTTTCAACAATTTCAACCAGGTGTGAAACCTTGGCAATCATACCACGAACAGCTGGTGTATCACCCAGTTCTTTGGTTTTGCCGATACGCCCCAACCCCAATGCGGCAATAACCTTGCACTGAGATTCCGGACGACCAATAATACTTTTGACTTGCTTTACAATTATTTTAGCCATAATTATTCTCCGTTTATTTTCAGTGCTGATTATTTATCTTCGGTTGCGCATTCGCATACAGCATCATCAATTTTCTTGCCGTCACGACCTGCGATGATTTCTGCGACTGTTTTACCACGACGCGCAGCCACTGTCTTTGGCGAATTCATTTTCGCAAACGCCAAGAATGCAGCGCGAATCATATTGTTTGGATTATTTGACCCCTGGGATTTCACAACGACGTCCTGAACGCCCAAGCATTCAAACACCGCACGCAACGCACCACCGGCAATGATACCAGTACCAGGAACTGCACTGCGAACAACCAATTTGCTGGCGCCATATTTTGCGCTGCAATCATGGTGCAAAGTGCGACCTTCTTTTAACGGAACGCGAATCATCTTCGCCTTTGCAGCCTTGGTTGCTTTCTGCACAGCAGATTGAACTTCCAATGCTTTACCCTTGCCAAAACCAACACGACCAGCCTTGTCACCAACCACAACCAATGCCGAGAACGACATATTACGGCCGCCCTTTACGGTTTTGGATACGCGGTTGATGGAAACCAATTTATCTACCAGGTTATCCGTTTGCAATTTTTTATCATCAAAACGTGCCATCTTATTACTCCGTATATTCCATTATATTCTTACGCCGCCTGCGCGGATTGCTTCACACAGTGCTTTTACACGGCCGTGATAACGATAACCGCCACGGTCAAAGTAACAATTGTCGGCAATACCAGCCGCCACAGCACGCGCCGCAAATGCCTTGCCAACCAGTTCTGCACCAGCGACATTCCAGCCTTTGCCCTTAAAATCTTTCTCTTTGGACGATGCCGCACATACTGTATGACCGCGAACATCATCAATTGCCTGGATTTCAATATGGCGCCCCGAACGGAAAACCGACAGACGAATCTTGCCAGGATTTTTTCTTTTCAACGCACCGCGATTTGCCAATGTGCGTCTTTCTTCACTAGACAAATGTTTCAACATTTTGTTTCCTTTTTTTCAATCCCCGTAACAGCGGAGATTAGCGTTTATTTATTATTTCTTTTTACCTTCTTTACGGCGGATATGTTCGCCCTTATAGAAGATGCCCTTGCCCTTGTATGGATCAGGCTTGCGAACCTTGTGGACTTTGTCAGCAAACATGCCAACCAAGCACTTATCAATACCACGGATGCTGAATTCAGTCGGCGTTTCACCCATAACTACGGTCAAGCCGGCCGGAATTTCCATGACAACATCATGCGAATAACCCGCAACCAGAACCAATTTGTTTCCAGAAACAGATGCTTTATACCCGACACCCTTCATATACATGTCTTTGGCAAAACCGTCTGAAACACCTTCAACTGCTGCGCGTGCGTTACGAGTCATTGTTCCCCACATCGCGCGCGAGATTTTATCTTCTGCGTCTTTTGGTGTGACTACAATATGTTCATCTTCGATTGCAACATGCACCAAACCGGCGTGTTTTGTATCCAACGGCAATTTCACTTCACCTTTGGGGCCCTTGACAACCAGAACATCATCAACAATCGCCGCTGATGTACCATCTTTCAATTTTACTGGATATTTTCCTGCACGAGACATAACTTCAATCCTTACTTCTAAATTATATTACCTTGCACAGCACTTCGCCACCGACGTTCATCAAACGTGCTTTGTGGTCAGTCATAACGCCATTTGGTGTAGAAACAATCGCTATACCCAGTCCGCCCATAATCTTTGGCATTTTTGCACTGCCAGAATAAACGCGGCGCCCTGGTTTAGATACGACGGAAATTTCCTGGATTGCACCATTGCCACCGACATATTTTAATTCGACAACCAAATTGGCACGATGCTCGTCAATTTGTTCTTTGTGAAAATCTGTAATAAAACCTTCGTCTTTCAAGACGGCCAAAACTGCGGCACGCAGTTTGCTGTTTGGAACGGTGATTGTTTCTTTACCAGCATTCTGACCATTGCGAATACGGGTCAACATATCGCCGATTGGGTGTGATAATGACATCTTTTACTCCTTCGTTACACAGGACACCCTGCCCTATGCACTTTTGTTAATCCCAGCTGCATTGTCCACAACTAGGCTGTTTTTGTTTACCAGCTGGACTTGCGAACACCTGGCAATTTCCCTTCGGACGCCATGGTGCGCAACTGCTGACGACACAGACCGAACAAACGCGAGAACCCGCGTGCACGACCGGTAACCGAGCAACGATTGTGTAAACGTGTTGGATTTGCATTACGTGGCAATTTTGCCAATTTTTTCATTGCGTCCATACGTTCATCAGGTGTTGCATTCACGGACATTTTCGCTTTAATCGCTTCGCGCTTTTTAGCATACTGGGCGACCATTTTTTCACGTTTTTTCTGTTTATTTATCAACGCTAATTTAGCCATTTTTATACCCTTTTATAATTATTTCAAAACCAACGGCAAGCCGATTTTCGTCAACAACGCACGTGCTTCGTCGTCAGTTTTCGCTGTTGTCGCGATGACGATATCCATACCACGAATTGCGTCAATCTTGTCCACAGAAATTTCTGGGAAAATCAAGTGTTCTTTGATACCGAACGCATAATTACCGCGACCATCAAATTTTGATTTTGACAATCCGCGGAAATCCTTGACGCGCGGCAACGCAACTGTAATCAGTTTATCCAAGAAGTCATACATTCTTTTACCACGCAATGTGACCTTGGTTCCAATAGGCTGCCCTTCGCGCAGACGATATGTTGCAATAGACTTTTTCGCATGTGTAATAACAGATTTCTGGGCAGCTATCGCTGTCAAATCAGCGGCGGCGGCGTCCAGTTTCTTTTTATCACTGACCGCGGCACCAACACCCATATTCAAAACAATTTTGGATAATTTTGGCACTGCGAATGTATTTGCATACCCGAATTCTTTGACCAATTCAGGCACAACTTCTTTTTCATAAATTTCACGCAATCTGCTTTGCATTTTTTATTCCTTACACTTTGTGTCCCCGTAACAGCGGGAACCGATTATTTTTATAATTCTGCGCCAGACTTTTTAGCAACGCGAACTTTCTTGTCGCCAGACATTTTATATCCAACGCGTGTTGCCTTTTTCGTCTTGGGATCCAACAACGCAACATTAGAAACGTGGACCGGTGCTTCGCGATCAACGATACGACCCGGCTGTTCCTGTGTTGGTTTGATATGCCATTTGTGGCGGTTGACACCTTCTACCACAACGCGAGATTCTGTTGGGCGTGCTTCCAGCACTTTGCCTTTGACACCCTTGTATTTTCCCGAAATAACTACGACTTCGTCGCCTTTTTTGATTTTCATCTTTATAACCCTTTATTTCAGACTAGATAACTTCCGGTGCCAGAGATACGATTTTCTGAACATCGTATTTACGGCGAACTTCACGTGCAATTGGCCCAAAGATACGTGTGCCAATCGGTTCAAAATTGTTTTTGTTTATCAAAACAACCGCGTTATCGTCAAAGCGGATAATTGATCCGTCCGGACGTTTTACCGGGAATTTTGTGCGAACGATGATTGCACGCTGAACTGTTCCTTTCTGAACTTTACCACGTGGAATCGCTTCTTTGATGGCGACGACAATTTTATCGCCAACTGTCGCATAACGACGGTGAGAACCACCCAAAACCTTGATGCACATTGCTTTACGCGCACCAGAGTTGTCAGCAACCGTCATAACTGTTTCATTCTGAATCATAACTTTTTTCCTTGTCCTGCGCGTGGGGCGATCCCCCACCGCTTTGTTATAGGGCCCGACTGTCCGCATGTTGCGTACGCAACACCGACCTCAAAGACCCTGTCCAGGTCAGCCTTAGTCTGTAACCTCGACTGATTCGTCCTTGGAAACGCCGACGCGTCCCTTGACCACCCAAGATTTTGTCTTGGATATTGGACGATGTTCTTCAATCGCAACGATGTCACCAACCTTGTATTCGTTGTTTTCATCGTGCGCCTTATACTTTTTGTTCTGCTTTACGAACTTGCCATACAGCGGATGACGGAAACGACGTTCCACTTCAACAACGACAGTTTTGTCGTTCGCTGTACTTCTAACTGTTCCCTGCAGTATACGTCTTGGCATAACTTGTGTCCTTATACATTTGCCCAGTGCTTGTTTTGCGGCGTCCATTCTACACTAAAACGCGCAAAACAGCAACTGATTCCTTGGGTTCATCTTACCGATTTCGGTGTATGATAACTAATTTTTTAGAAATCTCAACAAAAATCGACAATTTTTTATTTTTTGTCCGCATTCAATTTAGTCTTGACGCGTGCGATTTCACGACGAGTCTGACGAATGACATGCGATTTGGGCAACTGACCCGCAGCGTGTTGGAAACGCTGGTTCATTTGCTCTTTCTTTAAATCAGCCAGTTTGCTCTGCAAAGCTTCGACTGTCAAAGATTCTTTTGCAACTTTCTTTTCTGCCATTTTATAAACCTTTTCTGTTTAAATTAGTTAGCTTTGCGTTCAACAATTTTGGTTTTAACCGGTAACTTTGCCGCAGCCAGTGCAAACGCCTCATATGCGATTTCAGGTTTAACACCGTCAATTTCGAACATGATACGACCTGGTTTTACACGGCAAATCCAGTATTCAACCGCACCCTTACCTTTACCCATACGGACTTCGGCTGGTTTCTTGGTCACTGGAACATCAGGGAAAATACGAATCCACAATTTACCCATACGTTTCATATGACGTGTGATTGCGCGACGTGCCGCTTCGATTTGACGCGCGGTCACGCGTTCTGGTGTCATGGCTTTCAGTCCAAACGAACCAAATGCCAGTTCGCTGCCGCCCTTGGCGACGCCGTGAATACGGCCTTTGTGCTGTTTGCGAAACTTTGTTTTATTTGGCATCAACATAATAAACTACCTTTTATTGCTTTGCTAATTTTTGTTTTCTCCGGCACCATATAGATGCCAGCAAAAATTACTTGTTTCTCTTTTCGCTGCTGCCGGCATATTCAGTTGGGCGTGCCATTTCAGAAGCCAGCTTTTCCTTGTTCACAACGTCACCTGTGTAAATCCAAACTTTTACCCCGATAACGCCATAGGTTGTTTTCGCCTGAATTGACGCATAGTCAATATCAGCGCGTAATGTATGCAAAGGAATACGACCTTCGCGGATTTGTTCGCTGCGGGCAATTTCTGCACCGTTCAGACGACCACTGCACATTACTTTGATACCCTGGGCACCTGCCTTCTGTGCATTCTGAACAGCCTTTTTCATTGCACGTTTGAACGAAACACGACCTTCAATCTGTTGTGCGATGTTCTGTGCAACCAACTGGGCATTCAAATCTGGGCGACGAACTTCGTAGATATTCACAACAACTTGGTCATTTTTAACCAATTTTTTGATATCGTTACGCAGTGCTTCAATGTCGGCACCATTTTTACCGATAATCATACCCGGACGTGATGTGTGAATTGTCACAACAACCTTTTTGGCAAAGCGTTCAATGACAACCTTGGCCAGACCGGCTTTTTTCAGTTTCTTTTCAATAAATTTGCGAATTTTAATATCTTCGGCCAACAGGTTCGCATAGTCCTTTTTGCCCGCTATCCAACGCGAATCCGTAATTTTATTGATAAATTCGCGCAATGAGATTGGTGATACTTTCTGTCCCATCTTACTTTTTCCTTACGTTTATGGCACATGTTCTTGAAACCATATAGGTTTTATTCAGGGTTACCCCATACCACGTGCCACGGTTTTACTATTTTGCCTTTTTCGCAGCTTTTTCTGCGGATTTCTTTGTAGGTGCCGCACCAGATTCCAAAACGATTGTCAAATTAGAAAAAGGTTTCAAAATTGGACGTGCACTGCCACGTGGACCAGCCATGATGCGTTTCATTGTCAAAGCCTTGCCACACCAAATTTCTTTGACAAACAATGTGTCTGCCGACAGATTTTTGTTGTGTTCTGCATTTGCAATCGCGGACATCAAAGTCTTCAAGACTTCGCCAGATACGCGTTTTTTAGAAAATTTCAAGACATCAATTGCGCGATCGACCGGCAAACCGCGGACGGTATCGCAAACCAGATTTAATTTCTGGTGGCTGACGCGAATCATTTTATTGAACGCGCGAACCTGATTATCTTTGATTCCATATCTTGTCGTTGTCATAACTACTTACCTTATATTCTTACAGATTCCATATAGAAATCATTATTTCTTGGCAGCGGCCTTTTTATTCGCCGCATGACCTTTGAACGTGCGTGTTGGTGCAAATTCACCCAATTTGTGCCCAATCATATCTTCAACAATAGACACAGGGATAAATTTATTACCATTATGGACTTCAAAAGTCAGCCCAACCATCGGCGGCACAATTGTGCTGCCGCGTGACCAAGTTTTAATTGGTTTACGGTCATCTTTTTCGTTCGCCACCGCAGTTTTTTTCAAAACAGATGGGTGAACATACGGACCTTTCCAAACTGAACGAGACATCAATTACTCCGTTTTTCTGTATTCCCCTGCACCATATAGATGCAGGGCTATTTATTATTTCTTCTTTGCCAAATGTCTGCTGCGGATAATCATCTTTGCAGTACGTTTGTTGCTGCGAGTGCGATATCCCTTGGCTGGAATACCAGTACGCGACACAGGTTCGTGGCCCTTGGAATGACCATTACCACCACCCATCGGGTGATCGTTCGGGTTCATCGCCATACCGCGGACAGATGGACGGATGCCCAACCAACGTGCGCGACCGGCCTTGCCCAAATTGACATTGCGTTGGTCCGGATTGGAAACGCTGCCAACTGTGGCCATACAATCGGAATGAACTTTGCGCAATTCACCACTGTTCATTTTAATCTGTGCATAAACGCCGTCCTTACCCATTAACTGAGCATAGCAACCGGCACTACGCGCCAATTGACCGCCAGCACCCGGTTTCAGTTCAACGTTGTGCACAATCGTTCCGATTGGCATATTCTTTAATGGCATCGCATTACCAGGCTTGATATCTTCACGTGTGCCCGAGATAACAACATCTCCTGCCTTTAAATCACGTGGTGCCAGAATGTATGAACGCACACCATCTTTATATTCAATCAATGCGATAAACGCAGTGCGGTTCGGGTCATATTCCAAACGAACAACTGTCGCAGGAACACCCATCTTTTTACGATCAAAATCAATCAAACGATATTTACGTTTGTGACCACCACCCTGGTGCATAACGGTCACATGACCAAAATTGTTGCGACCGCCCTTGGATTTTAAGCCGACTGTCAATGCCTTTTCCGGTGCGCCGCGATGTAATTCGCTGCGGTCAACCTGGGTCAAGCCACGGGTTCCCGGTGTCATCGGCTTGTAATGCTTTAATGCCATTTTTTCTTACCTTATGTTTCCTGTCTGGGCACTAACGTCCAGAGATTCCAGATTCTCTGCCCAGACGATTTTTCCTTATGCGTTTGCCGCCAAGTCCAATTTTGCATCGGCTGGCAAAGACACATATGCCTTCTTTATAGTGCGTTGTGTGCCGCTGCAGCGACCACGGAAGGATTTAACCTTGCCCTTGGCAACAACAATGTTCACCTTGGTCGGCTTTACATTGTAAATCGCCTGAATTGCACGTGCCACATCTTCTTTTGTGGCGTCCGCTGCAACTTCGAACGCAATACCATTGCTCTCGGACAACTTTGCAGTCTTTTCCGAGATTATCGGACGACGCAGTATATCATAAATACCGGCGGTCGCAACGATTTTCTTTTCAACTTTCTTTTCTGCCATTTTATTGACCTTTTATTTTATGCCAATCTTGCTTCTACCGCTTTGACCGCGTCAGCCGTCAAAACCAATTTTTCGTGTTTCAAGATATCCAAAACGTTCAAACCAATTGTCGGCAACGCATCAACATTCGCGATGTTAGCCGCAGATTTCTTGAAGTTTTCGTCCAACTTGTCTGCACCAACAAACAGAACAGATGCCAACCCCAGTTTCTTTAACTGTTTCGCAAATGCGCCTGTTTTCGCCGCTGACAATTTTTCAGAATCAATGACGACCAAGCTGCCGTCTTTTGCCTTGGATGACAATGCCATCTTCAAGCCCAAACTACGGATTTTCTTTGGCAAGTCAATAGAGTGGTCGCGGACAACTGGCCCATGAACAACACCACCGCCACGCATGTGAACATTGTATTTTTCACCCTGGCGTGCATTACCAGTTTTTTTCTGTTTGAACGCCTTTTTGCCACTGCCTTTGACATCAGACACAGTTTTCACTGCATGTGTACCGGCACGTGAATTTGCACGCTGCCAGGTAACAACCCGGTGCAGAATGTCTGCGCGTGGGTCCAAACCAAAGATGCTGTCGACCAATTCAACCTTGCCAACCGCTTTGCCATCAAAATTTATAATGTCTATTTGCATTTTAATTCACCTTACTTTGCTGTTGACCCATTATTATTCTGCAACAGTTTCTGTTACTGCTTCTGCCACATTTGCAACAGTTGGAACTGGCAAATCTTTATGTTCTTTCTTTACTGCATCGGTAATCAGAACGAATGTGCCATTTGCGCCTGGAACTGCGCCTTCAACGAAAATCAGATTTTCTGTGGCATCTGTTCCGAACACTTTCAGATTCTGGACAGTAACTGTTTCATTACCCATCTGACCGGCCATCTTTTTACCTTTCAGAACGCGGCCTGGCCATTCACGCATACCAGTACTACCCAATGAACGATGCGCCTTTAAAACACCATGGGTTGCTTCCTTACCACCAAAGTTGTGACGTTTCATCGCACCTTGATAGCCCTTACCTTTGCTTGTCGCTTGGACATCGACAAATTGACCGGCAACAAAATGAGACGCAGACAAAACTGTTCCCGCTGGGATAACACAGTCATCTGATACACGAAATTCTACCACTTTGCGATACGGCTTTACCCCTGCCTTTTCCGCTGCAACCGCCTGGGGTTTAGCGATATGCTTTGCCTTGGCTTCGCGCATACCCAAAATATTCGCGACATAGCCGTTTTTTTCTTGCGTGCGATTTCCAATGACGGTGCAATCCCCCACAGACAAAACTGTGACTGGGTGAGCTGCGCCGGCATCATCATACAGACGCGTCATTCCTATTTTTGTTGTAATCAATCCGCTACGTTTCATTTTATTATGCCTTTTATTTTGTCAGTAGGTCGACAGTCCACGTTCAGAATCCGCGGAACCGACGCTAACAACGTTTCAATTTTACAATTTAATTTTTACATCAACACCGGATGCCAAATCCAACTTCATCAAGGCATCAACTGTCTGAGGGGTTGGATTCACAATATCTACGACCGCCTTGTGATTGCGGATTTCGAACTGTTCGCGTGATTTTTTATCAACGTGTGGCGAACGGTTGACTGTAAATTTCTGAACCAATGTCGGCAAGCGAACGGGTCCAACGACATCTGCGCCTGTGCGCTTTGCTGTTTTGACGATTTCATCAACAGATTCCATCAATACACGATGGTCAAATGCTGTCAATTTGATTCGAATTTTAGATGCAGGTACCATTTGTTCGTTTTCCTTATGTTTATCCGGGTCGGTAATCACTGGCGTTATTTTATCCAGTTACACCGACCCGCGACCTGTTACTTATTTAACAATTTTAGATACAACACCAGCGCCAACTGTGCGTCCGCCTTCACGGATAGCAAAGCGACGGCCTTCGTCCATAGCAATCGGTGCAATCAATTGCACAGAGATACGAACGTTATCACCTGGCAGAACCATTTCTTTGTCTGCTGGCAATGTGATTGTACCAGTTACGTCTGTTGTGCTGAAGTAGAACTGAGGACGATAGTTGCTGAAGAACGCTGTGTGACGTCCACCTTCTTCTTTTGTCAAGATATAAACTTCGGCTTCAAAGTCTGTGTGTGGTGTGATAGAACCCGGTTTGCAGATAATCTGACCACGTTCTACATCTTCCTTCTTGGTTCCACGCAACAGCAAACCAACGTTATCACCGGCTTCACCCTGATCCAACATCTTGCGGAACATTTCTACGCCTGTGACTGTTGTTTTCTGTGTCGGACGCAAACCAACAATTTCGCATTCGTCACCAACTTTGATAATACCTGATTCAACACGACCTGTGACAACGGTTCCACGACCTGTGATCGAGAATACGTCTTCAATCGGCATCAAGAACGGTTTATCAACTGGACGTTCTGGCAATGGGATATATTCGTCCAACGCCTTTAACAATGCGTCAATAGATTCTTTGCCCAAACCGTCGTTTTTGCCTTCCAGTGCGGAAACAGCAGAACCACGAATGATTGGTGCATTGTCGCCATCGAAATCATTTGCGGACAACAGTTCGCGGATTTCCATTTCGACCAATTCCAACAATTCAGGATCGTTCGCCAAATCGCATTTGTTCAAATAAACAACGATTTTTGGAATACCAACCTGACGTGCCAACAAGATGTGTTCACGTGTCTGTGGCATTGGACCATCAGTTGCAGCAACAACCAAGATTGCGCCGTCCATCTGGGCCGCACCGGTAATCATGTTTTTAACATAGTCCGCGTGTCCCGGGCAATCAACGTGTGCATAGTGACGGTTTTCTGTTTCGTATTCAACGTGTGATGTGTTAATTGTTATACCACGTGCACGTTCTTCTGGTGCGTTATCAATTTTATCAACGCCCTTTCCTTTGTCAGCGCCGACACCATAGTAATGAACGATAGCGGCGGTCAATGTTGTTTTACCGTGGTCAACGTGACCGATAGTACCAACATTCACATGCGGTTTGGTTCTTACGTACTTTTCTTTTGCCATAGTTTTTTCTCCTTAGGCTTTGGCTTGTTAAAACGATTTCGAAATTTGATTTCCGATTTTTTTTGGATTTCAAACCCAATAATAAACCAGAAATCAAAAATCACAATCTTTTTTTTATTATTTTTTTATTTACTTCGTCAGCTTTTTGATAACCTCATCTGCGACGTTCTGCGGCACTTCATCATAGTGCGACAATTCCATATATGGATTTGCACGCCCCTGGGACAAAGAACGCAAGGTCTTGACATATCCGAACAGGTTTGCCAACGGAACATAGGCTGAAATCTGCTGGTTACCAAACTGCGTTTCAATACCATTGATTTGTCCGCGGCGGCTGTTCAAGTCACCGATAATGTCACCGACATATTCTTCCGGCGTAGTTACCGAAAGCTTCATAATCGGTTCCAGCAACTTTGGCGATGCTTTTTTCATAGCTTCGCGGAAGCAAGCACGCGCCGCAATTTCAAAGCACAATACGTTAGAGTCAACTTCGTGATATTTACCATCAACTAACGTAGCCTTGAAATCTACTGTCGGATAGCCAATCAGAACACCTGTCTGTTGGGCTATCTTTAAACCCTTTTCAACACCCGGAATGTATTCTTTTGGAATCGCACCACCGACAATCTTGTTTTCGAATTCGTATCCTTTGCCCGGTTCCAATGGTTCAAATTCAATTTTAACCTGGGCGTACTGACCAGAACCACCAGACTGTTTTTTGTGGGTGTATTCTTCGGTAACCGGTTTGCGGAATGTTTCACGGTATGCGATACGTGGTTCACCAACGCTCACGTCAACCTTGAATTCACGCAACAAACGATCAACCAAAATTTCCAAGTGCAATTCACCAACACCAGCCAAAATTGTCTGGCCAGATTCTTCGTCAACCGACACGCGGAACGACGGGTCTTCTTTGGCCAACGCCTGCAAGCCCAATGACATTTTTTCAATATCAGCCTTGGTCTTGGGTTCAACGGCGATGCTGATAACCGGTTCTGGCACGTGAATATTTTCCAAAATGATTGGATTCGCTTCGTCGCACAGTGTGTCACCAGTGATTGTTTCTTTCATACCAACCAATGTGATAATGTCGCCAGCCGACGCTTCTTTGATTTCTTCGCGTTGGTTCGAGTGCATCAACAACATACGACCAACACGTTCACGTTTATCACGGTTAGAATTATAGATATATGAACCCGATGTCAATTTACCAGAATATATACGGATGAACATCAAGTTTCCGACGAACGGGTCATTTGCAACCTTGAACGCCAGCGCGCTGAACGGTTCTTTTGGATCTGGGTGACGTTCGGTAACTGTTTCACGGTCCATCTTTGTTCCCTTGATAGCCGGGATATCCAACGGACTTGGCAAATAGTCAACGATTGCATCCAACAATGGCTGAACACCCTTGTTCTTGAACGCCGTTCCACACAACACTGGGTTAAAGTTTTGTGCAATTGTTCCCTTGCGAATCAACTTTTTGATTGTGGCGACATCTGGTTTATTTCCTTCCATATAGGCTTCCATAATATCATCGTCCAGCGTCACAACTTCTTCAATCAATTTGTTGTGCAATTCTTCGGCTTTTTCGCGTAAATCTTCTGGGATTTCTTTGATGTGTGGTTCTTTACCCATATCATCTTCCCAAACAATCGCGCGCATTTCAACGACGTCAACAACGCCACGGAAATCAGATTCTGCGCCGATTGGGAAATTGATGACCAACGGATTTGCACCCAAACGTTCACGAATCATATCAACACAACGGAAAAAGTTTCCACCAATACGATCCATTTTGTTGATAAAGCAAATACGTGGAACATTATAACGATCCGCTTGACGCCATACAGTTTCTGTCTGGGGCTGAACACCGGACACAGATTCAAACACTGCGACCGCGCCGTCTAAAACACGCAGCGAACGTTCTACTTCCATTGTAAAATCAACGTGTCCCGGGGTATCAATCAAATTGATACGGTGATCACGCCAAAAGCACGTTGTTGCCGCAGACGTAATCGTGATACCACGTTCTTGTTCCTGTTCCATCCAGTCCATCGTCGCGCCACCATCGTGAACTTCGCCGATTTTATATGTTTTTCCTGTATAGAAAAGAATACGTTCTGATGTTGTTGTTTTACCCGCGTCAATATGGGCCATAATGCCGATATTGCGGTACATATGTAAAGGTGCGGTTTTTCCGACTGACATAGATTCTTTCCTTGTTTATGTTTTGTTTTAACCCAATTTGTTGTTTTGTTGATAAAATTACCAACGGAAGTGTGCAAACGCCTTGTTCGCATCTGCCATTTTATGCGTATCAATCTTTTTCTTGAACGCACCACCCTGGCCTGACAATGCATCACGCAGTTCACCGAACAAGCGATCTTCCATTGCGCGTTCGCCACGTTTACGTGCGAACATCACCAACCAACGCAACGCCAATGTCTGTTGACGCGCCGGACGAACTTCAACCGGCACCTGGTAAGTTGCACCGCCAACACGACGGCCTTTGACCTCTACTGATGGTTTCAACGCATCAACCGCTTCCAAGAAAGCAGCCAATTCATCGCCGTCTTTTGCAACTTTTTTCAGTTTTTCCAGTGCGCCATACACGATATTTTCGGCAACTTCTTTCTTGCCGTCCCACATAACAATATTAATACATTTTGCAACAACCAGATTGTTGTATTTGGAATCTGGCAGAATTTCGCGTTTTGCTGCACTTTTACGTCTTGACATTTTTGTTTTCCTTTTATTTCTTCATCTGTTCGTTCAGATTACTCACATGACAGTGCCATGTGCATGGGTTATCTTATAATTATTTGCCGGCCTTGGCACCATACAAGGAACGACCTTGTTTTCTGCTGTCAACGCCCTTGGTATCCAAAACACCACGAATGATGTGATATTTAACACCAGGCAAGTCCTTTACACGGCCGCCACGAATCATAACAACACTGTGTTCCTGCAAATTGTGACCTTCGCCAGGAATGTATGCGGTCACTTCGCGACCATTGGCCAGTTTAACACGTGCAACCTTACGCTGCGCCGAGTTAGGTTTCTTTGGTGTGGTTGTGTACACACGTGTGCAAACACCACGTTTCTGCGGAGCTTCCATCATATCAGGGGCCGTTGATTTAACGACAACCTTTTTACGTGGTTTCCGAATCAGTTGATTTACTGTTGGCATTCAAAATCTCTTTGTTTGTTCTTCTTTTTTTGCTTGCACAAAAACTGCCCCACAGATTTATCTCAACGGAAATTCCGCGATTATAAACCTGTCAAACGTGCAGATTTCTGTGTTTTTCACTTTCCTTGTTTACACGGAAAGCGAACATACTATAACCATACAGCCCCGCATTGTCAAGAATTTTTATCACGCGCACATTGAAAAAACGCCTGTTTTTAGGGGTTATTCGCCGCCACACAAATGACAAACAATTTATTTGTGTAAGACTAAAACTGGACAAATAAAAAATATAGAAACCAATCAGAATTTTACCGAAAAACCGACACCCAATTTCCAATAGTTATCATAGTCCATCAAATTGTTATCGGCGTCCCTGGTTTCAAAATGATATTTAACATATGGATTTATTGACGCGGCGGTGGACATATTATACACAACCTGGGCACTGATGGCGCGATTATATATTGTCTTGGGCCGCGAAATTTGCAAGAACGCATAATCCAGCCCCAAAATTGCCGCAACATCGTCCAAGAAATAATACATAACCTGGGGCGAAATTTTAATATTCCAAAAATTTCCATCGCCGTCCTTGACAAACTGGGGCGACAATTTGACCGACCATTGCGCGCGTCGCCACCGCACACCGTGCAATCGCGTATCCAGCGTCACGTTATTTCGCCCATATCGCGCGCCATTGTCGGCACGCCGGGTCCACGCCGGACCGTATGCCAGGCCGGCCTCAAATTTCAATGGCGGGGTTGTCCATATTTTATACAGCACGCCAATTTGCGTATCGGAATAATCGTTATCCGTGCTGAATTGCACCGTGAAATTGTCATCGGGACTGTAATCCAATGTCAAACTGGTATTATGTATGCGACCGGCCGAAAAATCCGTCTGGGAATGTCCATCGCGCGTGCGCCCCGTGACAAATGCCGCGCCAAAGTGTGCCGAAAATTCACCGGGGTGCACAATACGACTGACGTCACCAATGTCGGCGCGCGCCGCGCCCAAACCGACACCAATCATCATTATAAAAAGCCAGCGCACACGGACCATCATTTATCCCCCAGGTTACCGTCCGCGCCCCAATCGCACAACAGGACAAAATTCAAAACAAAGACCCGCGCAATCTGCGCGGGCCAATGCCTTTCTCTAATTAAATCATTAGAACTGGATACCGAATTTGCCACCAAATGCAAATCCTGCATCTGTGGACCATTCACCGGCAGCTTTGTGGGACATTGCGCGTCCAACATATGCACCAACAAACGAGTTTTCACAGAAGTTATAGTTCACACCAACTGTGCCTGTCCATGTGCCAGCGTTTTCAACTTTGACTTTACCAAACATCTTGTCATCAGTCGTGCCGGTATATTCAACACCGCCAACCAATGCCCAGTTGTCGTTCAATGTCAAGAACGCATCTGCGCCCAAGCGAACTGTGTGCCAGCCGTCATCATTCCAATTGAACGATTCACTGTTCACATAATCCATTGCAACGTGACCAGCCAGTGTCAAATTACCCATTGTTTTACCAACCTGGGCACCAACTGTCCACTGATAGTATGTCAAATCCTTATCCAGGAATGAACCTTTGTATGGCATAACTGGACCAACACCATAACTGCCGGTCAAATCAACCATCCAGCCATTCATATCCATTACGCGATATGACAGCCCTACGCCCATTGTATCCCAATCAGATGAATCAAACCAATCGGTTTCACTGACAGATGTTGCAACCGCAATTGACAATTTGTCCGTGATGCCGTATCCGAATTCTTCGGACGCGCCCCAGGCCGTCGTTGCCTTGGAATGCGACGCCACTTCGGTCACGCTGTAAAATTTGCCCTGGTCTGGACGATACAGCGGATTATCGTTTATAACCGCAGCATTCGCAGCCGAAACCGCAAATACAGCCATCAAGGAAGTTAAAGTCAATTTTTTCATAATATATCCTTTCCTTTTGTTAAAGAACACTAGATTGCTTTCTAGCTGTCTATATTTTACTGTGAACATATACCCATTTTCAACAGCAAAGATTTTTGCAAAAGCTCCTAAAACATGTTATAATTCGCGCGTTCGCGATTCGGACACCCCCACAAAACTTATATAAAACGCCCAGAAATCCGGGCATTTTTATTGTTTGTTTTTTAAAATATTAAAATAGCAAATTATTAAAAATTTTAACAAATGCCGTTTTTAGTTTTTATTTCTGGATTTTTTTATCTGACGCCAGTCAGCATGATTTCGCATATGTTCTTCATACGAATTTGAAAACTTGTGTCCACCACGCCCATCTGCAACAAAGAACAAGTAATTAGTATCCGCCGGACGCAACACGGCACGAATCGCAGACTGGCCCACATTGGCAATTGGTGCCGGTGGCAGACCATTATTTGTATACGTGTTATACGGACTGTCCACACGCAGATGACCACGCAACAGTGGTGCGCCCTGCATATCACCCAATCCGTTTGTGATTGCATAAACAACCGTTGGATCCGCTTGCAGTCGCATATTTTTGTTCAGGCGATTTAAATACACGCTGGCCACAATCGGCATTTCCGATTCGCGTGGTGTTTCCTTTTGAACGATTGATGCCAATGTTATAACCTGGTTCCAATTTTTCAGTGGCTTTGGCATAACGCGCCCTGCCTTGCCCCAGGCGTCCTGAATATTTGACATCTTTTTGCGTGCCAGTTCCAACAACGCCAAGCGTGATGTCCCACGCGCCACCCGATACGTATCAGGGAATATATCGCCATCGCGCAAATTGCATACCGGCGCATTGTTTCCGACTGCACATTCCACATCGCCCGTCAGTGCCGCACTGGTCAACAATAATTGTTTGGTCTGTTTTATGGTCAGCCCTTCGGGGATAACAACCTGTGTCGTTGCAATATCGCCACGTGCCAACATTCGCGCCACATGCCACACACTGGCACCGCGCGGAATATCATATACCCCGCTTTGGATTTTACCGCCATGTGCACGCACCGCAAATTTAAATAAATCAGGCGACGAAACCAAATTCTGGGCCGCCAGTGCACCTGCAACTGATGCGACCGAAGCGCCCCGTGCCAATGTGAACGTTGTGTCCTGGCGAACAGGCGACTGGATTCCAAACGTATATATTATACCAACCAGTCCCATTGTGATAACAGCACTGGCCAACTTTACTAATTTTTTATCATATAATTTTTTACGACGCATAATGACGTATTATTACAGATAAAACTCAATTTGCAATGTGTAATAAAAAACACCGCTGACGCGGTGATTTTTTATTGTGGTCGGAGTGACTGGGTTCGAACCAGCGACCTCTACGTCCCGAACGTAGCGCTCTACCAGGCTGAGCTACACTCCGAAAACTGGCATTTTTTCTATGCGGGTTGGATTATGCAACGCACTGAATAAAAAATCAACTGTTTTTATTTTTTCTTTATACTTGTAAATATCATTTTTTTTGCCATATTTATCAGAGCAACAACGAAAGGAATAAATATGTTTGCATTACGATTTTTGCCAAAAGATAAATTTGACAGTTATGATGATTATCGCCAGAACGCCGTTGTTCACGTCCCTGATAACTTTAATTTCGCATACGATGTTATTGACGTTCTGGCCAACGAAGAACCTGACCACGTTGCCCTGTTGTGGACTGATGACAGTGGCGAGAAAAAAAGATTCACATATCGCGACCTGTCGCTGATGTCTAATTCTGTGGCGAATTTCTTGGCCGCACGCGGATTAAAAAAAGGCGATACTGCCCTGTTATTTATGCGCCGTCGTTGGGAATATTGGATTTTAATGATGGCTATGCACAAACTGGGGGCGATTCCAATTCCGTCCACCAATCAATTAAAGGCCGAAGATATTAAATACCGTATTGATACGGCCGGCGTTCAGGCAATCATAGCATTTGATGACGGCACGGTGATGCACGAAATCACGTCCGCCATTGGCGACAGTGCGATTCAACTGATTTCAAACACAGAAATTGCACGCGCGATTGATGAAATGCCAACAACGTTTGAACGCGTTCCAAACCAGAATTCGGACACAATGGTGATTTATTTCACCAGTGGCACAACCGATTTGCCAAAAATGGTTGCACACGATTTTACATATCCATTGGGACACATAAACACGGCTGTGTTTTGGCAACGCCTGCGCGACGGCGACATACATCTGACGGTATCAGAATCCGGGTGGGCAAAATGCTCGTGGGGGAAAATGTATGGCCAATGGATGGCAGGCGCGACTGTGTTTGTGTATGACTTTGCCGGGATTGCGACTGCGCACGATTTGCTAACCGCGATGTCTGAAAATCACGTGACATCGTTCTGTGCGCCACCAACCGCATACAAGATGTTGATACACGGCGACCTGTCCAGATATGATTTATCATCTTTGACCAAGGTTGACATCGCAGGCGAAGCATTAAATCCCGAAGTATATGACAGATTTTTGGCCCAGACAGGCATAAAACTGCGCGAAGGTTTTGGTCAAACAGAAACTTGTGTAATGTTATTCACCAACGAATGGATTGAACCACGCCCCGGCAGTATGGGAATGCCTGCGGCCGGTTGGGACGTAGAATTGCTGGACGAACGTGGCCGCCCGGTCCCAGATGACACAGTTGGTGAAATTTGCATTTCATTGAAAAATGGTCGCCCGGTCGGTCTGTTCCAGGGATACCACAATGCCGAAAAACTGACGGCCGGCGTATTCCGTGACGGGTATTATCACACTGGCGACGTTGCATATCGTGACGCCGACGGATATTACTGGTTTGTTGGTCGCAACGACGATTTGATTAAAACATCTGGATACCGCGTCAGCCCGTTCGAGGTGGAAAGTGTCTTGATTGAACACCCGGCTGTGCGCGAATGTGCCGTCACAGGTATTCCCGATGCGTCACGTGGTATGGCGGTCAAGGCGACGATTGTGCTGAACAAATATTTTCAATCAACTGAATTTTTAAAGGGTCAATTACAGCAGCACGTTCGTAATCGCACCGCGCATTACAAATGTCCGCGCGTGATTGAATTCGTTGACAGTCTGCCTATGACAATCAGCGGAAAAATTCGTCGCGCCCTGATACGCACGATTGACAGCACAAAAAGCACTATCATCACACCAATAAAAACCACCATTGGTTTCGGCAAAGATGATGACAAGGACAAAAAATAAAAAACGCCCATTCGGGCGTTTTTTATTGGCGACAAAAATCTATTGTGATATAATTATATGCGTGTGGCGCGTTGCCGCACTGGGTTTAAGCACCCATCAGAAAGCGTCAGTGATGACGAAAAAAATCGCCAACCCGATTTTGGGTTGGGGTGTGTCGAATATATTGAATAAGGCACGCAATCCTTTCTGATTGTGCTTAAACTCCAACCCGCCAATTTTTTGGTGGCATTTTATTTTAATAACCAAAGAGGGAACAAAAAATGAAAAAAATATTTATCACGCTGTTTGCACTGATACTGGCCGCATGTGACCGTCCAATTGCTAAAACGGTGCTGCGACCGAATGGAACATTGGGTGAAAAGACCGGCCCAATCACACTGCGCATATATGACGCTGATAATGTTGTTGCAACCATACACGGTCAGGATATAAAATTGGTTCCACAGGCAATAGATAACGACAGTGACGCAATTCAACACGAACTAGCATGGGACTGTTCATACGACGACCAAACCTTCACAATCCACGGAATCTATAACCACGAAAACAAAACTGTGCATTTTAAAGAAATCACACGTGTTACGAACTCAAATGGAACAAAATTTTATTACCCGAACACTTTGGCATCAGTGGATTTCAAAGACATCGTTCCCACTCGCCACGCTGGTAACGTTACAAACAATTGTGACACAGTAATGAAAAAATGCGATAACGGACAAGAAGTTTATCTTAGTTGCCCAAACTTTCGTAATGCAGCATATGAATACATAACACTAGTCAAATGTCCAAATGATAACAATGTAATATGTATGGATAATGGAATATCAGCACCACAAACAATATCAGCGGTCACTGACAGATCGGACTTCTCTATCATACAATATGCTGGAAATAACGGTATCATTGTAGGCTATGTCCCATCAAATGACATATATGTTGCCCAAGACCCCAGCGCATCTGACGCCGCCATCGGTTGCGAGCAAACAATCAAATTGGCCCAACACAAAATTTGCGCACGTCGCATAAACAGTATTACCACCTTGACCGCTGATGGTCGCATGGCCGTTGACGTCGCACAAAAACAAGTCGCCAGCAACAACGGACGCAAAATCACACATAAATACGTAACGCTTACCCAGGAACAAGCACTGGACATTACACCAAATTGGGACTATGCAAAAATCAAACTGTATAACCAAGGTGCCGAAGAACATGAAAAAGACGCATGCGACGCGTTGCAAAAATTGGAAAAATTACGTTCTGAACTGAACAAATAAAAAACGCCCGAACGGGCGTTTTTATTTTGTTACTTTACACGTTTCAAGACCAACGATGCGTTTGTTCCGCCGAATCCGAAACTGTTGCTGATTGCAACGTCAACCTTGCGCTGTTTTGCGACGTTCGGCACCAGGTCAAAGTCGCCAACTGCATCTTCTGGATTTTCCAGGTTGATTGTTGGTGGCACAACGCCGTCACGAATCGCCAGCACACAGAATATCGCCTCTACCGCGCCAGCGGCACCCAACAGGTGTCCCGTCACAGATTTAGTTGATGACATTGATACCGGCGTATCACCAAACAGGCTTTTAACCGCCATCAATTCGCCAATATCCCCCAACCCCGTTGATGTGCCGTGCGCGTTTATATAATCAACATCTGATGGCTGCAACCCAGCGTCGCGCAACGCAGCACGCATCGCGCGCAGACCGCCCTCGCCCCCTTCGGCTGGCGCAGTGATGTGATACGCGTCACCCGACAGACCATATCCAGCAACCTCGGCATAAATTTTGGCACCACGTGCAACAGCATGTTCATATTCTTCCAAAATTAAAATACCGGCACCCTCGGACATAACAAAACCATCGCGGTCTTTATCCCACGGGCGTGACGCCGCCGCCGGATTATCATTACGTGTGGACAATGCCTTCATTGCATTAAACCCAGCAATGCCTATTACGTCAATCGCGCCTTCGGTTCCACCAGCAACCATAATGTCAGCATCGCCGTGTTCAATCAGACGCGCAGCCTCGCCAATAGAATGAGCACCAGTCGCACACGCCGTTACCACTGCCAGATTTGGGCCCTTTAGTCCGTATTTAATAGAAATGTGACCAGCCGTCATATTGATAATAGATTTTGGAATAAAGAACGGGCTGATGCGACGCGGACCGCCATTATACAATTCAATACAATTTTCATAAATAGACGTCAGGCCGCCGATACCAGCCCCCACAGACACGCCAAAACGTTCCTTGTCCCCGTCATAATCAATCAGTCCCGCATCACGCAATGCTTCGTCCGCGGCAACAACACCGTATACAATTGATTTATCCATTTTGCGCAATTCTTTTGGGTTCAGCACAGCCTCGGGATTATATTGACCTGTTTCTGTCCCGTGAATTGGCAAACCCGCAATCTGTGTTGCCAGCATTGATGCATCAAACGTATCAATTTTACGAATCCCAGAATTTCCTGCGACAACGTTTTTCCATGCAAACTCAACACCTGTGCCGCACGGCGATACGATACCCATACCGGTAATAACGACTCTTCTCATATAATTTTTCCTTTGTCATAATTTAACATACCCTTATGATAAACTCTTTGTCATGTAAAATACAGAAAAAAAATCCGTCGCCGAGTCATACCCGTGCGACGGACATTTTTTATGAAACGCCGGATTATTTCTGGTGCGCTTCGATGTACTTGACAGCATCACCAACAGTGTTCAGCTTTGCAGCCTCTTCGTCAGGAATTGTAATATCGAATTCTTTTTCTACTTCCATAACGAATTCTACAACATCCAAAGAATCAGCACCCAAATCGTTAACGAACGTGGAAGCCTCTGTAATTGTATCTTCCTTGACATTCAATTTTTCAGCTACGATTTTTTTTACTTTTTCAAAAGTTGTCATTTTTTATCCTTTGTTTCGGTTAAATTTTTGGCCCAATAAGGGACGTCATTATTTAACGCTATCATTTTATGACATTGGTGTCAAGAAATTATAACAAACGATAACAAAGACTTGACATTTTATATATATATGTTTAAGCCATAATTTCGTTCAGCACAGAATTCATATTTTCGCGAAAGTCTTCGCGGTCAGGTGCCCAGACCAATCTGCGCATTAAAAACTTATGAACATCATCCATCGTCAGTGTCGGTATTCCAGCCGCAACCGCAACCGCACGCCACGCACGACGTGGGTCGGTCAAATGCCCACGGCCACGTCCTGGGAAAACCCAGCGACCATTTTGTGGTAAATCCTGTAACAATACCACCGCCTGGTCTGACAGTGGCATATCGTTCCACATATAGTGATTAAAATCCAAATCACGCCACTGCATTGCAAACACGCGTGACTTTGGCGCAAATCCATACACCAACATCAAAAACGCCGCACGCAGAACAGGTGATTTTTCCGCATTTATTGAATCCATCAATCGATGAAATGCAAATCGATTCAGCGGACGCACACGACGATTTTGCACAACCTTGGGCAAATCAGAAATTATATTTTCCGCGTACCCGTTTTCGGCGGCGTATGCGAACATGCTCTGTAATAATTCCTGCATGCGACCACGTATCGCGACGCCATCAATATTCGATATCACATTTTCACAATCATCGCGCGTAATATCGGACATGTTTTTATCCGCCAGACGCCCCAGATGGCGCGTTATCGCACGACGCAATTTTTCACGCGATACCGGTGCACGACGCACGCGATTCGTCATATACAAATCAACAAATTTAGAAAATTTAATTTTGCGACGACGCGCCGGCACCGGTGCATCGGCACGCGCCAAAATGTCAGCCACAGCACCACGCGCATCTTCGATATCCATATCAGGATAATTTCCTATGATAAAGCGACGATCGCGCCCACGCACACGATGACGAACAAAGAACGTCTTGACCCCACGGCTGGTCACATACATGCGTAAACGCGGTTCTGACAAATCCTGAACAACATCAAATCCAGAACTGGGGGCCGGCAAGTTGTCCAATATAAACGGATTAAAAAAGAACTGATGTGCCATAATGCGCCCCTTGTTGGTTAATTATTTTACATTTGCATGTTTCTGAGCCCAATATTTAACCCCGTATTTGTTTTTACCGTGGCCCTGCGCATGTAACAAAAAAGCATCACGCGCAGCAACAGCAGTGCTATAACGTTCTTTGGCCACAAAATACGCAATATTTTTTTCATAAAAGTCACAATCCGTCTGCGAACACCTTTTACTGCCTTCGGAAAAATATGGGCAATGGTTCTCTCTTACCAACATAGGGGTACATTTGCTCAGGCTGCATCCGCCAAACATATCGGTTGAATAAGCCAGATATACAATACATGCTTTTCTTAAAACCTCTGCCTGGGACATTCCATCAGTCACGCTACGTAACGCCCCATATGCCTGCGCCATGTCGCGCCCCGCCTTGAAACATTTCAGTTCCAACTCGTCTAACATGATATTATTTTGCGCACGCTGGACGGCATTGGTCATCAAATAATATTTTATCTTGGCAAAAAAATTCATTATCATCCCCCAATTTGCACCATTGTTATTTTGTTTTTGTGGGCACCCAATCTTTACCCGCAGCCATGCGATACGCCGCCCGAGCAACGTTATAACTGTTCAAAATTTCGGCATAATTCGCATTTTTTTCACGGTATGGACAATCATGTTTACACGGCGTCGCGAATTCTGCGCATTTTTTATTTAACGTAAAATCGTGTGATTGACCGCCTGAGTCCAAGGCCGTCCAATCACCAGAACCGGAATACGTCGACACAAAACAGCCTTTTTTTACAAACGCCCCACTATTTGGATTGATGCGCACACACGTAGATATCACAGATTTCGCCAACGTCAATTCATTTTCTAAATCTGCACACTCTGCCCCCAGATGCTCGATTTTCGTATTTCGTTCTTGACGGACACACGCTGCCTGGACGCTGCGCAAATCACGCCGTTCAGACCAGAATTTCTTTTCCTTGACCAGAGCCATTCCATATGCACGCAACGCATCAAAATATTGATGATTTTCACTCTGATATGGGCATTTTTTATTTACGCAATATCCTTGCGTTTCCGATCGGAACGTCGAACAACGCCCTTCTATGTTATCCAGCAAATCGCCGAATGTTCCGTATATCGATTGGACGCACCGACCACTGAATACCAGCGCACGTTCCATATTTTCTGCATGCGCCTTTTTTTTCTTAGAATCCTGGACTAATTGTTTAAAATCCGCCCTATCTTGTGCACGCTGCGTTGCATCTGTATTCAAATAATAATTTATTATTTTCAATAGCATTTAAATCCCCCGCATTTTATTTTTGGTGTTTCTTGTCAGCTTTCCAGAAATCACGACGCAACGCGGTATAGTATGCTATTTTCTGACGCGCTTCGTAATACTTTACATTATCACAATGTAATACGCACAGGGAATTATCGCAGGGTCTGTTATCCTTATAGTATTTGCAGTTCTCGCCCTCCCCGTCCATGCCAAAACCAACACAATGACATTCCGGCGTGCCACGCATCATGTTTCTATATGCCAACGCTGCGCGTTGAATACTTTCTTGTTCTTTTTCCTTGATACGTTCATAAATATCTTTGTCTGCAAGACGCGCGTCTTTGCTTGTTACCAAGTAATAGGTCAATTTATCAATCAGCATTAAATACTCCTTTGCTATGCTATGACACTTTCAGTGCATTGATAAATGCGCTCTGCGGGATTTCGACATTACCGAATGTCCGCATACGCTTTTTCCCCTCCTTCTGCTTCTCTAACAATTTGCGCTTACGGGTGATATCGCCACCATAACATTTCGCTGTAACATCTTTGCGATATGCAGCAATCGTTTCACGTGCAATAATTTTTCCCCCGATTGCCGCCTGCAACGGAATCTTAAACTGGTGACGCGGGATTAAATCTTTTAACTTTTCAACAATTTGGCGGCCACGCTTTTCCGCAAAACTGCGATGGCAGATAAAAGACAAAGGTTCAACATTTTCATCATTTACCAATATAGACACCTTGACCAAATCAGATGGCTGGTATCCGTTTACCACATAGTCAAATGACGCATACCCCGACGATATAGATTTTACCCGGTCATAGAAATCAAACACTATTTCCGCTAATGGCAACTGATACACCAGCACAGCGCGATTTCCAACATAAGAAATATTTTCTTGGATTCCACGGCGTTCTGCGCACAGCGACATAATTCCACCCATATATTTATCAGGCATCATAATTGTTGCACGTACCCATGGTTCTTCGATAGATTCGATTTTCGTCAAATCCGGCATATCGGCAGGATTTTCTAAATCAATCGTTGTGCCATCGCGCAAATGCACCTTGTATAACACACTGGGCACTGTGTTTATCAGTGTCAGATTAAATTCCCGCGCCAGACGTTCGCTGATGATTTCCATATGCAACAATCCCAAGAAACCACAGCGTAACCCAAACCCCAGTGCAGACGATTTTTCCGTTGTGAACATAAACGACGCATCATTTAACGCCAACTTTTCTGCACTGTCGCGCAAATTAGGATAGTCATCAGCAGATACCGGAAAGAACGACGAAAATACCACCGGCACCGATGGCTTGAATCCGGGCAATGGTTCAGCCTTGTTTGCATATTTCGCATCAGCAATCGTATCGCCAACGCGACAATCGTGAATCGTTTTCATACCTGTGACAATAAACCCAATCTCGCCCGTTTCCAATGTGGCCACGTCAACCATTTTGGGCGTAAAGTACCCGATTTTATCAACCGTGTATTCTGCCCCTGTTGCCAAGAACTTTATTTTTTGGCCACGTGACAATTTACCATCAACCACACGCACCAATATTACCACGCCCAGATAAGAATCATACCACGAATCGACCAACAGTGCGCGTGTCGGCGCATTTTCATCACCATGTGGCGATGGTAATTTATGAACGATTTCTTCCAGCAACTCGGGAACACCAGCCCCAGTTTTACCTGACACACACATCGCATTTGCAGCATCCAGCCCAATAACATCGGCGATTTGTTCGCGCGTCGCCACAACATCACTGGACGGCAAATCAATCTTGTTCAATACTGGCAACATTTCCAAATCATTATCCAACGCTAAATATGCATTTGCCAGCGTTTGCGCCTGGACTCCCTGGGTCGCATCAACCAACACCAATGCCCCTTCGCATGCGGCCAAGCTGCGCGACACCTCGTAAGAAAAGTCCACGTGTCCCGGCGTATCCATTAAATTCAGTTGATATGTTTGCCCATCGTGTGCACGGTAATTCAGACGAACCGTTTGCGCCTTTATCGTGATACCACGTTCACGTTCAATATCCATAGAATCCAAGACCTGGGCTTTCATCTCACGCGATTGCAGACCACCAGTATATTCAATCAACCTATCCGATAACGTCGATTTTCCGTGATCAATATGGGCAACAATTGCAAAATTTCTGATGTTCTTTTGGCTCATTCACGAATGCCTTTACCTAATCCACTTGCGGCAATGATACACCAGTATATTAAAACATGCAACCAGTTTCTTAGCGGTTTTTCAATGTTTTTTGCATCAGCACATACCAGCAATCACATACAAAATCAGTCATTAACCAAAGAAAACTGTCGTAATTCGACAATATCACTTAGTCCAATTCTAAATTATCTAGCAACGCGTCAATTCGTTCGGCGCGTTCCAGCGTATCGTCATATTCAAATTTTATGTCAGGAACATATTTTTGGTTCATGCGCGCGGCTAATTCATATCGCACCATACGTGTGATTTCGTCCATACGCTTTTGCACCATCACTACATCAGGATTGCGCGAATAGTAAAACAGACGCACAAATTGCAATCCACCGTGCGCAACCGCACCAACCAGCGACACCCCAGATATGATTTTATCATCGCTGTAATTATCGCGCAAGATTTCTGCGACCAACGTTTGCACCTTGGACGCGACACGCGATGCACGGTTTGAATTATTTGCAGCCTGTTTTTTTGGCATAATTACCCCTGTATTTGATATATCATATTGTAAATTAGTAGAAATTCCGCTATAATCAAGAAAAATTTTTACCTGTGGGATGGTATCATCATGAAATTGGTCGATTTTGTATTAAAGCAATCTGAACGTCCGGCATACTCGTGGATTGTGTTTATTCTGACAGTGTGCGAGTCTGTATTTTTATTCGTCCCACCCGAAGTATTCATGACGCCGCCAATCATTGCAAACAAACGACGCGCAGTACCAATTGTGACCGCGGCAGCATTAGGTTCAGTTGTGGGTGGCGCGATTGCATATATGATTGGTGCGTGGCTGTATGATTCTGTCGGAATGTGGCTGATAACAACATTTTCAGATCCCGAATTGATTGAATCCACCGTCCGCCCAATGTTCACAAAATACGGCGTGCTGATAATTGTCCTGACAGCCGTAACACCGATACCGTATAAATTGCTGGCAATATGGTTGGGGTTCATCGGATTTCCAATATGGATATTCTTGGGGGTATCGGCCCTGTTCCGCACAGCACGCTTTGCAATTGTAGGTTATCTGTTGTGGCAATTCCAGGAACGCGCAAACGCAATTGTGAAAAAATATTTCTGGCCATTAACATTGGGTGCAATTATCGCCGCCGGCCTGGGCATCTGCCTGATATCGCTGTTTTAAGTGATTTAGTGATAGAGTGATAGAATGATAAAGTAAAATCCCCTTCGCTGGCGAATGGGTGGCCATGCAGTGGACGGGGTAGTGGTATTATCGGTCCCTGCGGGGCAATGGCCCCCGACCTGGTAACCACCCACGAAATTTATCAATTTCGCGGGGCCCGGGTCGGGGTGACGACTAGAAAATAGTAAATAACATAAACCTGAACGATGTTCGTAAAACAAACACAAATACAACAGCCTTTGTCATCCTATGGCTTGACCATAGGATCCAGGTCATTAGAGTCGTCCGCCATCGGCGGACACTCTTTATTGTCATTCCTGCTCTGGGCCCCGCGGAATTGTTAAATTCCGTGGGTGGGCAAAGGCAGGAATAGGGTCTTTAAAATTATTCTCGCCCATTGTTGCACAATGTTTGTAAATTGTGGCATCCAACCACACAACACCGTCATACCGGCGCAGGAGGGTCACCATTGTATTCCCTTGGTTGGTCGTGATCAGTTTCCAATAATAAAATCTGCAATTGTTTTGATATGGCTCGCTTTTGCTCGCACTGCATAGTCCCTATTCCTGCCTGCGCAGGAATGAATCCAAGCGAAGCGCAGGATGCGGCAAGGACATAGTCCGCAGGCGACACATGAATAGTTTTCTATTCTAAAACTATATCACTCTGTCACTTACTCACTTTATCGTTGTCCCCTGCACTCTAAAACAAGAAATGCGCCGATGGCGCATTTTTATTCAACCCAAATCGCGGCATACGTTGTCGCCGTTGATGAACCAACTGGAACCTGGACATTTCCTTTGGTAACCGTAACCTTGCCATCTGTCTGGGCAACATTCGTCACAACCGCACCAGTGCCAGTGGTTGCGCTGTCCAATGCATCTAACTGTGCCTTGGTCGCGAACGTTGTTCCCTTGGTAACGGTGTATTTACCACCTGCGACGGATACAGACGTAACCGCGTTACCAGAACCGGTGGTTGTCACCGCAACCGGCGCAACATCACCAGTTGCACCCGTTATCAGTATTTTATTTTTATTAGTTTCACCCTGTGACCTTCCAACAGAATTATTCCCAGCCGCAGTATTTGCAATATCCCATGCGGCGGCAACTGTCGGAACCTTGGCATCTTCGGCGGCTGACGATTCATCAATCCCCGCCGCCGATGTCATTACACGAACACCGCCCTTTACATCAGCAGTTGCATCTGGCAGTGTATATTGTGTATCTGTTCCTGTTATTGTCACAACGCCATTTGCGATACCGACACTGACACTGCCTGCGCCTTTTAAATTAGTCGTTGTCAACGTTGGCTGTTTTCCACTTAATGCTGTCGTAATCGCGCCGCGCGTCATCGTTCCATCGGTGCTGGTGCCTGTTGAACCATACAACTTTGTTGTTCCGGAATAACTCTCGGTTCCAGTGGTATACGTCGTATTCGTATCTGTGGCATTGATAACAATCTTGCCGTTATTCGCCCCCGAAGTTGGTTTGTCAATCGTAACATTTGTTCCAGCAACAATCGTTTTATCAAGTTGTGTCTTGGACACAATTTCCGCACGCGCCCCCGATACGATTATCATAGCAAAAATCGAAACGGTAAAGATACTTTTAACACATCTCATAACACTACATTCTGTATATTTAATCTCTCTGACACATAATATCAAATTTGTAACATTGTGACAAGTCCATTTCTGTGATGTGGTGACCAAAAACCAACCGCACCACAAAAATCAAACATTAACGACCGATTTTTTCCCACGCGTACGTTGGCTGACTATTCACAACCTTCATGGTCAACGTGTATGTTCCATCTGTAGATGTCGCAGATGTCCCTGGGGCAACAAACTTTGCTGCCAATGCATCTGTCAACCCTGCAATTTTGGACTGTGCAATTGCGGCACTGGTTGAAATATCCGCATTTACGATTGTGCCATCTGCAATCTTGGCAGACGTGACTGCGTTTGCCGCCAATTGTGCTGAACTAATCGTCGCGTCAGCAATCTTGGCCGCGGTAACACTCTTGGCCGCGATTTTCCCCGTGGTTACTGCATTGTCGGCAATCATACCAGTTGCAATTTGACCCGTTGTGACCTTGCCGGTTGAATCAGTGATAACTGCCTTGTCTTTGTTCGTTGTCCCCTGGTCTGTCTTGACCGCGGCACCATCGGTTGTTGATACGGCATCTTTGATTTCTTTGATTGCGCCGACAACTGTTGTTGCGGTTGTTCCCATGTTTGCTGCCGAAACAGTGCCAACCTGGGAATCATATGTTGCCTTTGGTAACGCAGCATTTGCCTTGGTCACTGCCGTGTCATATGACGTTACCTTGGCAGATGTAATACCAGAATTCACCGCATTCAATTGTGCTGTGCTCAGTTTTGCCTGTTTACCAGCCAACGCGGTATCTATTGCAGCCTGATTTCCCTTGACGGTGATTTTACCAGATGTTGAATCTATGCTGACCGATACACCGTCACTGCCAGCGATATTTGCGTTATCACCTGTTGCAACCAGTTTATCCTGCTTTGATGTTTTCAGGCCATTCGCTGTCGCCTGGGCCGCATCTGCCGCAGATTTGGCATTAGCCGCCGCCGTTGTATTTGTAGCAATCGTATCAATTTTTGCCTTGGTCGCCCCAGAATTCATAACAGCGCTGTTATTGATTGTGGTAATTGCATCTGCGTTCTTTTTAATATCAGCCTTGATTGCTGTGTCATTATATGTTGTATCGGTGCCACTGACGGTTATAACCCCAGTTGTTGCATTACGCGTTACGCTGACACTGCCACCACCCTTGACCAAACCATCTTTGACCTTTAACGGCGTAACAGAATCTGTTGCCAACTTTGCCTCTGTAACAGCACCATTAGCAATTTTAGCACCTGTCACATTTGAATCGACAATTGTCGTTGTGGTAACAGAACCCGCAGCCAACTTAGCCGCTGTGACCGCACTATCACCAATTTTTGCTGTTGTGACCGCTTTGGCCCCCAGTTTGTCCGCTGTCACAGCACCATTTGTAATCATGCCTGTTGCGATTGTTCCGGTGGTAACTGTTCCAGACTCATTGGTAATCAATGCCTTGTTTGCACCGGTCGAGCCCTGTTCTTTTATAACTGCAGTGTCACCCAGTGCAACGTTCGCAATATCAAAGGCCGCCGCAACAGTTGGATAGCCGACATCATCATTATCTTTAAGTTCGTCGCCCAGTTTCTTTTTATTCGCATTCAATTCCATATCATTACGAATGGCGGTATCTTTGCTGTCGACATAACCTGTTGATGCGATGTCTGCACGTGCCGACGGCGCCATCATAATAGCAATCAATGAAACCGCTAACAATCCAGATAATTTTTTCATAACCCTAAACCTTTTTATTGTTTAATTTAACCACAACCCCTGAACCTGTGCCGGGAAATCCCTCGTTCCCGACACAGCGTTTTTTATTTACGCACCGGTTGTTTCATCTGTGGCACGTTCAACGCTTTCCCACGCATAGCCGTTTTCTCCGACCACCAACACACATTTTGCACCCAATGTTGTGCAGTCTGCGCCTGGTTTTGGGATAGCTTTGTCCGCAACTGCTTTCGCCGCGGCCGCATCTGCTACGCCCTTGTCTGCCTGGGTCTGGGCAGATGTGATTTTCGCAGCATAGCCATCATACGTTGTTACCTTGGCCGCAGTGATTCCAGAATTTACAGCGTCCAACTGTGCTTCTGTCAAAGTGTTTTGTTTCTTTGCAATGTTCGCTGTATTTGTGGCAATTGCATCAATCTTTTCTTTGGTAACCCCCGTGCTTTCCAATGTTGTCACACGACCAGCCAAACCAGAATCATCATATGTATACGTCGCACTGATGGTGCCATCGTCGGCAATTGTGATGTTTGTCCCCTGCTTCAAAGTATTCTGTTTTTTCGCAAGTTCTTCATCAACATATGTCTTGGGCGCCTTGGTCGCCAAACCTGTTGTAGCATTATTCACAGCGGCGGCTGTATCATCTGCGGTCTTTCCCTGGGCAGCGGTCGCATAGTTACCAGCCAAACCATCTGCGTATGCTTTGGCATTTGTTTCCGCTGTGGTGGCCGCGCCCTTGGCATCGTATGCACCATCGGCACGAGTCTTTTCATTACTAATTGCGGTTGCAATTTGGTTTGCAACAGACCCTGTTGTTTCAGCGGTGCCGTTTAATGTCCCCAATGCCGTGGTATGTCCAGCAACTGTATTTGTCAAATTCTCCAAACCTTCTGCGGTTGCAACGGTAGATGTTGCAAATGTAACATTACCCGATTCATCAACTGTCACCCCCGAGATAACATTACCTGTGCCATCTTTCTTGAAGTTTGTAGAATTCAACTTCTGCTGTTTTCCCGCCAATGCTGTGTCCATGGCTGTTTGGTCTACTTTCTTGGCAACAGCGGCGTTATTTTCTGTTTTGTATGTTTCTAACGCAGCGGCTGCATCTGTCCCGGCCTTTTTGGCATCAGAAATTGCAGTTGTATTTCCTGTTTTAAATTCATTAAACTCAGATGTGGACACCTTGGTGCCAACCAGGGCGTCAACGTATGCCTTTGAGGTCAGAGCAGCATCAGCTGATTGTGCCGTCACAACGCCCAGCAATACTGTAAATATACCAGCGGTTAATTTTTTCATCTTATTTCCTTTCCTTGCTTTTTTTGTATTTTATTCAAATCCTGGTTATTGTATCTACTATTCTCCCAACGGGGCGGTTACATCCATCCACATCATATTTTTGGATGCCGCGTCCACAGACAGAACACAACGACCGGATTCGGCAGCACATGTTCCCTCTGGGGTTGGAATAGTTTTGTCAAATTTTTCATCAACCGCTGTTTTATTGTAAACATCGTCAGAATTCGCCTTTTTCGCCAATTCTGTGTTCACGGTCGCCGCGTCTGCCTTGGCATCTAATGCGGTCTTGATGTCGCCCGTTGTCAATGCGGTTGTAATTGCACCAGTTACGTCATCCATTGATGTAAAGTCGGTCAATTTTTTATCAGAAACCTGATACTGGCCATTGGCATCAACAGTTGCGATGTTGCCAGCCTTGGCCGCATCAACGGTCAATTTGTCGGCCTTTTTCGCCATACCATCTGTGTATGTTGTTTCTTTGACATAGCCTTTCAGGTCGACGTCACCGGCCTGGATATCGCCAATCAATGTATTGACTTCTGCCTGGGTATATGTCTGAACCTTGCGATACACGTCATTGTTGATTTCGTTGATTGCGCCAACAATTGTTTTTGCATCGGTTGTTAAATCACCGTCGCCAACCTTGGCATTGATGCCAGAAATACTTGTTTCATTTGCCGAAACACGACCCGTCAATGCAGTCAAATCGGTCTTGTTCTGGTCAGCCGTTCCCTGGGCTGCCGTTGCTGCCGCCTTGGCATCAGCCACACCTTTGGTCAGACCAGAGTCTGCGTCGCCAATCGCCGTTTTATTCGCGTTTGCCGTTGCCGCCGCTGCATCAGCCGCTTCCTTGGCTGCATTTGCAACACTTTCTGCACCTGTTATAGCTTCTTTTTTTGCATATGTTGTTTCAGCATCTGCAGACTTCAAATAACCTTCCAAGTCTGTCGCATTCGCCTTGCCTTCAACCGTAGTGGACAAATTAGTAACATTTTGTTGCAATTCGTTCACTGTTGTTTTATCGGCTTTGTCTGCGACCGTGGCATTCAAGTTTTGAATGCTGGTATTCAAGGTTGATTCCTTGTTATCAACATACTGTTTACTGGCGATTTCAATCTTTGCGTTGGCCGCCGTAGTCCCAGCCGACAACATTATCGCCGCCATAAATCCAGAAAAAGCTATGTTCTTTACTTTCATTTTACTCTCCCTTTATTCTTTGCCCCGTTCCCCGTTATGGCGGAAGATAGAAGCCAAATTTCCTTTATTTATTCTGCAATACTGACCGCGGTCCACTGTTTTTCACTGCCATTATACAGAAACATTCCGTCACCTTCTGGCGCAGATAACTTACCTGCCGCCGTTTTTTTCGCCTCGCCTGCATCAGCCAACGCCGTATCCGCAGTTGTTTTAGCCACACCTGCATCAGCCTGGGCCGTGTTCGCCGCAGAAACAGCATCGGCAATCGACGCACCATAGCCATCGTACTTCGTGACCAATGTTGCCGAGATGCCAGAATCGACTGCCGCGATTTGATTTGCTTCTAACTTGTCCTGTTTGCCTGCAACCGCATTATTAACGTATGTTTCGGTTGCAAAGCCAGTCAAATCAACCGCACCACCATTAACAGCGTCCACAACCGCCTGTTTCACGCCAGATGAACGCACCAGTTTATTTGACCCCAACGTCGGCACATCGTCAATCGCATCGGCACTGATGTTATCCAGACCAATTTTTGCACGGTTATATGTCACCGTCTGTGTCGCGGCATCGTATGTAATACCATCTACGACACCACTGGCATCACCAGTATTCGCGATTGCGACAACACCGGAATCGCCCTTGTCACCTTTTTCACCAGCGGGACCAGCAGGACCCATAGCACCTGGTTCGCCCTGGATACCCTGGGGACCAGCGGGCCCCTGAATACCTTGCTCGCCCTGGGGACCTTGTTCACCTGGGTCACCTTTGTCACCCTTTTCGCCAGGATCACCCTTGTCGCCCTTGACCCCGGCTGGAATCGCGTCTATTTTTGCATCAACCGCTGCCTTGTCATAAACATCGTCAGAATTTGCCTTTTTCGCCAAACCAACGTTTAATTCCGCAATATCAGATTTATTTGTTTCAATTTGACCGACCGCGGTCGAAGTGATACCAGAATTCGTTGCCGCAATTTGCGTATCAGACAGTTTATCCTGTTTGTCCGCTAACTTGGCATCAACATATACCGTTTTTGCATATTCGCCCAATGCCAACGCAATTGCATTTGCAATCGCGTTGTTCATAGCAGAAACATCTGCCTTTAACGCCAGGCCCGCATTAACATCCGCAGTCTTTGCATACGGCGTCAAATCAACGTCCGCCCCATCGCCTTTTGGCCCCCGAGGACCTTCGGGCCCCATGGGACCTTGTGGCCCCTGAGGACCGCGCTCACCAGGTGCCCCCATAATTTCTGATTTAGAAATCAAATTCTGCCACGCAGTATCACCATCATATTTCCACAGCAAGTCTGTGGCATTAGAACCAATTATAACCTCGCGCCCATCTTGGCCGGCAACTGTGCCGATTGCATCCTTGACCCGATCAATATCAACCGTGATTTCATTTGTCCGTTCATCAATCGCAACAAAACCATCAGACGCCGGTGTCAGCACGTCCTGTTTTCTGTCAATCTTGTCCCCCAGCGCAACGTCGGCATTTTTCAAGTTTTCAATATCACGGCGCAAGGCACTCGCCTCGCCCGGGGTAACACCAGAACCACCAGACGACGTATCGCCTGTCGGACGTTTAATCGAACTGCCCCCACTGACAGATGTACCACCACCTAAATACTTGCCAATCGACAAACGCGGCCCCGCGACAACACGGCCATCAGTCGTCGTTGCAGATGAATTTATCGAACCTGTTGATGATTTATCCGACGTCGGCGCAACACGCAACGAGCCGCCACGAACACCAGACACACCACTGTTATTATTTCCTGACGCAGCCGCTGCACTGTTATATGTCCCAGCCCCCCCCAAGCTGCGCACAGATGATGCCGCGCTGGCCACAGAAGTCGCCGCACACAGCACGCATACGATTGCCCACGTTGATATTTTCAAGTCTTTTTTCATAACTCTCTCTACTGATACCTAGTTTATCATATTTTGCGAATCGGGGTCAATGCCTTTTTGAGTTAAAATTCATATCTGATACCAACAGAAATAGAATTATCCAGAATTGTGTCAATTTTATTTTGGAACCAGTGATTGACGTCGTATCTGTCTTGAAAATCAAATTTCTGTTTCATACCCGTCATGCCCGCCAAGCGATAGCGGATATCCAAAACCAAGTTGTCGTCCAGTTTCTGGGTATACCCAAACATCAACGCTGCCATCGGAACAATAGATGTCTTTTTACGGTCACTGCCATCAAAGAAGACAGAATCAATTGTCATTGTCGGCACCGCCATTCCCAAGCCACCACCAACATACAATCCACTGGTGAAGTCATAATATGCATTTGCTGTTAAATACGGAATTGACATTGTAAATTCAGCCGCACTGTCTTTATCATTAAAATAACCAATATATCCTGCTTCGGCCTCGCCACGCCAGAAATAACCAAAGTGATAACCGCCAGCCAAACTGCCACCAAAGACAGGTTTAAATGAATATTCATCAGATTTATACTGGTCAACCGCCGCAAAACCAGCATCCGTAGAATATTTATTTTTCCAATTCAGGAAACTGACCTCTGCACGACCAGTGATGTACCACCCCGTCTTGGCCTTGTCCATATAATC
>URSJ01000009.1 GCA_900550495.1 uncultured Rickettsiales bacterium
TCACATTGGATACAGAAACCACGGTATACGCATTCCGTGGTGGTGATGGTATGCCGGGGACGGTGAACAAATCGGGTTCGTATTACGGGTCATTTGGCGGTGGTGCGTCTGGTGCGGACAGTATTGTGGTTGTTGGCGACCGCGTGTTCCGCGCACGGGGCGGCGCAGGTCAAATGTGTGTGGCGGCGTATATAAATGAGCTTCCAGGATTGAATAATCCCAGTTGGTCCTATAGCCGTGCACACGCCAATGGCAGTCCTGGCGGATGGACGGGCGGTCGTTCCAGCTATATGAGCAAGATATGTCTGTCAATGCCAAAATGGGGTGCAAGTATAGTTTATACCTGTGGTGGTGGTGGCGGTGGTGCGCCCAGTGCCCCCGGTGCAATCACAGGACGCGGTTCCAGTTGTATGGGTGGTGTTGCAAATAATGGCGCGGACGGCACGGCTGTTGGTGGTGGCAATGGCGGTGATGTTACAGATGCGTTGTATCGCAATGATGGTGGCGACACAAACCCAAAGTCCGCCAGCGGTGGTCGTGGTGGCGCGAACGTAACATGGCAATGTGGGGGCCAAACAATCGTCAGTTATGGTGGTGGTGGTGGTGGCGCGTGCGTCAATGGTGTTGTGGACGGTGGCCAGACCGCCGACGGTGGCGATGGTGGCAGCGGCAGCACCGGCACATCAAATACCAGTTATCTGAGAATATACAAGATGTAGATGAATATGGCAGAGTGCTGCTATTGTGTCCGTTGGTGACGCACAGGCTGTTATTGATGCCCATATTATCTGGAATTTTATTTCAGGCGTTCGGCGGCGGTGCGGGCCAATTCATCACAACGTTCATTAAATTCGTTCCCATTATGGCCGCGAACCCAATGCCAATGTATTTTTATTGCCGTCGATAATTCGTCCAATTGTATCCACAGGTCTTGATTCTTGACAGGTTTTTTGTCCGCTGTGCGCCAATTGTTTTTCTTCCAATTTTTTATCCAGGATTGCATTCCGTTTTTTACATATTGACTGTCGGTGTGTAATTCAATTTCACTGTGTCGACGCGCCGCGGTCAGTGCGCGAATCACCGCCGTTAATTCCATACGGTTGTTGGTGGTGTTCGCTTCGCCCCCGCTGCGTTCGGCGACGTGTTTATCATCTGTTGCAACAAATGCCCATCCGCCCGGGCCAGGGTTGCCAAGGCAACTGCCGTCTGTCCAAATTTTTAACATTTTATTTAACCTTGTTTTGTGATATAGTATCATAAAATGAGATTTGATGCCAAACAATTAGCAGAAATGTCACGCAGTGTCCGCGCATACGCACTGGACGCAGTGCGGACTGCGCGTTCGGGACATGTTGGGATTGTCCTGGGGGCGGCAAATATTATTACAACAATTTATGCGAATTTCTTGCGCCCGGGTTGCGACAGATTTGTTCTGTCGGCGGGACATGGCAGCGCGATGTTATACGCCACATTAAAACTGGCGGGATATGATGTTGGGGATTTGAAATCTTTTCGCACGATTGGCGGATTGCCGGGGCACCCAGAATATGGAATTGATGGTGTGATGGCAACAACGGGCCCCCTGGGACAGGGTGTTGGTAACGCGGTCGGCATGGCGTTGGCGGCCAAGATTCGTGGGGCTGATGAAATGGTTTATTGCCTGTGTGGTGATGGCGATTTGTCCGAAGGTGTCGCGGCCGAGGCTATCGCCTTTGCCGGGCGGTATAGATTAAACAATCTGGTTTTATTATGGGATGACAATGGCATCACGATTGATGGTGCGGCACTGACCGATGTTGACACGTCGGCACGTATGCGTGCGGCGGGCTGGCGCACGACGGCGGTGGCGGGTGATAATTTTAACGCGCTGGATCGCGCGTTGCGTGCGGCGGCAACTGCGGATGCGCCGACGTTTATTCGCTGTCGTGATGTGATTGGCGCGGGATCGCGCCTGGCGGGTGCGGCGGCAGCGCACGGATTGGCGTTGTCGGACGACGAATTACAAGATTTGATTTCTGAACTTACGTCGCCAGATGGCGATGCACTGTGGTCAATGGTCGCCGCGGACGCGCATGCGAAATATATTTTTAATCAGCCGGACGTCAGTGTTGCTGATATGCCAACACTGAATTGCGATGCGGATATTTCAACACGTGAACTGTCGGGAATTTATTTGCAGTCGATGATTGCCGCAGGGGTGCGTCTGGTCGGCGGCAGCGCAGATTTATCGCACAGCACGAACGCAAAAACATCGGCTCATTACGATATTACCCCAGATGATTTCAGTGGCAATTTTATAAACTATGGCGTGCGCGAACATGCGATGGGCGCAATTATGAACGGTATGGCGGCGTCTGGCTTGCGACCGTATGGGTCAACGTTCTTGGTTTTCAGTGATTATATGCGTCCGGCGATTCGCATTGCGGCGATGTCGGGATTGCCGGTGATTTATGTGTTCACACACGACAGCGTTTGTGTGGGCCAGGATGGGCCAACACATGAACCAGTTGAACAGTTGCCGTCGTTGCGCATGGTGCCACATTTGAACGTATTTCGTCCGTGCAATGGGGCCGAGGTTGCATACGCCTGGCGCAGTGCGGTGTCTGATACAAACTGTCCGACATGTTTGATTCTGACACGACAAAAGATAAAGCAAATCCCAACGCCTGATGATGCAGATATTTCGCGCGGGGGATACATCATATATCCGGCGGCGACGCGTCGTGTGCGTGCGACCATCTTGGCCACTGGCAGCGAAGTGCCCCTGGCGGTTGCGGTTGCACAAATTATCGGCCCAGATGTCCAGGTGGTCAGTGTGCCGTCTGTATCTGGATTACGCGCCCAGGATGATGATTACAAGAAAAAAATTTTGCGCGGATTTGTCGTCGCGATAGAGGCGGCGGCGTCTGCACCGTGGTTCGAATTTGCCGATGCGGTTGTTGGAATTGACCGATTCGGTTTGTCGGGGCCGGGTGATTCGGTCTATCGTGAAATGGGCTTTGATGCGGATGCAATTGCCGCTGATATTATGAAAAAATTGAAATAGCGCACATGTCGGCTGATACAGAATTTATTACATCATGGGGCGAAAGTATTCCGGTGGTGATTGAAACGCGCCGCGGGTTGCGTAATATTACGCTGCGCCCAAAAACGCGTCCGGTACGCGAAATTCATATTTCAAAACCGTGGCTGTCAACGACGGCGTTGGCGTTGCGATTTTTGGAACAAAAACGCCGGTGGGTTGAACGCGTTTTTGCTGCCGCACCGTCACAGCGACGTATATGCCCGGGCGATGTGATTGAATTTTTGGGACGGCGGGTCACGTTAGTGCACGCACCATCGCAACGGTCAAATAAATTTGTTTGCCAAGATGGGGTTTGTACATTGGCCGTCGGTGGCGATGCAGATATGTTTGAACGCCGTGTTCGTGATTTTATCAAGGCCGAATTTTTAACCGCAGTGCGCGCAATGATTAAAACCGCGCCACGCGAATTGTGGCCGTCGCGCATTGCTGTGCGTGATACGACCAGTCGCTGGGGCAGTTGTTCGTCATCGGGGACGATTTCGTTTTCATGGCGTCTGGCGTTTGCGCCGACTGACGTTATGCGCTATGTCGTTATGCATGAATTGGCGCACCGTGTGCATATGAATCATTCGCCGGCGTTCTGGGCAACTGTGGGCGCGTTGTATGGTGATGGGGTGGGGCGTGCAAAACGGTGGCTGACCACGCGCGGTGCGGAATTGCATCAATATTTTTGATAAAATGCTTGAAAATGCGCAAATTTCAGCTATGGTTTCAGTATGATTAAAAACGCAGTTGTTTTTTATGTCCATCATCACGCTGTGCAGCGTGGGTATTAGCGTTTTGTATTTTTTATGATATAATTGACATTGATATGTCACGAATTTCCATATAAACCACAGGAATAAAAAGATGGAATTAAAGCCAACTAAACCATTGTCAGGTTTTATAGAATTGTTGCCGGCGCAACAGCGCTGTTTTGACGAATGTGCACGTCGCATGCAAGATGTTCTGCGTGTGGCGGGGTTTTCGCAATTGGATTTACCGGCCATCGAACGGGCCGAGGTTTTGACCGATAAAGACAACTGGGATGAAATAGAAACCCAGATGTTCTTGTTTCAAAAGGGCGATACAAAAATGGGACTGCGTTATGACGGGACGGTTGGTTTGTCGCGTTACGTTGCAGGCCATCTGAACGATTTGGTGTTTCCATTTCGTGCGTCACAATTTTCAAAACGCTATCGCGGGGAACGTGCGCAAAAAGGCCGTTATCGCGAATTTTACCAAATGGATATGGATATCATGGGCATCAATGCGTTGTCCACGAATTATGATGCAGAAATTATTTCTGTAATTGATCGTGCGTTAAAGTCTGTTGCCGAATTTGTTGGCCCAGCACGTGTGCTGGTTGGTTCACGGCCGTTCTGGGATGCGATGTTTGCGCATTTGGAACTGGATGATGTGCAAAAGAAATCGGTCTTTGTTTTAATTGATAAAAAAGACGCAATGGGCGATGACGAGTTTGCGGCGGGACTGGGCGATGCATTAAATGACGCGACCAAAGAAGACGAAATTAAATCGGTATTTACGCGTGGGTATACTGAATTTACTGGTTGCACACCGGAATTAGATGCGGCAATTGATGAGTTGACACACTTTGTTGGCGTGTTGCGTGATATGGGTGTGAACAATGCGGAAATTGATTTGTCGATTGCGCGCGGTTTGGCGTATTACACAGGACTGGTGTTTGAATTCAAATTGATAAATCACCCAGAATTGGGCACGGCGGCGGGTGGTGGTCGTTATGCAGACTTGGCTGGTAAATTTTCCAAGACAAAAATTATCGGCGTTGGTGCGGCGATTGGTTTTTCGCGAATCTTTGTCGCGTTACTGGAATCAGGCCAGATTGATTTGACACGTTTTGATGCGCCAATTCAAGTCGCAGTTTTGGTGATGGGTGATGAAAATTTAGCATATGCGTCGTCCGTTTTGGCGACGTTGCGCGATAATGATATTGCGTCAGTTTCATATCTGGATACAAATAAAAAATTCAAAAATCAAATTGAATATGCCGATAAAATCGGTGCAGATTACAGTGTAATTGTCGGTGAAAATGAACGAATGTCGGGTGTTGTTGCGGTTAAAAATATGAAGTCTGGGGACCAGCAAATAATGAACGTTAATGACTTGATTAAAATGTTAAAATAACGGTGTATTCATATGATTATAGAGCAAAAATTAAAAGACATACAAACACGTGCTGCGGAAATAGAAGCGCAAATGAATTCGGGAAATGTATCTGGTGATGCATTGACCAAGTTATCAAAAGAGTATTCGCGTCTGACGGAACTTTTGCCGCTGATAAATGAATATTTCCAGACGACCGCAGGTATCGCTGATGCAACCGAAATGCAACACGATCCAGAACTGCATGCGATTGCCGCAGAACAGTTAGCAGAATTAAATCATCGTTTGCCAGAAATAGAAAAGAGTTTGCAAATCGCATTACTGCCACGTGACGATGCCGACGATAACAGTGTGATTATGGAAATTCGTGCCGGCGTTGGTGGTGAAGAATCGGCGTTGTTTGCAGGAGATTTATACAATCAATATAAATCATATGCATTACGGCACGGTTGGCAGGTTGAAGTCATAGAAGAAAATGCAACATCTCTGCGTGGATACAAGGAAATTGTGTTTAAAATTGACGGCGTTGGAGCGTATGCACGCATGAAATTTGAATCTGGAATTCATCGTGTGCAACGCGTGCCTGAAACCGAGGCCGGCGGCCGTATTCACACCAGTGCGGCGTCTGTTGCTGTTATGCCAGAAGCCAAAGATATTGATGTTGTCATTGACGATAAGGATATTCGTATTGATGTATTCCGTGCGTCGGGGGCGGGCGGTCAACACGTTAATAAAACTGACAGTGCGATTCGTATAACACATTTTCCATCAGGAATTGTTGTTACGTGTCAAAATGAACGCAGCCAGTTTCAGAACAAGGCCGCGGCGATGGCGGTTTTGCGTTCGAAACTATATGAAAAGCAACGCGCCGAACAACAGGGGGCCAGTAACGCTGCCCGTAAAACAATGGTGGGTAGTGGCGACCGCAGTGAAAAAATCAGAACATATAATTTTCCAGAACAACGCGTTACCGATCACCGTATAAAATTGACACTGTATAAGTTAGATGATATTTTGGCGGGGGGCGCGGCATTAGATGAAATGATTGACGCATTGATTGCCGCTGATCAACTGGAAAGATTGGCAAACATGGAATAAAAAAAAGCACTGGCGTTTGCCAGTGCTTTTTTTATTCCACATAATCAGAATATATATTTCAAATTGGTTCCCCATGTCCAGCCGGTTCGACCGCCATCGCGTCGTCCGACATTGATTGACATATTAAACCGGTCGATTGATTTTTCAATACCAATACCATATTCGGAATAGTCATCAGAATCTAAATCTGCCAGTTTTGCACCAGCCGCATTGGCATCGCCACCGTGTGCAAAATTAAACACATACTTTGCGCCGATAAATCCAAACCAGTTATCGCCAATGTGTTTGATCGCACGCAGGCCGGGTGCAACCTCGAACATATTAAAGTTATTGTTTTCGACGTGCGTGCCGTTTGACATTGTATAGTTTGCACCACGAACCCATATGTATCCACCATAGACATCTGGTTGCAATGTGAACGTCGGGTCAAGTGCAATGTTATATGTCATCTTTATTGTCGTGCCGGCAAAAAGATTTGCATATTCGTCAGTGCCGATATTGTATTCCGCGCTGTTATATAATGCACCAGCGTTTGCGGTCAACGATATATTTGCACCGCCCAGACTATAACCACTGTAAAAGCCGAGATAGCCGCCATTTTCATCAATATTGATTACATCATTTTTCTGGGTGCTGCTGATATACCCGGCAAACAGCCCCCAATCGGAAATTCCCTGGCCAAATTGTGCGTCGCCACCTGCCAGGCCCAACATTATTAAATCATAATCAGAATCCAATGTTTCGGTGTGATGAAATTTTGCATCATCATCAACGTGCTGCCAGTTTAACCATGCACTGTGCAGGGTGGGACGGCCAAATTCATCACCCCCATTGCGCCCGCGGAACACGCTGCCGTCGTCGCCATATTCGCCATACATATGCATTGTGCCATATACTGGCATGCGGCCATATAAATCGGCCGGATTTTGCGGTGCCTGTGCTGTGTTTGGCGTTGTGACTAGTGCGCCACGTGTCCCCAGCGTCGCGGCAACAGAACCCTCGAACGTCTGGATTGTATTGTTCATGATTGTGTGTTGTATAGCGCGAATGTTATGCGCTGAAATCCCACCGGCATGCATAGGCAGGGCTGTTGCGTTTGCACTTGCTGCCATAATTGCAAAAATGAGTGTTGATAATGCGAATAATGATGTTTGTTTCATGGGTATTCTCTCTCGGATAATTCATTGGTATGCAAAAATTATATCATATTTTTTAGATATTTGAAAATAAAAAGCCCGCACCAATTTTAGTGCGGGTATTTTGCTGGGACTATCGTATTAAACCGCCATCAATTAGAATTTGTTGACCGTTTATGTATGACGCCTGTTCTGATGCCAGAAACGCGACCAGGGCGGCAACTTCTTCGGGCTTGCCATATCGACGCAGTGGAATTGCGTGTTTGATTTCTGCCTGGTGCGCTTCGGGGATTTTTGTGACGGCGTCGGTGTCGATTGTGCCAGGGGCGACACAGTTGACAGTGATGTTGCGGCGACCGTATTCGACCGCAATTGATTTTGATGCGGCAGCCAATGCGCCCTTGGACGCGGCGTATGCAGACAGACCGGCGTCACCGCTGTGGCCGGCGATGGATGTTATATTGATAATACGACCGTATCTGTTCTTTAGCATTTGGGTCAGGGCGGCCTGCATAATAAAATACGGTGTTGTAAAGTTGATATGCATTACGCGATTCAAAAAATCGTGACTGGTTTTTAAAAACATCTGGCCATCGGTGTTTCCGGCGTTGTTGACCAGTATATCCAGGCGGTTCGCAGTGCGAATTGTGTAATCAATTAGTGTTTTTTCAACGTCTGTCGCGGTCAAGTCCAATGAAATGCCTGTTGGCGCCGGTGTTTTGGGCGATGGGTTGGGGACTTTTTTTATAATAGTATCGCGCAAGGTGTTCAACTTGTCGATATTGCGTCCTGTCATGATGACGGTTGCGCCTTGCTTGTAAAATTCTGTAACGATTGCGCGACCCATGCCCCCGGTTGCACCGGTAACGATTGCGACGCGTCCTTCAAGATTTCCTGACATGTGTATGTCCTTTTAGTAAAAGTTATTGCTGGGGTAATGTAATACAAAAAATATAATTTGTCAAGCGTTGTGAAATGGGTAGATTTTTATTGTCTGGTGGGGTGTTTTTGGGTATGATTTTCTGTATGAATAATAAATTGAAACTTGATTTAGAGCAGCCGATTGTTATGGTCGGGTTAATGGGGGCGGGCAAAACCAGTGTTGGTCGCGCGTTAGCGCGTAAACTGGGGGTTCCGTTTGTTGATTCTGATAAAGAAATAGAGGCAGCAGCCGGTTGTAGCGTGGTTGATATTTTTGCCATGTATGGCGAGGCGGAATTTCGTCGTGTAGAACAGCGGATTATCGCGCGACTGATGGAAACACCGCCGTTGGTCAAGGTTATTTCCACAGGCGAGGGGGCGTTTATTACCCCAGCGGTCCGTGAAATGGTGACAGGACGTGCGTTGACAATTTGGTTAAAGGCAGACCTGGATTTACTTGTTAAAAGGACGAATTTTCGTGACACGCGTCCGCAATTATTGCATGCAGATAGTCGCAAAATCTTGGCGCAATTGATAAACGAGCGTTATTCGACGTATGCTCTGGCTGATGTTACGGTTGAAACTCATGATGAAAGTCTGCGTAAAACATTGGGCAAGGTTATTTGTGCGGTGGAACGATATACGGACGAAAATAACAGGAAAAACAATGGGAAAAAATAATTTTATAAAGGATTTTCGCGCGTTTATAGAACGTGGCAGTGCCATCGATATGGCGGTCGGTATTATCGTTGGTGGTGTTATGACCGGTGTTGTGAATTCGTTGGTCAAAGATGTGATTATGCCGCCCATAGGTTTGTTGGTCGGTGGCGTTGATTTCTCGCAATGGTTTATTGTGTTGTCGGGTGGCGCGCCGGGGGCGATGTATCCAACGGTTGCGGCGGCCCAGGCGGCGGGCGCAACAACGATGAATATCGGTATGTTTATAAACTCAATCGTCAGTTTCTTGATTACAATGTTTGCGGTATTCTTGATTGTGCGTGCGGTTGGCAAAATGCGTGATAAAAAGGCCGCAACAACGCGTGCGTGTCCGTATTGCAAGAGTATGATTAGTATCGCGGCAACCAAATGTCCGAATTGCTGTTCGGATGTTGAGCCAATTGATGCTGGTTCTGATCAGGAAAGTGACTTAAAAAAAGGATTGAAAAATTTGACCAAGGTTGCGAATTCTGTGGCAAATTCGTCTGTTGCTAAAATTAAAAAGATTTCAAAGCGTTAAATGCTATTTGTAATAAAATAAATAAAATAAAAGAACAGGGCGAAAGCCTTGTTTTTTATGCACAGAAGTGTAAGTTTTTTGTGAACTGGATGATATGAAAGCGGTGTTGTGGTAAATAATGATGCGTGGGCCGGTGTTGGATTGTGTGTTTTATAGCGTTAGAAACGTTGCGACGTTTTGTGATATATAGTGTTTATTATTTTGTTATTTCTGCTTTTTGTTGTTTACTTGATTTTATCGTTTGTGTTTTTTTTGTATGTTTTAAAGACAGGGGCGTGGCAGTGTCTTATAAGCGTATAATGTATATTATGTATAGTTTTGATAGTAAGAGAGTCAAATAGCGCATAAGATACTTAAGATGCAGTTGTGAGTGTTGTTGTTGTTGTTGTTGTTGTTGTTGTTTTGTGATTGTGGGGATTTTGTGGTGGTTGTTGATTATGTTTGTTTGCATTAGTTTTGTCGCGGTGATTAAAATATTTTATGTCTGGAAAGAATGGATGTTTGCAGTGTGCCGGATTTTGTGTGTGGTGGTGGCCATGCGTTCTGTGTTAAAAAAACTAAACTGTTTTATTATACTATTTAAATAGTATTTTGTTATTTGGGCTATAAAGCGCTTTGTTAAATTCATGTGCTTTGTGGGCTGTTTTTATGATATGATGGGCACGAAAAATAACAAAACGCGCCCTGCTTTTACCTGTGTGAATTAAAAAAATGGCGGATTTCCGCGGTTTTTGGTGTTTTTTTGTGGGGGTAAAATAACAAAAGTGTAAAATGGTAAGTGTATAATATACTTTATGTTGTGTGTATAATAGTCTGTATTGTGCCAAAAAAACATGTTGTGCGTAGCAGGGGGGACGATATTTCTGTTTGCGGTGGTGGGATAAGGTTATTTGTTTGCAATTGGGGACTATGCGCGGTAAAATAATCTTGTTATGAGATTGGATGTCGCATTAGTTGTTCAGAAAATTTACCCGACGCGTGCACGCGCCTTGGCGGCTGTTCGTGCCGGATTGGTAACCGTAAATGGTGTAATTGCGAAAAAGGCCGCTATGGCAGTTTCAGAAACTGATGTTTTACACGGAGATGCGTTGCCCTATTCTGTTGGCCGTGGAAGTTTGAAACTGGAACGTGCGTTGGAAGTGTTTCATATAAACCCAGCTGGTATGCGTTGTCTGGACATTGGGGCCAGCACTGGTGGTTTTTCATCTGTGTTATTATCGCATGGTGCTGCAAATATTTTGGCAGTTGATGTCGGCACAGACCAGTTGGCACCAGAATTACGCACGGATGTGCGTATTACGTCATTAGAGCAAACAGATATTAGAAATCTGGTTCCGAGTGCGCCTGTTGATTTGATTGTTATTGATGTGTCGTTTATTTCATTGGCAGATATTGCGCCAGTGTTGCCCCGCTGGGGGAGCAAAAATATTATCGCATTGATAAAACCCCAGTTTGAGGTTCCGCGCAACATCGCGGCCAAAACAGGTGGTGTAATACGTTCTGATAAATGGCGTGCGTATGCAATTGACCGCGCGGTTGCGGCGATGCGCGAAAATGGTTTTGATTTGAGTAATGTTATTTCTTCTCCTATTCGTGGCGGCAGTGGCAATGAAGAATTTTTGGCGCACTTTGTGCCAGTTTCAGCGTAAAAATGCCTTGAATTTACAGGGATACGCATATAAAATAACACTGTTTTTATTTTTAGATTTATAAAGGGCTGAAAAAGATGGCAGACGATATCAAGAAAATCCAAGAGCGCGAGGCCAAATGGCAGTGTCGTTGGCGGGCGGCACAAGCGTTTGTGCCAAAAAATGACGGGGCAAAACCACGTTTTTATAATCTGGTTGAATTTCCGTTCTTGTCAGGCGCAGGTATGCACGCAGGCCACATGATGAATTATTCTGGAATGGATGTTATGGCGCGGTTTCGTCGTGCCCGTGGTTATGACGTCTTGTTCCCAATGGGGTTTGATGCGATGGGAATTGCAGGCGAGCACTATGCGACAAAAATCGGTCGTCACCCAGCGGATGTTGCACGCGATTTGATAAAGTCTTATTCGGAAATGATTGATCGGGTTGGCTGGTCTGTGGACCCTGAAACGCGCATCGCAACATCAGACCCAGAATATGTCAAATGGACACAGTGGATGTTCATTCAGTTTTGGCGTGCAGGGTTGGCATATAAGTCTGCACTGCCGATGAATTGGTGCCCAGAATGCAAAACAACATATACCAATGAAGAATTGGAAGATAACAAATGCCCCCGCTGTCACGGTATTATTGAAAAAAAAGAAAAGTTACAGTGGAATTTGGCATTGTCAAAATATGCCCAGAAATTATTAGATGGTTTAAACGACGTCGATTTTGATGAACGTATCAAGAAAGACGAAATCAATCTTATTGGGCGTTCAACTGGGGCGGATATTGGTTTCCGTGTTGGTGATGATGTGATGACGGTGTATACCACACGTCCAGATACTATATTCGGTGTGACATTCTGTGTAATTGCGCCAGAACATAAACTGTTGCGTAAATGGCTGGACGATGGTCGCGTTGAAAATGCCGATGATGTGCGTGCGTATATCAAGGCTGCAATGGCCAAGACTGAAATTGAACGAACCGATGCTACGCGTGAAAAGACGGGTATTAAATTGGCTGGTATTACCGCGATAAATCCATTTAATGGACGTAAAATACCGGTCTTTACATCAGATTATGTTTTGGTGGATTATGCGTATGGCACAATTATGGCGGTGCCAGCGCATGATTCGCGTGATTGGGATTTTGCAAAAAAATTCGGCCTGGACATTATTCCGGTGTTGGCGGGTGGTGTGGCTGATAAAGTATGGGAAGGTGATGGCCCGCATATCAATTCGTCATTCTTGGACGGCATGAATAAAGAAGAAGCAATTGCGGCGGCGATTAAGTATGGCACAGAGCATGGTTTTGCACATGGTGCGATAAAATACAAATTAAAAGACTGGGGTTTTTCGCGTCAGATGTATTGGGGTGAACCGATTCCAATGATTCATTGCGATAAATGTGGTTGGGTCCCAGTCCCAGATGACCAGTTGCCTGTTATGCAACCGCATATGATGGATTACCGCCCGACAGACAGTGGCGAATCGCCTTTGGCGCGGGCGACTGATTGGGTGAATGTGCCCTGCCCATGCTGTGGTGCGCCTGCACGTCGCGAGACAGATACTATGCCGGGATGGGCGGGGTCGTCGTGGTATTTCTTGCGCTATCTGGATCCGCATAATGATAAAGAGTTTTGTTCGCGCGAACAGATGGCGCACTGGATGCCGGTTGCGCACTATAACGGCGGACACGAACATAACACGCGTCATTTGATTTATTCACGATTCTGGCATCATGCGCTGTATGATTTGGGATTGGTCAATACCGCCGAACCATATGCACGCCGCACTGCCCAGGGGCTGTTGATGGGGAATGACGGATACAAGATGTCTAAGTCGCGTGGCAATGGATTTATGGTGGCCGACTTGGTTGATGCAGTTGGTGCTGATGCTGGTCGTGTCGCAGTATTGTCGTTGGGGCCTTGGGAAAATAATACGGTTTGGACTGATGGCGCATTGGCGGGCGTCCAGCGTTTCTTGAAACGTGTGGAAAATCTGGCTGATAATCTAACAGATGGACCAATGACAGCGGAACAAGAACGCTTGGTGAATCAATTGATTGCGGACGTAACAGAGCGTATTGATGGTATGCGTTTCAATACGGCGATTTCGGCGATGATGGAGTATCTGAACGCGTTTCCAGGGGGAACAATGCCGCGTGCGGCATATATTGCGCTGGTGCAAGTATTGAATCCGTTTGCTCCGCATTTGACCGAAGAAATGTGGGAGAAATTGGGCAATGACACAATGCTGGCATTCTCGACATGGCCGACATACGATGCATCAAAATTGGCAAAAACCGAAATGACAATTGTTGCGGCGGTAAATGGCAAACGTGCAGCGGAATTTACTGTATCGGTTGACGCGACGGAATCAGAAATTATCAATATGGCACATGTTATGGCCGCGGCTAAATTAAGCGGTGTCGAGATTGTCAAAACGATTATGGTGCCAAAAAAATTGGTGAATTTTGTTGTAAAGAAATAAAAAAAACGCGCCAATGGCGCGTTTTTTTATGAGATTTTTTGGATTCTGCGGACGCGACGTTCGCTGTCATCAAATGGGCTTTCTAAAAAGGTTTGCGCAACTACAAAGGCCATTTCTATATCAATGTCATCAGCCGCCAGCGCCAAAACATTTGTATCATCATGATAGCGGTCGTCACGTGCTTGTTCTGGGCGGTCACAGCGTGATGCGCGAATATGACGATAGCGGTTCGCAGCAATCATAATTCCTGCGCCAGTGCCACAAATTAAAATACCACGTGATTTTTTATCATCGGCCATTGCGTCAGCAACTGTTGCAGCAACGTCCGGGAAATCAACTGGTGTGTTTGGATCGTCGGTGCCCATGTTTACAACCTGGTAGCCGTCCGCCGCCAGCATTTCAATCAGATATAATTTCAGTCCCACGCCACGGTGGTCAGATGCGATATAAATTTTTGATACGTTTTTGTTCATTTCTCTTTTTCCTTGTCCTTGCGTTTTGCCAATTTACATTCCAGTCCGGTATTGCCGGTAATATTTAATGTGCGATACGACAGCACCCCAGTCATCTGGGCAGCGCTGAATACATTTGCAGTGTTGACCGTTGCCGGGCCGTCCAGTGTTCCGTGCAGAAACAGACTCTCTGCGACAATCTTGCCGTCAACACGCCCCCCGCGCCCGATGACGATTGTTTCGGCAGTTATGTTGCCAACAACGTGGCCATGAATCTGGACAACGTGGTCTGTTTTAATGTCGCCATTTAATTTGCAGCCAGCACCAATAATTGTTGGTGATTGCTTTTCATTTGCGTTTGTAAATGCCAGCATGTTAGTTTTCCTTTACAAATGTTGTTGGGTTAAACGGCGCACCCTTGTATCTGATTTCGTAATGCAGATGCGGTCCTGTTGAACGGCCTGATGATCCGCCCAGCCCAACGATTGTGCCCGGACGCACCCAGTCGCCACGTGAAACCATTGCCTGGGATAAATGTGCGTATAATGTTGTAAAGCCCAACCCATGGTCAATTTCGACGGTTGTGCCGTATCCCACGCGTTCGCCCGCCGATACCACGCGACCAGGCGCAACGGCCATCAATTCGGTGCCAATTTTGCCTGCAAAATCAATGCCACGATGACTTTTGGGTTTGCCGGTAAACGGATCATTACGTGTGCCATAATTTGATGTAATGCGCACGTTTTTAACTGGTGCGCCGGTTGGCAATATCTTGTCCAGGCGCACCAACCCGTGCCACAGTTCTAAATCATTGGCCAGTTTTTGGTATTTTGGATCCAATTCTTTGTCCAATTCAATTGGTGTAAATGCCGTGCCTATAAACGGGTTGGTGTATTTGTTCGCACTCTGGACCAGTGTTGCCTGGGACAAGCCCAACGCCGCAATTGTGCCGTTGATTTGCTTTAATTTCTTGCGCAAGTGTTCAATGTTGTCTGCGGACAATTTGCTGACCGTGTCGATAATTTGGACATCTGCGTCAGAGATGCTCTGCATTGTTTCAATGATTTTGGCATCACGCTTTTTAATTTCTTCGTTTTCGGCGCGTGTCAATTCATACTCTGCGGACAATTCAGACAGTTTTGTAAATTCTGGTGTGTATTCAGAATCGGTGAACATTTCGGTCAAACGCGTCCGCAAGAAATCCAACTCGCCCCATGTTTTCATGCGACTGTTCATCAATTCTTCGCGTTGTTTATCGGTCAGTTTTTTTGCATTTAAAATCTTGTCATCGGTGACATTCAAATCACGCGTCAAGTCATTGTATTTCTTTAAATATACCTGTAAATCGGTCATCTGGCGTGCGTGGGTGGCGCGGGCATATTCCAGTTGCTGGGTGCGCTTTTGCAATAGCGGTCGGTGGTATACAAATACATATGTTGACCATGATGCCCAGATTACCAGTCCGATTTTTCCGCAAAATTTAGTAAAGCGCCAAAAACTGCTTTGGCGAAATGTATAGACGTTTCCGCGGGGGGTGTCCATTACGGTAAATTCACGTGGTGGAAAAATGTGCACAATCACGCGCCACAGCGCACGAAATGGTGACGTTATAAACGCCCACAGCGATGTAAAGTTTCTGGTCAAAAAATTTATCATTTCTGTCCCAGTTTAGTCAATGATTCCGTAATAGTCAAGCCGTCACGTAAAACCGCATCGGTATTCATAGATAGCCCACGGCACAGTGTCGCCCCGCCCCGCACCCCAACGCGACCCGAAATTAAAACACGTTCGGCAGTATGACGTGTGCCAAATAATGGGAATATTGTAACATTACCACAGGCGGGTTTCATCGCGGCGATAACAATGTCAATTGTCTGCGCGTCGGTTATGATACAACAGTGCCCGCGTGGGCGAACGCGCCGGACGCATGCGCGTGTCCACGCCGACAAATCAGCGTTATGGTGGGCGTTGTGCGATGCTGGTGTGCCGGTAAAATATGGCGGGTTTGTCAGAACCAGGTCAAACGTTCTGTCGGTTTTCCAGTTTAATATATCGGTGGCTATGAATTCAATTTCATGCTGGTTCAATTCGGCGTTTTGCCTTGCCGCGGTCAGCATATCGTCTGATACATCAATTGCGGTGATTTTTGCCGTCGGATTATGCACAGCATAACATAATGCAACCGCACCGGTGCCAGTGCCAACGTCCAGGACGGTTTTCGCGTCTGTTTTTCCAAATGCGGCCAGCCATACGGCGTCAGATGTTGGGTTGTATATTCCCGCACGGCACCAGACGCGCCCGCCCATCAGACTAAAAATCTCTTGTTTTTTCGTCATACGCCCATATAATAAATCAACAAAACAAAAAGGCAAGTTTATGTTTGATGATGCAGTTGTTGTCCAAAGTGCGGTCAGCGCATTTAATAATGTCGCATTAGTTGCGCCAGCATTCTTGTGGTGGGCTGTTTTGATGTTGCCACTGTTTGCGATGGTGTATTTGTATGGCAATGATTTTATCGCGCGAATTGGGTGGACACGTCAAAATATGTTGTCGCGTATATGCCTGGTTACGGTGGTAATGATATTGTGCTGGGTTGTGGTTTTTGGTGGAAACTATGCTGTTTTGCGTGACAGAGTTACAGTTTTGCCCTTTTTTGTTGCGACGATTGTGTTTTTGTCGTCAATGTTTATCGCGTCGCATACGCGAAATGTTAAACTGCCGGCGTGGCGTGGTGTGTCGCGACAAAAACGGGCTCGTGTTGCCGCGTTTGTAGCATTGGTTTTACTGGTTGTTGGGCTGTCTGATACGCATACATGGTGGGGGCCAATGTTACAAATTGCCGCATTTTGTGCTGGTGGCATAATTGGACGGCGCACACATACGGAAATGCGACCTGTTCCCGGTGTGGTATTGATTGCCATGGCAACGATGGTTGCAATGTTGATGCAACCGGAATTCTTTCGTTTTGGTCAGTTGGGTGCATTGAGTCCATTTCACCTGTTGTTCTTGTTGGTTGGTGGGGGAACAGCGGCCGCGACGGTGGCATTGCGTAATGTAAATGCCCGGGGGCGAGTTCATCGTTCGGCATATATAAAGTTAAAATGGATGACGCGTTTTGTTGTCGCCTTGGGTATTGTGCTGTTCGTCATGACCGAATCTGTGCCCGTATTCTTGGGCACGGTGGCGACATTTGGTGTGTCATTTGCGTTGTCGGTGTGGCACGCGTCTGATGTGCCAGCGGGACTGGCGGATGCAGCATTTGCAGTAATGCTGATGGTATTCGGCACGATGACGGTTATGCCGGTTATAACAGCAATGGGATTGGTCATGTGGATGAACTTAGAAAATCGGCCAACTTGGCGCGATGCACGCTTCTTGTTATAATTTGTTATATTTCTTTTATACCAATTGGCTTGTGTATAAGTTATTATTTCAAGCGATAATCTAATAAAAAAAGTGAGTTTTGAAATGGCAACTAATATACATCCGACCGCGATTATTCGTGACGGTGCTGTGATTGGCGCAGATTGCAAGATTGGCCCATATTGCATTGTGGGGTCAAATGTTGTTCTGGGCGAACGTGTGGAATTGATTTCTAATGTCGTGATTGATGGAAAAACATTTATTGATGACGATTCCATTGTTTATCCTTTTGCGGTGTTGGGCGTAATGAGCCAGGACCTGAAATGGCAGGACGAGGCAACAATGACCGGTTTGCGTATCGGAAAGCGATGCAAAATTCGTGAATATGTAACAATTCACTCGGGAACACCTGCGTCTGATGGGACTGTAATAGGCAATGATTGCCAGATTATGGTAAATGCGCACATTGGCCACGATTGCAAAGTTGGTAACAGTGTCGTTATGTCTAATCTGGTCCAGGTTGCCGGCCATGTAGAAATTGAAGATTTTGCAATCTTGTCCGGTGGGGTTATGGTTTTGCAATTTGCGCGCATCGGTCGCAATGCGTTTATCGGCGGTATGTCAGGCGTTGGAAACGACGTGTTGCCATATGCGATATACGACGGCAATCCACGCGCGGTATATCGCACAATTAATCGTGTTGGTTTGATGCGTCATGGATTTACAAACGAAGATATGCACGCGATTCACAATGTGTATTCTGCGGTGTTCCGTGGAAACGAGGGAACAGTGACAGAACGCCTGGCCAAGGTCCGCAAAGAAGTAAAAAATAACAAATATGCTATGGACGCAATTGACTTTATCGAAAATCGTTCAAAGCGTGGGATTGGTACGTCTAAAAATGCAGAATAAAAAATTGACCATATTCATAATCGCGGGCGAGGTTTCAGGTGATGTCTTGGGGGCGCACATCATGTCTGAAATGCCTGATGCAACGTTCGTTGGTGTCGGCGGTGAAAATATGATTGCTGCGGGATTACGCCCGCTGTTTCCGATGGGAGATTTGGCAGTTATGGGCGTGATAGAAGTTGCTGCCCATGCGCGTACGTTGATGCGTCGCATTCGTCAGACCGCAGATGCGATTATTGAAACGCGCCCCGATATTGTTTTGACCATTGATGCCCCGGGCTTCGCGCGTAATGTCATATCCCATGTTCGAAAAATGCCTGCTGGGCATGCGCTGATTGCAGATGGCTTGAAATTTCATCATGTTGTTGCGCCCCAGGTTTGGGCGTGGCGTCCAGGACGTGCAAAAAAGTATGCGCAAACGTTCGATAAATTATACGCATTTTTTGATTTTGAGGTGCCTTATTTTACTAAATATGGTTTGGATACGGTTGCGGTTGGGCATCCTATTTCAGATGGTTTGATTGGCAAGTATAAATCTGCACGCCGTGGTACCGATGGCGAAAAGATTATCACATTGGTCCCAGGCAGTCGTATGTCCGAAGTAAAACGTCTGATGCCGATATTTCGCCAAACAGCCGAAATTTTAGGCGCCAGTGGATATCGTGGATATAAATTTGTAATTCCAACTGTCGAAACAACTCGGCAATATGTTCAGGCCCAGGTCGCACATTGGTGTGTGCCGGTGGAATTGGTGCCATCGTCACGTCGTTATGATATATATGCCAAATCTTATATCGCGATTGTGGCCAGTGGGACTGTGTCGGCCGAATTAGCAATGTTGCATATACCGACGATAGTTATATATAAAATGAATCCAATAACGACGTGGCTGGTGCGCCAGGTAATTCGTATAAAATGGGCGTCATTGGTTAATATTTTGCTAGATCGCAGTGTATACCCAGAGTATCTGGGTCCAGACGCCAAAACAGAAAACGTATTGGATGCGGTTCAGCAACTGACAATACCATCTGTGCGTCAGAAAATGATTGCAGAATTGACGCGTGCCGACGATTTGTGGCGTCGGCCTGCGGGAACCCCAGCAGCATTAATTGCGGACAGTATTCGCCATGCAGTACAGAAATAAAAAATTATGTGATATAAAAAACACCACATTTCTGTGGTGTTTTTTAATATGACAATCCATCTGGCAAGTTTTTGATTTTTGTTGTCCCGTCTGTGGAGCAACCGCCGTTTGTTAGCGCGGTGCCACCCAATGGACAAACCTGGTTGTCGCTGGAAATAACGGTCTGAACACACCATTTTGATTGCTTTGATGAGTCTGCAGCAGCGGTAGCACCAACAATCGAGCAGTTCTCTTCATCTGTATTTGTCGTAACAGGAATTACAGCCATACATTTTGCACTGGTGCCCCATTTACTGCGTCGGCCGCCATTTTCCCAACACAGGCATGCGCCCCATGACGGGGTATCGACCCCCAGTGCATAATCGCGTGGACACATGTTTTCGCCATCGCTGACCCCGTATAGGCTTTGTAAGTTTTGGAGTGCGTTGCTAACGCCTTGGACTTGCGGGCCATAGCTGGAATTTGTAAATGTTGCCTCGCACAATTTGTCGTTCTGGATATTATACGTGTCGTCTTTGATATATTTTAATTCAATAAAGCGACCTTGCAAGTTTGAACATTGCGTTGTCAAGATGTCAACGACCTGGTTATAAATCTCGGTTGCGACACCAGTTGAACGCGCCAGGTGATGATTTAGCATATATCTGCCGTTGACGGGTTCGGCATCTATTAAACCATAGCGTTTTTTGCCGCCTGTGGATTCGGTAACGACGAAATATGCAGTCGCATTGTTGTATCTGTCGTCCGTAGTTAACATGGCATTAAAGCCACCAAAGGCACGCTCTAAGATATCTGGGTCACTGCAAGAATCAATTTTCTGTAATTGTTTTGCGCACTCGGATACAGGGATGTCGGATTTGCGTTGTAAGTTACCGGCATTGTCCAGTGTGTATTCATACAATGTAAACCAATCCAATGCCCGGCCAGTTTTGAACAGGCCGCTGTATGGGTAATAGAAATTTTGATACCCTGATCCGCCAAAACTGTCAAAGCATTGTTTTGCAACGGCGCGACATGCAGTCAGCGTGTCAGTATCTGTGCGGTTGTTGACGTATTCGCGCACAATATTCCCGTCAAACATATAGTTGCATGATTCAATATAATCGCGACACATTTCAGTTGATAATGTAACTTTATCTGGCTGCAAAACGATACTGCTGTCACCAGTCAATTCCTTCATTGCAGCAGTCAAACTGGCATCGCCGTTCATGTAGCACGATGATACGAAATCAAAGCACCCCTGTTTAATCTCAGAAACCTTGTCCCGTTGGGCATAATATATGGCCAACATTGCCTTGTCCAGGTATTCAGACCATACGGTGTCGGCCTGCTCGGTGCATTTGTCCAGAGCTGGTTGGGCGAATTTCTTGGTGCGATTTTCAAAGTTTTTAACGAACGTTCGATTGGTTGAAACCTTGGATAATTTTTGATCGGCAGCATTTACGCCATCGGCAAACGTCAACAGTTTTTCCAGTTCGTAAAACCTTTCAACACCAGCGATTGGTGCGCCGGTTGAAATGTCAATAAATTCACCATTGTCCAGACATTTGTGATAATTTGCACCACAAACCTCTTCGCTTAGAATCGCGGATTCAACGTTGTTTATGCATGATGTTATGTCGTCAGAATTGTGTTTTTGACGATTTTCAACACGTGCCAAGTCCAGCATCGCACTGCTCTCGCGGATGGCGGATTTCATTTGTTTTTGTTTTGTTTCAATGGCGGTTTGAACCGTGTTGCAATCCTGTTCTATGGCCATCAAATACGCATTGATTGCACGTTGCAGTGATGCGTCATTACAGTCTGTGCGCACTGCACTGCGACACTGGGGATAAACCGCGCTGTAAAGGTTTTGTCCATTATATGCCGCAACCGCCGCGCCGGCGTCAATCGTGCCAAATGCGTTCGTTGTATCAAACGCCAGGTTTATGCTGTTTAAACTGGAATATTTGCCACCAACAGTTGCGTCGTCGCCACGAATAGAATTCATAATTGCCTGTAATAACGCCTTGGACGCAGACGTATCAGATGTCAGTGCGTTTTCCCCTTCGGATGCGGTGCGCATCGCGGTGGCCTGGGCCGCGGTCAATCCCACAGTATCCAGGTTTTCGTTAAATACGGTCAGTTGGTCGCCTGCCTCTTGCATAACGCTGCGAATCTGGGCCAGTTCCAGGACGCGATTACTGCACGAACAACGACGATAGTCATCGTTTTTCAGTTGGCAGAATTGATCCATACACGCGAAATACGCGTTCTTGCATTGTTCGTATGCCGCCCCCGTGCGCGTTTCAGTCACAGGCGTTGCATTGGTCGCAGCACGCGCCGTGACCCCAGGTGTCGCATTGCGTGACACAGATTTATCTACTGGGCGCGTCGTGGTTGTTTTAGTTGTTGCAGCACGTGTGGTGGCCGCGGCACGCTGGGTCACCGATGCGTTTGTTGCCGGAATTCGCGTTGCGGTGCGTGCGTTTGTGCGCGATGTGGTTGATACGCGTTGCTGGGTCACAGGTGTTGTCGCACCACGATTTTTGACATTACCATCACGTACGGCGGCGCGAATTGTACCGCTGCACATAATGCAACACATTGCAAAAATCAGAATTTTCTTCATCTCTGATTGAATCTTAGCAAAATTGCGAAATTCAGGGCAAGGGAAAAAACAAAAAAACACCGATACCGGTGTGATAAAATATGGTGGATGTGATTGGACTCGAACCAACGACCTCTTCGATGTGAACGAAGCGCTCTAACCAACTGAGCTACACATCCGAAATAGGAACATCTTGGTGGGGATAGTGGGACTTGAACCCACACGGTCGCAATGACCAAAGGATTTTAAGTCCTCAGCGTCTACCATTCCGCCATATCCCCAAAACCGTGTGTCGTAAAATTCTAGTCCGTTCGCCCGTGCACGTCAAGTGGAAATTACTAAAACTGCATTTCTGGGATAAATTTTTTATTGCAAAATGTAACGGAATGAAAATTCCCCTTGCAAAATATGCAAAGTTGATATAATATATGCACGCCTTGCGGATATGGCGGAATTGGTAGACGCGCTAGTTTCAGGTACTAGTGGCAGCAATGCCTTGGAAGTTCGAGTCTTCTTATCCGCACCAGTTTTGGGGTTGTAGCTCAGTTGATAGAGCGCTACGTTCGCATCGTAGAGGTCGTGGGTTTGAGTCCCATCAGCTCCACCAAAATTTGTATATGAAAACAAGCGTAGCGCAGTTTGAATAAGTACAAATTTGCGCGCAGGCGTGCGGAGCGCGCCGAGCGAAACGTTCAGCTAAACGCCAATTAAACGGCGTTTTAATTTTTTCGGAGTGGGACGAAAACACACGAGACGTGGGTTTGACCCGCCGCAAAAAGGCAGACGGGAGTATGCCGGTTTGCGTCAGCAAATTTTGCAAGGTCGGCGAAGCCAATCCCATCAGCTCCACCAAAATTTGTATATGAAAACAAGCGTAGCGCAGTTTGAATAAGTACAAATTTGCGCGCAGGCGTGCGGAGCGCGCCGAGCGAAACGTTCAGCTAAACGCCGATTAAACGGCGATTTTGTTTTTTTATGGTGCAATGTCCGCCGAATATGTGGCACTGTTTTTTAATTTAAACTGTGCGATTTTGTGATATAATAATATTATTATGAAAAAGTTATACATATTTTGCATGCCTGCCGTGTTGGGTGTTGCGCCGTGTATGGCGGTGCCGCTGGACCCTGTGATTGCAATAGAAAACGCACAGGTCAATTGCGACAGAATATCACAGTCGTTTAAATCAATGAAAACAATGGCCCAGGTTAATACCGCTGTAACTGCGGTGGGAACTGCCGCAGGCGTTGGGGCCACGGCGGTCGGTATTGCCAAGGCTGGCACAGATAAACAAATTGAAAAACTTATCAATGATGTAAAACAGCGCGAGGCGCGTTCTAATAATTCTGGTATGACCATTGAACAGGGCCAGGATTTTATTGAAGAAACGATGACACTGATGCAGGGAAAGTCAAAGTCGGCACCAGAACAAAATCAACTGGAACAAAAATCCAAAAATTTAGGGAACTGGCGAACAGGACTGTTGGCGGGAAATACTGCGACAAATATTGCAGGGACAATTATTGCAGCAAATAATCGCACAGATCAGGATTTGCGTGCACAATTGGATAGTTGTGTCGGCTCAATCAAAGATTTGCAGGATTCAAAAATGCAGGCGCAAATCAATAACGCTGACATGGCTACAATACAAAAAATGGAACGGATTATATCAGCCTGTCGTGATTACAGTCTGTTGAATGTGGACAAGATAGACAGTCTGGCCAAAAGTGCCGCGACAGCCAGTGGAATTGGTATCGCGGTTGGTGCCAGTGGCACGATAGTCAGCGCAACTGCAAACAGTGACAAAATTCGTTCCGATAATACAGATTCAGGTATGGCAAAAGAAAAAAATCTGAACACCGCAAGCAATGTTCTGGCGGCGGGGGCCACAATAACCAGCGGCGTTGCAACCATATTTAATGCCCAGCAGATATCTACCCTGGACCAGGCATATCAGATTTCAATAAAATGCAGCGAGGCACTGAACCAATGATGCGAAAATTATTATTTTTTACTTTACTGGTCTGTTTTGTGTCACCTGTGTGCGCTGGTTCGGACGTGTATTGTATTTCGTCCGCAAAATTGACCGAAATGCGTAACGGTTTGTTACAGCAACCACAGAACATGCAACAGGCGTATAATGAACTGTTTGCGATTCTGGTAACAAAAAACGAATCTGGTTCTGTCGATACTGCTGGGTGCGTTACCCAGGCGGATTTGGCCCAGATTTGCAAAAACGTGTGGGGCGATAATACAGAGGCGTGTGAAACATTTATATACACGATTATGACAGAACCAAAACAAGAAAACTTTAGCCCATTGCAGTATTCAAATTTAATATATAAAAACGATTTTTCGGATATTGATCCTGATGCGTTCAGCCAGGCCTTTAACAAAGCGGTTGCGCGTCGTGCAAAAAAAAATGCCCCCAGTAAACTGCAGGATATGGGGCCAGTGTTTCTGGCGCAAGCCCAGGAAAAGCAACTAAACCCGTTTATTTCTGCGGCCATATCATTGTATGAATCTGGACGCGGAATGTCATCTTTGGCACGGACAAAAAATAACATTGCGGGCCTGGGCGGCCCTGGGAGATGGATGTCCTTTTCAACTGTGTCGGACAGCATCGCCAGCCAGGCACAAACGTTGCGTCGCAAGGTTGAATCTGGCAAAAAAGATTTGAACAATTTGGCTTGTTCTGGCTCTTATTGTGCGACCAACACAGGGCCATGGTTTCGTGATGTATCCTCTATAGCCAAAGAATTATACAGATACTACAATGCGATTGTGCAGGGTAAAAAATAATTTGGTATTGTTTGAACGCTGCACTATGAAATCCGAATTCTAAAAAACGCGCCACTGGCGCGTTTTTTATCTTAATCCCATTTCACGGCAACATGCTGATGCACCACTGCGCCAATCAGCGTATTCTGATGACGGGTTGCGTAAATCACGCCACGGTTGCCATCCGCTACATTTTTTGGTTGTTGCGGTGCCAGTGCATTTTACATAGCGACGCAGACTGCATGTCTGGTTTGAAATTTGACCTGTGTCTGTTGTGCATTTTACAACGACGTTTTGATTACGCGCATCGTTTTTGCCCAGTTCCTTGGACGATAAAACCTGGTATGCATTTGCGGTGCAAACCGATGTGCCGATAACGATTGCTGCCAGTAATAATTTTTTCATATGTTAGTTCTCCTGCCCCGTGTTACCTTGTACAAGTATTATAAGTATTTAAGAACAAAAATACAATGGGAATTTATTTTCTGTATAGCCATTGTCGACCGACCCAGAGCGCAGACAATCCTTCATCCGCGTATTGCAATCCACGATTATTCGTCGATATGCGTTGTCCAAGGAATGTCGTTCATTATCAAATAGTAAATTGCGGTATTTTCTGTGCCAGGATTTTGCAGAATTGGACGCACAACATAAATATCAACATCGCACGCATAATTATTTTCATCGTCCTGGGTTTCTGATAAATCCTGATAAAACTTTGCAGCCGTATCCATTGCCTGGAGATATGCGGCATCATCAGCTGCAGCACTGACACTGTCACCTGCCCACATCAGCCACATACCATAGTTTACGACATTTTCTTGGCCTGGAATATCATCCGCAGACAGTAATAACAGCGGTGCAAAATCAACATTATTGGTAAATTCACCGGTGCTGATTTCGGTCCAATCATACATGTCGCCCGCGAATTTCAATGCGCCGTATAACAGACCGCCAGCGGCCTCCATCTTGGACAACATGCCAAGGTTTCGCATCGTGGAATTAAACAACCAATCACGAATACGACCAGATGTGCTGCTGCTGCGCGCGATACGCGCCCCGCGTGATAACATTTTGTTGCCGGTGTTTGCTGCACGTAGTGCACGCCCGCCGCGTGCCACAATATTGCCCCGTTGGGCAGTATGCAGACTGCGCAGTGCGCGGCGATATTTATTGATTTCGGCAAAACTGTTGGTAGCCTGTTTGTATTTTTTTACGTCTTCTTCGGTATGTTCTATTTGTCGCATGCTTTGTCCCAGGCGTTGAACCTCGGACGATTTACGTTCATAGGCGGCGATGTCTTTTACGCGATCAATCTTTTTTAATTCTTCGGTGGCACGAGCATATTGTTGTGACAAGCGAACGTAGTCCCGAACCTTTTCAGATTTTGACAATGTTTTTATTGTGGTCGTTAAATTTTTTAGTGTGCGTGATGCGCGAACGGCCTTAGTTGCACCCAGTGCCACCGCACCACCACCAGCCGTCACAACGGTAATCGCAACATCGGCTGCGATTTCTAAATATGAAATCCATTGCAAATTTATATCGCCGGCGACATAGTAATCGTTTGTATCGTCATCGCCCAGCCCGACCGTCCGATGCATGGCCAGATTTATTAAGTCAGTGTCTTTGGCCAGTGCACTGCGACTGGTACAGCCGCTGTTTTTAGGATACAGGTCGTCAATGTTATCTTTGATATATTGCAATGAAATCGTGTGGTTTTTGCCGGTGGCGGCAAATGCATCCAAGGCACCATGTTGCACAACCATAATTGCATACCATGCAGGGTCGGTATTAGTCCAAACAGAATTGTCATCAATACGTGGACTGGGGGCCAGATTGTTGACGCCGCGCTTGCTCGCCAATAACAGGCGTTGCTTTAAAATCTTGGGCTGAGTTTCATAATTTATAACTATTTCGCGTCCGCCGGGGAATGTGTATTTTATTGGCAAAAAACGTATCGCTTCATTTTCTGGAATTTCTAAAAATTCAGGACATTCTAGAACCGCCGTCAATGTCGAAACCGATGAAAATGTTGTTTGTATCCATTGTTGAATAACGGTTTCGTGGTCTGTTTCTGACACCGTATTTGCGGTTTGTGCTAGTGCGTTTGCAAATAAGGCTGTTGCACATTTTGTATCATTAGGTGCGTGGTTTAATATTTCGTCTGCAGGGATAAATCCATCAACATCAATCTGTGCCACAGGAACATCTATCGCTGCCGCATGGGCAGCGGTCATAAACAATATACCAAAAATTGTATATAAAACTTTAATCATCTAGCCTGATAATATCATCAATTATCAAATTGCTGTCAGATATTTCCAACGTATCCGGGTCATACATATAGTATCCGACATACATGTCAATATCGTCTTCATTCCAGTCACACTTGCCCTGGTCCTTGACCGAAGAAGAAATGCGTGCCTTTACATCTTTCCATTGCTGTGTGGTCATCAATAATGGGTTACCGCGTCCACCATTAGATGTGATTTCATACAGTGCATAATCTTTTTCGTTCACACAGTAGGTCTTGCCTAATACAGGTTTTAACGCCTTGGTATTCAAATCATCTGTGCCAGCACCATCATCACCACAAACGGTGTAACAGCCCTCGTTGTGATCTAAGTCACGACAGTTTACGTAATCTTTGGTTAAATCACTTTCGACCAATCCATACAGTGTTGCAGATGTTGAGTTTTGGGCATACGAACCACCTATTTGGTATACTGCGGCACCAGCACCAGCAATCAATGTCTTTTTCGTTTTGAGATTTTGGCCGAGTGTCTTGACGTATTTTTTTGTCCCAGATTTTAATACACCTTGACCTTTGTATGCTGCGTAACCACGCATATCATTTTTCAGGCCTAATTTTATTGCAGAACGTGCTAGTTTTTTTCCGCCAGCCTTGGATATTGATTTTGCAGCGGCTTTTCCGCCAACCTTGGCTATGCCTTGGGCGGCAGTCTTTAATCCAACGCCGATTGCAGCACGTCCGGCGGTTACCGCCGCGCCACCCGCCCCACCTGCAAAGAACGTGGCAATGGTGGCAGCGATTGTTGCGCCCCACCCGACCACGTCAATGCTGGCCTGCCAAGAACGATTGTTTTCGCACACCAGAGCACCGCGTTTTGCCATTGTTGTGTCCAAAACATTGGATATTTCAACTAAAACATCGTCCCATGTAACGTCAATCCCCAGTTGCTCATCTTTATCAGTGCCTGTTAAATCAACTAATGCGGCTTTGTATTTGTTGAAATTATCATCTGTGCCCAGGAAATCGATAACAAATGCATCGTCTAGCCGGGCTGTTTGATCAGCCTTGTTAGCCACAATATACTTGGTGGCCAGGTCTGTAAAGAAAGTTTCTTGGGCCCTGGTGTCCGGGCCAAAAACTTCGTTTACGATATACGTTATCAATTCTGTATCGCCAGATGCGATATCTGCGTGGTCGCCACCAACCATACGTTTGCGAACCGCAGACCAATCAATGGTTACACGAACCTGGGGATTATCTGATACGATGATATCAATGTTATGTTTAAACTTGTCAGGATAATTCGCACATTTTGATAAATAACTGGCCGCTCGTGCTGCCGCACCGTTATAGTCGGTGGGCATATTACTTAGTGCTTTTTCAACTTCTGCATATAATTCACATGCCACTAACGAATCACAATCTGTATATTGTTGACAGTTTGCAGATATTTCGGCACTAGCACCAGAACACAAAAATGCAGAAAATACACAGGTTGATAAAAATGCGTTCAGCGGTTTCATTTTTGAGCATCCTTTAATGCCTGTGCAATTTTTGCAATAATCTGATTTTTTTGTTCCGATGTAATTTGAGTTTGCGTTTCTGCCGCGGCTTCTTGCCATTGGGTCAATATTTGTTTGCGCCGTGCCATGCGTTGTTGATGTGTTGCTTCGGATTCTAACTTTAACTGTTGGTATGCTGATTTATCCTTGTATGGTTCATATCCAGCGGCAGCGTTTTTTATGCGTTCCTGGAAGGATATGTCAGCAATTGTATTTGGAAAATCCATTTTTACCACGTGTTCGTTATGGGCGCCATTTTGTGACTGCAATTGCTTTAACTCTCGGTCGCGCTCCTGCATTTCGGTTGCCCAATCTGGTGTCTTGAGAGAATAAGGATTTTTAATTTTTGCCCCAGAATCCGTACTTGTTTTTACCGGCTGGGTTACGGTCGGGAATGCAGTAACGCTATTTGCGCGTGGGGCGGCAATGGCATTGTTATCGCGATATGTTTTGAATTCAGAATCAATAAATCCTGCGCATGGTGTAACATAGTTGTGACCGGAAATGCTGGCCAATTGCACAATTAATGTCGGTCGTGCGTCGTTCAATCTGGTATCGATACAGTTGTTATTTGTGGCGCAATATGACGCAACCAGGGCAGACACGACGCGCTGACAATCGCCAGTATCAACGTCAGTACCTTGGGCGTATACTGGTTGGGGCATGCGCAAATTGTATGGGCTGTTCGGGGACCAAAATGGATTTGATGAATAATTTTGAACGTTCTGAATCAACCCATAAGATGATACAGGCTTTGGTGCAGAATTCACATGCTGTGTCGCCGCCAATGCCCCACAAGAGAATAAAGAGCAGAGAACAGAGAACAGAGAGCAGTGAAAAAATATTTTATTTTTTTGCATTTTGTTTTTTCTTTTTTTTGCTATTGATTCCTGTTTGATGTCTTTTCTGTCGCTTTGGTTGTTGCAGATAGCATACGTATTAATTCTTTGTATGTTATTATATCAAAAAGGCCATTGCTATTAAAGACAAAATTGCGCCACCGATAAAGAACGGCGCGAATGGAATATAGCGTTTGCGCCTTGCAAGTGACCATATTGCACCGCCAATGCATGCTAATACCAGGGCCAGACCCAACCCCTGGGGCCCCATCCATATACCACCAGTCGCAATCAATTTGATATCACCCATACCAATTGGTGTGTCTGCATCTGGATTTTTGCGACGACGTACCCAATCAAATACAAAGCCAACAATCGCGGCCAGTGCATATCCAAATGCCGCGCCAACAGTTGCAGTATATGGACCAATTGGCCAAAAAGGTGACCAGGTTACAATTAATGCGCCAATCAGCAACAGCGGCCATAAATATGCGTCTGGGATAATGCGACGACGCAGGTCGGCCACAGATATGCGCCATGCACACCATAATGCGAGGGCCAACAATACAATAAAAAAGATTTGCCAAAACATATTTTTCCCCCTTGCCTTTCGAATCGGAACTGTGATAGAATTATACCATAAAAGTATAACAAGGGTTGATATAAAATGAGCAAAGGTTGGGATAGCGCAACACTAAAAAAATTAAAAGGTTTGATGGGCAAGGGATTGTCCACGTCTGAAATCGGCAAAAAACTGGGTATTAGTAAAAATGCTGTTGTTGGCAAACTGAACCGGTTGGGCTGGAATGCCAAGGCGGGTGGTGCCGCTGCTGCGTCAACTTCGGTGGTCAAGGTTGCGACAAAGAAGTCGACCTCGGCGGTCAAAGTGGCGTCTTCGGCAAAAAAAACAGTCACAACTGTAACCAAAAAAACTGCTTCGGCGCCCGCCAAAAAAACACCCCTGACCAAGGCGACGCCGGCCAAGAAGGTGGCAGCGTCTGCACCAAAGAATGCGGTGGGGCAAAAAAAATGGCCTGTTGCAACGCCGGCCACGCCTAAAACGACAAAATCAACCAAGACCAGCAGCAGTAAAACACTGGCTATGCACCAGCGTATAATTCAGCATTCATTGGAAATGGCAAACCTGAAGCCTAATCAATGCCGTTGGCCGATTGGTGATCCGGATTCTGAAAATTTTCACTTCTGTGGCGAAACAGTATTTGTCGGTAAACCATATTGCTATGAACATTGTAAGCAGGCATATCAATTTACGCCACCAAAGAAAAAATAATTTCTAATAGTGGGGAAAAGTCTAAATGCCGAACGAGAGAGAAAAACTTTTAACCATGCGCCAGTATAAAATTGCTGGAAACGACCTGGGGGCGTATTATGATAACACAGGGCGTTTGGTGTTTGTGCTGGATCAGACAATCACGACGGATAAACCAAATGTTTTGTTGGTAATTGACGCGCCAGATGGTCGTAAGTGGGATGATGTGCTGACAAACGATTGGCATGTTGATTTGGAAACTGTTCGTCCCAAGAAGAATAATAAATATCAAAAACTGGATATTGAATATCATGCGCTGGGGGCGTATAACAATTTGATACGCGCATACGATGAAGGTGCAGATACAGAACCTGCGTTGCACATGATGGAAAACTTCCGACGTGCGTCGGTGCGTCGCAGTGCGACTGAACGCCTGGGCGCAGCAATCGCGGCGGCAGATATGGCACGTGAAACGATTGAACGGACGAATGACAGTATTGCAGAACTGCAATCCCGTCTGCGTGAGTTACGGTCCAAGTTATCCCTGCAAAAGAAATCTATTGGGCGTGAACCGACCAAACAGTCGGCGTCCAAGATATTACGCAGTGAATCTCAAATAGACGCCACAAACGAAAAATTGCGTCGTGCACGGCGACGTCTGGTCAATGCCCAGCGGCGACTGGTGGCAGCTGAAGATGATGCGCACATTGCACGTGAATTGCTGGACAGACTGGGAAACAATACGATGGCGGCAAATGCGCATGACGTGGTGACAGAATCTGTATCACCAGTTGTCGTTGCGTCAACCTATGCGCCGGCGGTGGTGGTGGATGCACACCTGCCCCAGACTGTGCCGGCACAACATACAGAAATTACAGTTATACAATCAACAAATCAACCAAAGGCAGAAGAGATGGCCGACGAAGAAGTAAAACCATTATTTGATAAAGACCCAGAAATATTGGACGAAGAAATCGCGTTCAAACCCATAGAGTTTGATACGCCGGCGGTCGCTACTGAAAGTCGCGTGGGCTCGGTCGCAGCGCCGTCCAGTGTTGTGCCAGAACCTGAATATGTGGATGTGCGTTCCGACGCGCCGTTATCGTTTGTTCCACCAACGTCATTACACAGCGAAACACCTGTCCCTGCGTCGCGGCTGGACAATGATTTCGCGCCGATTTCAAATGTTCCGCCGGTATCATCTGCGCCAGTATTGGACAGTTTGACGCCCGCACAACCAGTTGTAGCGCCGGTGGCGCCTGTCCAGACAATGCCGGTTGATACACCAGAATCGCGCCCGGCCCCGGTTATGCCGGCGGTTGGTGGTAATGGCGGACGTCCGGTATCGCCGATTTCTGGTGGTGTTGTGCCAGTATCTGGGTCGTCGTCCCGACAGAAGCCAACAATGATATATTATCTAATGTTAGTCGTCTTGATTGTGCTGGCGATATTTACATTGTGGTTGTATCAAAAACGTAACAGTGACACTGTGCCAGAACTGGAAACAACGGCACCTGCGCCAGTTGTTGAACAGACGACGCCTGCCACCATCACAGAGGATTCACCATTTATTGAGCCGGAACAGGCCGTTATTGAAAAGGTGGCACAGGTGGATGTTATGTCAGAACCTGAAATTCAACAACCGGAACCAGAACCTGTGGCGGTTGAACCAGAGCCGATATCAGAGCCCGAGCCAGAACCAACTGTTGTTGAGCCCGCCCCTGTTCCGGTTGTTGCCCAACCAGAAACAACGCCAGAGCCAGAACCGGTGGTCATAGAACCTGCGCCCAAGGCAATCCCGAGTGAGGAAGAAATAATTGCATCAAAGCCTGCATATAATGTATCGCAACAGGAAAAGATGTTTGTTGCGTCCCCGTCTTATGATACCGAGTTTGTGTCAGATGTAATAGAGACCACTGCCGGCACAAAAGATATTACAGACCCGACGTGTGATGATGGGGCCGCACCTGATGAATATGGGTGTTGTGCCGGTGAAGTATATTCGGACGTTGGCAACGGCGAAACAGCGTGTTGTAACACCAGCGGTGAATGCTTTACACCATTAAAATAAAAAACGTAAACGCGCCAAACGGCGCGTTTTCTGTTGGTGTAAAAAAACGCCCGTTTGGGCGGAAATTTTTAATTTTTTTCTATTACAACGATTGCGGCAGAATAGTCGTCTTGGTCGGTAATGGACAGGTGGACGACTGCGTTACTGCCTGCTGATTCTTTTAATGCGGTACGTGCGCCACCGGCAATCAATAATTCCGGTTTGCCTGCGTCGTTATGGACAACCGACACATCGGAAAACGTGATGTCTTCGCCAAACCCGGTTCCTAATGCCTTTAAGAACGCTTCGCGCGCGGCCCAAAAGTTGGCCAGATGTTTTTCCGCATTTGCGTTGTCTGCGTCGGCATATTCTAATTCTTTTTTTGTAAATATGCGCTGTTTTTTAAATGCAGACCAATCCAAGAAACGTCCGCTTTCCACCAAGTCAATCCCAATACCTATAATCATGGACATACCCTCGTTTAGGTTTAATTGATATGCGCAATACTAGTAACTTTTTTCCGATTCGTGCAAGCATAAAATTACATGTGATGTTGGTATAATAAAAAAACGTCGGTCTGGGGCGACCGACGTTTTGTGCGAGAGTTTTATTTTGTATCAGGCTTTTTATCGCATTCTTGGTGTGGTTGTTTATCGTTGTGCATTTCACCACAGTGTTTGCATTTGCACATTTTCTTTTCAGGTTTTGACATAGTTTAATCCTTTTTTTGTTGATTGTTTTTATTTTGTCCGGACGTATGTATGATACTCTTGGTGAGGCGTATGAACAATATGCATGAATTCACAGGTAATAAAAAGATTGTATTTTAAAAATAAATAGATTATATTTGACGGCGTTCGGGGTGTAGCTCAGCCTGGTAGAGTACTTGCATGGGGTGCAAGGGGTCGCAGGTTCGATTCCTGTCACCCCGACCAAAATAAAAAATGGTCCAATCGGACCATTTTTTATTTTGTGGCGACCGGAATCGAACCTGCGGGGAAGCAGGTTTGAACCGCAGGCACAAGGCAGACGGCAGTATGCCGGTTCGCTTGGCGAATGTGCCCAGGTCGGTGAAACCAAGCCTGTCACCCCGACCAAAAATTTAACCGTCCGTCAGGACGGTTTATAGTATCCAAAACAAAATTGCCCCGATTACTAAAATGGCCAACCCCAATAAAATGTATCGTGCAATTGTAAAAGAGTTTGTCTGTATGGCCATGCGTTCAGTATCACACATATGCGAACAAAAAAATATCGGTATGATTTCCCAGATTTATTTGATTTCTTGTGAAAACTGGTGTAAAATACCCGCAGTTTAGAAAACAAGGAGAATGGCCATGTTTGTGACTGAAAAATTAAAATCATTCTCTTGGGTGAACGTCGGAAATCCCGATCACGAAGATTTTGAAAAACTGCAAAATAAATACAAAATTGACGAGGATACTATCTCAGACATTTTGGACCCTGATGAACAGCCACGTATCGAATTGGAAGATGATTACAAGGTCATCATCGTGCGTTTTCCTATCATTAATCGTGAAACAGACACACTGTGGCATACAGAACCGCTGTCGATTATTTATTCGGCAACACGTGTCATCACTGTTTGTCGCAAGCGATGCGATTTGTTAGACAAGATAAAAAAGGATGAAAAAACATCTCGCGAGGAGTTTATTTTAAACGTTATTTATTATATCGCGGAATCATATCTGCGTTTCTTGAAGGAATTGAACAAGCGTGTTTTGGAATCCAAAAAAGCGTTGAGTAATCATATTCATCGTCGCGACTTGATGGCATTGCTAGAGGTTGAAAATAGTTATACCCTGTATATGGCTGGGATAAAAGGTAATGTGGCGGTGTTGGATAAACTGGACAAAATGCGTTGGTTTATCAAGAATGATGATGCCGCTGAATTGGTCGAAGATGCGCGTATTGAATTGTCCCAGGCTACCGAGGTTGTGACGTCATACAGTAAAATGTTAAAATCAATCAAAGAAACATTTGAAAGCGTCATTAACATGGACTCGAATAAATACATTAATCGTTTGACTATGTGGAATATTATTCTGGTGGTGCCAACGGTTGTTGTTGGGTATTATGGCATGAATATGAAATTGCCGTTCGCAGAATACGACAGTGCGGCTGTGGTAATATTCTTGGCAATAATGATACTGTTGTTGGGTTTTGCGTTTTTCAGTGTTGCGCGTCGCAGTATTGTGTAAATAAAATGCCCCATTCGGGGCGTTTTTTATTGTTGTAATGCGGCAATGATGTTGGCGAAATTTTCGTTCACATCCAGGCCACTGACATCAACGTCGCTGAATTTTATGCCGGGCGCGGTGCGCAGCCATTCAATCGCCGGCATCGTTATGTTCCAAAATGTTGTTATTCGGCGTTGGACAATTGCTGTGTTGGCATCGTCGGCACGGGTGCTGCCCTCGGCATGGCGTTTGTTCAGGCGATGTTCTATAACACTTTCTGGTATGTCCAGATAGATAATATGGATGTTAAAATTTTTTGCGTATGATTTTATCAACCATTGTGCCTGGGACAATGTGCGCGGAAAACCGTCTAACAACACGTCAGCGTCATCGCAAATATTGTCGTGCATCAATTTAAACAATCCGTCGTCTGGAACCAATTCACCCCGTGCAACCATCTGGCCAATTGGACTGTCTGGCGGCAATGTTCGCAACAGTGCACCCGTTTCAACATAACAATATTTTTTACGTTCGCCCAGCATTCGTGCAAAAGTGCCCTTGCCTGCGCCTGGGGCACCCATTAAAACAATCAAATCTTTTTTCATAGCATATCCATTATATCATAAAGACAAACCCCCGACAAGAATGTCGGGGATCTAGGAATAATTTACAAACGTAAATTATTTTTTGCTGTTTTCAATCGCAGCGCCCAAGATGTCGCCCAAGACAGAGCCGCTGTCGGCCTGGTTGGCGTATTCTTTGACAGCCTGTTTTTCCAGGGTCACCTGCAATGCGCGGATAGACAGTTTAACAGTGTTGTCTTCGACAGAAACAACAGATGCTTCAACTGTGTCGCCTACTTTGAACTTGCTGGTGTCCTGTTCCGCTTTTTCACGTGACAGGTCTGTGCGACGGATAACACCGCGGATTTCATTTGGCAGTGCCAAAATCAATTCATCTGGTGTGATTTCAGATACAGTGCCAGAAACAACTGCGCCTTTCTTGATGGCTGCGTTCTTGTTGTCTGCGCCTTCGGTCAACTGTTTGATGCCCAGTGTGACACGTTCTTTTTCTGGATTGATATCCAAAATTTTCGCTGTCACTTCTTGGCCACGAACGAACTTTTTCAGTTCTTCTTCGTCCAGTTTGTTCCAAGACAGGTCGGAAATGTGAACCATACCGTCCAATTCTGGGGTCAACTGAACAAACAGACCGAATTCTGTTGTGTTCTTGATAGGACCAGTTACAACATCGCCAACGTTGTGGGTTTCTGCAAACTGTTTCCATGGATTTGGTTGCAGTTGTT
>URSJ01000010.1 GCA_900550495.1 uncultured Rickettsiales bacterium
CGGTTGCTGGCACTGGATGAGCCGCCGTCGTCGCCATCAACAGCGGCGCGGAAAGTCATACCGTTTGTCGTAAATTCTGTCTTGAACAACGCGTAACCTGTGCCACCACCGGTTGTTGGGCCCTGCATGCCCAACGAGTAGTAACCGCCCAGGATACCATAATCCAAGTCAATATAATCAATGCTGACCAACAATGACACGTTGCTGATACCGTCGCTGGTCATATTGCACGCAAATTCACGGTTGGATAGTGTTGCCTGAGAATTGATTGGCACAACGATATCCATAACAGTCGGTTCACATCGACGTTCAATACCGTTGACCAAGAATTCATATGTCATACCCACGGTCGCCTTGGACAAACCAGTTGAAACATTTACCTGGGAAATAGTCGCCTTGGGAATCTTGACCAGGGCGTTGGCAATGCCACTGCGGACTGGGAACGATATGCCTGATTGCAAGCAGTCACGCGAAAACGGGTCTGCCTCGCATATATAAACACGGGAGTGGCCGTTCATCATAAACATATTGGCCAGGCTGTTAAATAAAAACGTCCGTGTAATTTTTTCATTTAGACGCGTGCACCCAAAATTACGGCACACAATCATAGGACGGTCGGCAAATATTACGCCTGGGTGTGCCTGCTCTTCGGTGGCGCGTGCGTCAATAATGTTCTGGTCATAGTCCAGACTATCCGCGCGTTCCATAAATTCTGTTTCTGGAATGAAATTCGGGTCATCTGGGTATGCGTAATAAGACTGAACCGGGGTTTCGGTATAAATAGTCTGAAAATTATCATACACGATTTCTTCGTCCGCCAACGCAGGGGCGACAGTCGCGCATACAGATGCGATAATCACTGGTAAAATAAATCTAGCCATATCAAAGCCTTTCGTTCTCTCGTAGATAAATCTTAGAACATTTGCGCGTGTTGTGTCAAAGCAAAAATATTTTTATTGCAAGTTGACCTTTGTTTGTTCTACATTATAATGCGAAATTGATAAGAGATAGCAAAAATAAAAAGGTGAGAGCCATGGTTGATGTCATTATTTCCGGTGAGTCTGGCAAGTTGCATGCGGTATATCATAAATCAGTCGTGCCGTCTGCCCCATTGGCGGTCGTGTTATCTGGGAATCCGCGGCAAAAGCATCACATGAACGATCGTGTATCATATGCGATGTTCCGGGCATTTATGGATATTGGCTTTTCTGTGGTTCGTTTTAACTATCGCGGCGTCAATGATTCCGAGGGGGCAATTGGGACCACGGCGGATAATATGTTGGATATTGCGACCGTAATTGACTGGATTCAGAATAAAAATGAGGACAGTGCTAAAATCTGGTTGGCTGGTCACCAATTGGGTGCGTGGTATGTATTGCAGGCAATGATGCGCCGGCCCGAGGTGTCAGGTTTTGCCTTGGTATCGCCAGATACCAGCGTTTCGGATTTTACATTCTTGTCGCCACGCCCAAACCGGGGGCTGTTATTACAGGGGGCGGCAGAGGCAGATGATGCGCGGGCATTTGCATCACACTTGACCCAGGTATTAAAAAAACAGGCACAGATTGATTTGGAGACAATCCGGGTAAAAAATGCCGATGTAAATTATTCTACACCAGCAGATCTGCGCCAGATGTATAATGACTTAAAGGCATATGTTGGTCGTGAAAACGCCGAAGACAAGTTGTTGTAGTAATGCAGACGGACAAAGATAGATTTTTAGACCCAAATATACCCGATGAAATGGCGGCGTCTATTCGTCCACATACATTGTCGGATTTTATTGGGCATAATGCGCTGAAACAGAATTTGTCTGTGTTTATATCTGGGGCCAAATCCCGGGGCGAGGCAATGGATCATGTTCTGTTATACGGGCCACCGGGATTGGGCAAAACGACATTGGCACATATTGTGGCAAACGAATTGGGAACAAATTTTCGTGCGACGTCAGCTCCCATGTTGACCAAGCAAGGTGATTTGGCCGCAATATTGACTGCGCTGGAACCGATGGATGTGTTGTTTATTGATGAAATTCATCGTTTACCGACCGCAATCGAGGAAGTTTTGTATTCCGCAATGGAAGATTTCAAATTGGACATCATGCTGGGCGAAGGACCGTCTGCGAAAAGTGTTCGTATTGACTTGCCGCCGTTTACGCTGGTTGGCGCAACAACTCGCACAGGGTTGCTGTCTAATCCATTGCGTGACCGATTTGGGATTGATTTGCGCCTGACGTTTTATTCGCCGGACGATTTAGCAAAAATTGTTATGCGCAGTGCGAATGTTTTGGGCACACCAATTGATGCAGACGCGGCGTTGATGTTGGCGCATAGTGCGCGTGGCACACCCCGTATCGCAAACAGACTGTTAAAGCGTGCACGTGACTTTGCAACGGCGTTGTCGTGCGGCACGATTTCCACAGATACAGTCAAAACCACCCTGTTCCAATTACATATTGACGGGTGTGGTCTGGACGAAATTGATCGCGAGTATATGTCAACGATTGTTCGGCATTATGCTGGGGGGCCGGTCGGTATCGAAAATTTGGCAGCAGCGTTGTCAGAACCGTCTGACACCATAGAGGATGTAATTGAACCATATTTAATGCAATTGGGCTTTGTTCAGCGCACGCCACGTGGGCGTGTTATTACAGACGCTGGATATACCCATCTAGGGTTGGAGAAATAAAATTATGTCAATGACGACGACTGTTGAGTATAACATTCATAAATTCCCATTTATGACGGCATATTGTGACACTGATGCGGGCGGTATTGTCTATCATGGTCGATATATTGAAATTGCCGAACGTGCGCGTATGGATTGGCTGCGTGGGATAACGTTTCCAGAAGGTGACGTTGGGTTCATAATTCGAGATTTGTCGGTGCAGTATAAATGTCCGTTGCATGTTCGTGATGAATTGGTTGTTGAAACATCGGTTACAGACTTGCGTTCCGCGGCGATATTGATGGAACAGAAATTTATGCATGGTCACACGGTCTGCGCTATTATGAAAAGCACGGCTGTCTATGTCGGTGGCAATATGCGCCCAAAGCGTATTCCGTCGGCAGTGATTGAACGTATTGTCAATCCTATGGTGGTCAGCAAGCAGAGATAAAAGCCGTCCCAAATGTCAATCATACATACGTTTCCATTTGCTATTGCATACGCGGATACGGACGCGGGTGGTATTGTCTATCACGGTCGGTATATTGAAATTGCCGAACGTGCGCGTATGGATTGGTTTCGCGGGGGGTATGTGCCTGGTGATGATATCGGGTTTGTTGTGCGTGAATTGCATATTAAATATATCCAGCCATTAAAATTGGGCGATGAATTTGTGGTTGAAACGGTAATAACGCACGTTGGCGCGGCGTCGATGGATTTACAACAAAAGTTCGTGCGTGGTGATGAAATTTGTGCTATACTGGGCCTAACGGTTGTATATATTGATGGCGACATGCGCCCCAAGCGCATACCAAATCAGATTTTACAGAAAGTAACTGTGGAATAATCAAGGAAAAAGGAAAGGAAAATGACAAATAGTTTCTCGTTGGTAAATTTGTTTACTGGTGATATTGTAACATTGTTTATATCACTGGTTCTGGTAGCGGCCAGTGTTATGTCCTGGGCGATTATTATTGAAAAAATACGCCTGTGGCGTTATCAACGCAAAAATCCGGTTAAAATTAAATCAGCTGATAATCTGGATTTGATTGCAGATCGTCTGACGCGTCCGTTTGACAAGAATCTGTGGTTCTTGTCTATGGTTTCGTATGTCGCGCCGTTTATCGGTTTGTTTGGTACGATTTGGGGCGTTATGGATTCATTTGCGTCAATCGGCGTGAATCAGTCGGTGTCAATTGGCGTTGTTGCGCCGGGATTGGCGACGGCATTAGGAACAACGGCGTTGGGATTAATTGCTGCGGTGCCAGCGGCCATCGCGTATCAATATTTTATCAAGAAAGCGGACGAATTATACGACGACTTGGATGACACGCGTCGTGAAATGCAGGCCGCACGTAAATAAGGGGGCGTTTATGTCGCGCAGAAGACAGAGAAATTCTGATGCCGCAATTTCGTTGACGCCAATGATTGACGTTATGACGGTGTTGCTGGCGGTGTTTATGGTAACGACCCCGATGATGACAACAGGTATTGACCTGGATTTGCCGAATGCCGGTCATACCACATTGACGGGTAATGACCATGCAATTCAAATCAGTGTTGATGCATCGGGTCGCTATTTTATTGGGCAACAGCAGTTATCGCGTGACGACGTTGTAAAGCGTGCAATTGCAATGCGCGGGGAAAACCCACAATTGACGATAATGATAAACGGCGATCGTCGTGCCGACTATGGCGCGGTGATGTCGGTTATGGGTAAATTAAAGGATGCCGGGTTCCAACGTGTTGGACTGCGCACCCAGGTGGATAAGTAAGTGGCATAGTGCAACGTTCAGATAACATGAAATGCAAGTTTAATATTTTCAAGTCTGAAAATCTGATGATGTCCGTGATGGGGCATCTGGTGGTATTGGCAGTAATGATAACGTCGTTTGCGTTGGTGGTTGACCGTGCAACTTTGGTTGCGCCTGACCGAATTCAGATTTATGAAATTGACCTGAATGCGGTACGCGTGTCTGGGGATGAATCTATATTATATAATGTCAATGCGGACACCGCCCCGACACCCGACGCACCGAACCCAGAACAAAAAACCGAACCCGCGCCGGCGATTGATGATAAACCGATTGAATCACCATCATTGATAGACGATACCGCGCCCGACACGCCCCAGGACACTGCGACCCCGTCGGACGCCCAGAATCCAGATGACACCCCCGCCCCACGTAAAAAGACCGTCGTCCGTGTCAATCGCCAGGTTGTGTCATTGGACCGGACGTTGACAATATCGGTGGTCGACGCGTTGCGTGTTGCGATGACGCGCTGTTGGGCAATTGATACAAATCATCCGGGTATTGGGGATATTCGTGCGGTGGCACACTTGACAATGCGACGCAATGGTACGGTGCGTGATGTGTGGTTCGAATCGGCGGCACGTGCAGATTCTGATCCGGCGTTTGCATATGTCCTGGACACTATTCGTTCGGCAATAAACGTGTGTCAGCCATTCAAGATGTTGCCACAAAATGAATTTTCAAAGTGGGAAAAAATCCAATTGACCTTTTATCCAACCCAGGGCAAGGTTATGTGATGTAGTTTTTCCCCCCCCTGACCAGCCGGGGTGGCACAACGTGCCGGGGTGTCGGCATAGTCGGTCCCTGCGGGGCAATGGTCCCCGACCTTCGTCGGGGTGACGTTTTCCATTTACACTTTTTCACTCTATCACTTTATCACTCCGTCACTAAAAAAAAACCGCCCAGATGGACGGTTACCAGACACACGATAAGCCGGATTCTGTTCTGCCCCGGAGCCGTCATAACAACCGCCATCGGGGTAGCGAGCATAATCAATCTGCATCCGATGTTACCACCGGACGTCAAGCCTTCTACCCGCCCCCTGGGTGGGACACTTTAAGCGGGGGCCTATTTGAAGTTGCTGCGCACAGAGATTGCCCGTTTCACTCGAATTTAATCGCTTCGTCACTGTTGCTCTAATCGTCGGGTCGCCCCGCTCGGTCATTAGCCGATGTGCCGTCCCATGCAGTCCGGACTTTCCTCCGCCTTGGAACCATGATGGTTCTTTGGGCGACTATGCTCTGTGCGTCTGGATGGACAAAATTTTATCAGTAATTTGTCAAAATTCAACGAAAATTTTGTTAGATACATGACCTTAAAGGTAAAAAAGCATTTTTCTCTTGCAGTGAAAGCGGCTTTTTTTCTAAGATGAGTAATAAAAGAGAAAAAGAAGTGGGAAGAATGTCCAGAATTCTGCGTTTTTTTGCATTTGTATTTGGTGTTTTTTGTGTCGGTAATGTGCTGGCGGCAGGCTATTCATGTCCCACGTACAAGCAATATACCAGTTGCGCGGTGGGTTATTACATGACGTCTAATGCGTCATCAACAACGTATAATGGTACGCCTGCGGTTGGAAACGCATGTCGTCCCTGCTCTGTCATGGGACAATACAACAATATCGACAAGTATACTTGTCCTGGTGGCACGGCCGCACCGGTCAAAAAAACGGTTAAGGTAACCTATGTATTAAACGGCGGCAGCGGCACGACGCCGGCGGCAACCGCATGTAATTTTGGCGAGGCGTGCAGTTTGAATCCGGGGACTGGCACAAGTTATCATCGTGCGGGGTATCGTTTAGTTGGATGGTCAACTGCAAGTTCAGCAACGTCAGGGGCGTTTTCGATGGTTCTTACGGCTAAAACCACGGTTTATGCAGTATGGACCCGGTGCGCGGAGGGAACATATAAAACAGCGTCGGCTACCCCTGCATCGGCCTGTGCGACAATGTCATATGGTTATCATGGCACAGGATGTGATAGCAGCTATATGGCATGTACTGGCCAGGCGCAGTGTACAGGCACCACATTTTGCGAGCAACATATAAAGCAAGAGTGTCCAGACCCCAACAGTGAAGAGAACAGACGTGAAATATTCCCTGAAGAATACAGTGGCTCGCAGATGGTAGGAGGCAAGGTAATCTCGGCAAATGGACGTGGTGCGATTACAGAGTGTATGGCGTTGGTGTGGTATGATCCGGATCCCAATGTGACTGATGGTCAAACAGTCGGATTGCATGAATATGTATTCGTAGATAGGGATACAAAGAGATACCAAGGAGAAGTGTCCAGCTGGTTATACGATGCGGTTGGACCTGGTTATTACCTGACCGATGAATCGGGTTGTGACGAAGGTTATGCTTCTTATAAATCGGTAGATATATGTCCTGTTGGTGCAGCGTGTCCTGGCAAGGAGAAGGTCGAATGCGATTCGTCAAACGAAGCAACGGTTTTAACAGAAACATTTGGTCTGGAAATCTGTACCGATGGAAATACAACTAGTTCAACTGGATCAATAAAATGTGATTCTGCATGTTCAAACGTGATTGGTGCTGCCACATGGACGACGCCAACGTGGTCACCGTCAACCAGGCAAGTATTGGACAAGTGTGCCATCAACACATGTTCAACTGGTTACACGCGTAGTGGCTCTGCCAGCAGCACCGCTCCTGCTTCATATACCTGTTCTGCGAATTGTAACAAGGTTACATTGAACGGAATAAAAAATGGTGGTTCTGGGACGACGACGCTGTATAAAAAAACGGGTTTGGCAACGTGGTACAGCGACAACGCATGTTCAGATGTCGTAACAAAACTGTCGCCATTGCCGACTAAGCCAAATGCATCGTATGCCGGACACTACAATACTTCGGCTGCATCTGGTGGAACGCAGTGTGTGGCGGCAAATGGCACATTCAAAACAGCCGCGGCCTGCAATGTTAGTGGTAATACTACATTCTATGCACAGTATAAGTGTGACTCTAATTATCTAGGTAGTGGAACACGTATTGCTGGGGCTTGTACTGGAACGGTCCGCACGATTTATTTAAAGAGTTATGACGGTTCTGCAACACACAGCACGATATATCAAAAATATGCAACGGGCTGGTACAGTAACAGTGCGGCAACAAACGAAATCAGCAAAGCGGACATTCCAAGCCGCGATGGGTATACGTTCCGCGGATTCTATACGAGCAAACAGACTGATTTGACCGCGTCAGGCGGCACGGGAACGCGGCGCATAACGGCGAATGGAACACTGCCAGTAAATACAACGTTTACGTCCAATGCAAACTTGTTTGCTGCGTGGGCACATAATTGTATTCAACCATCAAATGGTACGTGTACGCTGACCATCAGCGACACTGGAACAGTGACGTATGCCACAACGTGTAAAGCGGGGTATTACATCAGCGGCGCTGGGACATACAATCCTACGTGTACACCGTGTGGCGATGGGACATACAGTGCTGGCGGAACAGCGACATCGTGCACAACGTGCCCGGGCGAATATACGCACAGTGATGGTACGCGTGCGGCGAGTGGCAATTGCTATTTAACAACTGTTGCAGGCAAATATGTTGCAACAGCCAATGCGAATCAGATTACATGTGACAACACCACAGCATATTACTATCCTGGTGGAACCAAGGTTTATTATGGGGGAACAGGTGGTAATGTGCCATTAATCAAAGGTGAATGGAATGCGGTGAATACCGGTGGCACATGTGCAAGCAAAGCATACTGTCCAGCAGGGACATGGGGCAGTGTCGCTGGAACCTGTGATTCAATACCAGCAGGGTCTTATCCGGGTGCTGCATCTGGTTGTGCCACCAAAGATGATGCAGGTGATTACATTGGTTGTTCTGGATATGAAGCATGTAGCAGCCTGTCTGGTGTATCGGTATCTGGTGGAACATACACTTCGGCTGCGGGGTCCAAGAACAGCAAGGCGTGTAAGTACACTGCGCCGAGCAAGACGATAACAGGCTGTTCGACGGTTACAACGAACACCGTGACGTATACGGGGACAGCGTGGCCTGCCACGACATATGGTGTGACAGCGACCGGTGGTTATATAATCAGTGGCAATAATACAGCGGCTGCAACTTGTACTCAGTGCAGTGGTGCGGTGTGGTCAGCTGGCGGGACTGCGACGTCATGTTCTGCGTGCCCTGCCCAGACATCTGGTTGGACACGTAACAGTGGCACAGGTTGGACGGCGGTAACGCAGTGTAACCAGACCAAGAGTGTTGGTGGTAATTGCAGTGCAGGTGTATTGAAACAAAACGCCACCAGCACGACTGTGTGGGGCGAAACGACAATATCGACGGCATTGCAAGCAAAGCCTGGGTATATTGTATCTGGCCAGACCTGTACAGGTTGCGCGGCCGGGACATACAGTGCTGGTGGCACCGCGACATCATGCAGTGCGTGTACTGGGCGGACACACTATAGTGCAGCACATTCGGCATCGTGCAGCACTGTGTCAACGGGTTATTACACGACAGGCTGTAACACCAGCAATAACAACTGTACTGGCCAGTCACAGTGTACCAGTGGGACATGGTGTTCGTCAGGAGTTCAGCATCAATGCAGCGGTTTAACAGGGGTATCTGTATCTGGCGGGACGTATACTTCTGCGGCGGGGTCATCTGCGAACACATCGTGTAAGTACACTGCGCCGAACAAGACGATAACAGGCTGTTCGACGGTTACAACGAACACCGTGACGTATACAGGGACAGCATGGCCTGCCACGACATATGGTGTGACAGCGACCGGTGGTTATGTAATCAGTGGCAATAATACAGCGGCTGCAACTTGTACTCAGTGCAGTGGTGCGGTGTGGTCAGCTGGTGGCACGGCTACGTCATGCAGTGCGTGCCCTGCCCAGACATCTGGTTGGACACGTAACGGTGGCACAGGTTGGACGGCGGTAACGCAGTGTAACCAGACCAAGACAGGGGCGGCGATTAGCAGTTACTGTGCGTCTGGTGTATTGAAACAAAACGCAACCAGCGCGACTGCGTGGGGTGCAACGACAATATCGACGGCATTGAGTGCCAAGGCAGGTTCTATTGTAAACGGTCAGACATGTGAACAGTGCAGTGGTGCGGTGTGGTCAGCTGGCGGGACGGCAACGTCATGCAGTGCGTGCCCTGCCCAGACATCTGGCTGGACACGTAACAGTGGCACAGGTTGGGCGGCGGTAACGCAGTGTAACCAGACCAAGACAGGGACGGCGATTAGCAGTTACTGTGCGTCTGGTGTATTGAAACAAAACGCAACCAGCGCGACTGCGTGGGGTGCAACGACAATATCGACGGCATTGAGTGCCAAGGCAGGTTCTATTGTAAACGGTCAGACATGTGAACAGTGCAGTGGTGCGGTGTGGTCAGCTGGCGGAACAGCAACATCATGCAGTGCGTGCCCTGCCCAGACATCTGGTTGGACACGTAACAGTGGCACAGGTTGGACGGCGGTAACGCAATGTAACCAGACCAAGAGCGTTGGTGGTAATTGCAGTGCAGGTGTATTGAAACAAAACGCAACCAGCACGACTGCGTGGGGCGAAACGACAATATCAACGGTATTGCAAGCAAAGCCTGGGTATATTGTATCTGGCCAGACCTGTACAGGTTGTGCGGCCGGGACATACAGTGCTGGTGGCGCCGCGACATCATGCAGTGCGTGTACTGGTCGGACACAATATAGTGCAGCACATGCGTCATCGTGCAGCACTGTGTCAACGGGTTATTACACGACAGGCTGTAACACCAGCAATAACAACTGTACTGGCCAGTCACAGTGTACCAGTGGGACATGGTGTTCGTCAGGAGTTCAGCATCAATGCAGCGGTTTAACAGGGGTATCTGTATCTGGCGGGACGTATACTTCTGCGGCGGGGTCATCTGCGAACACATCGTGTAAGTACACTGCGCCGAACAAGACGATAACAGGCTGTTCGACGGTTACAACGAACACCGTGACGTATACAGGGACAGCATGGCCTGCCACGACATATGGTGTGACAGCGACCGGTGGTTATGTAATCAGTGGGAATAATACTGCGGCCGCAACTTGTACTCAGTGTGGCACTGCGAAATACAGCGCTGGTGGAACAGCGACATCATGTTCGGCCTGTCCGGCTGCGGATTCTGGGTGGACGGCTACGTCCCCAGCTGGCAGCAGCGCATACACTGCATGCTATGAATACCAAACGCCGGTTAATTGCGCCAGTGGAACGGTCAAGCGCGCGGCGTCCAGTGCAACCGCATACAGCAGCACAATATCGTTGCTGAGCACATTAAAGTCCAAGGCGGGCTATTATGCCAGCACAACGGCGACATCATGTACAATTTGCCCAGCGGGTTCATCTTGTGCGGCATCGGCCACTGCGCCAACGACATGTGTAAACTGGACATATGCGGCCAGTGCCGGTATGGCGTCATGCACGGCATGCCCTGTTCTGACATCTGGCTGGACCAAGGCGAATTCGACCGGTACCGGATGGAGTTCACATACCAATTGTGTCCAAATCAGTCCGACCCCAGCGGGTTGTGCGTCTGGTAATAACAAACAAGTTGCTGCATCCAATGGTGCAACAACATGGGGGCCTGCGACGGTCAATACGGAGTTGAGTGCGAAAGCAGGACACATCGTCAGTGGAACAACATGTCCAATCTGCACCGGCGCGACATATTCGGCTGGTGGCACAGCGACATCGTGCACAACATGTCCATCAATCTATACGTCAGATAATACAAATGGTAAAACCAAAAATTCTGAATGCAAGGTAACAACAAACGCGGGTAAATATATTGCAACGGCGGGCGACAATACACAAACAATCTGTCCGGTCAAGCATTATTGCCCATCGGCATCGGTGGCGTATGGTGCGACTAATTCACCAACGGCATGTCCGCCGGCGGATTCAACAACTGAACGCACAACATATCCAGCGGATTATCTGAACCCGACACGCACCAGTTTCTCGCTGCAGGGATGGGGCAACGGCCTGGGTGCGATAACGTCGTGCATGGCGTATTATTCCTTTACGAATTCCGCCGGTAGATTTAACGTCGAAAGCGTGCATTATAATTCGACAACGGGTAAATACGATGTTGGTGGTGGCAAATACTATACAGCGGCGAATCCGGGTTGGTATATGGTGGACAAGTATGGTTCTACATACTGCAACACATCAACACATCCTATGTATTATCACAATGTTGCGGAATGTCCGGCGAATAGTTACTGTCCTGGTTATTCGTCGATGCCGTTATGCTCGACCGGAACATACGAAGACGAAATGGGTAAGTTTGCATGCAGTTCGCTGGGGACCGGTGCATATACCAAGAGTCCGGCAAAATCTGGCCCTGCAACGGCGTGTTATTTGACGACAACGGCAACAAACTTTGTTAAAACGGCAAAAGCCGCCGAAGAAAAGTGCACTGCGGGTGGATACTGTGCGGGTGGAACCAAGGTAAATTGGGGCTCGACTGGTGGTCGGACGCCTGCGTCGGCCGGATATTATGTCAGTGGCACTGGTGCGACCAGCCAGACGGCGTGCGCGGCCGGGACATATACCGATACAACTGGAAAAACAACATGTACTTCTGCTGTGGCGGGAACGCATACAACCGGATGCCAGGTCGCCGCAAGTGGTTCGTCAACTAAGACATTGGCGTGTACAGGAACGGCTGTCTGTGCGACAAATACGTATTCGTCGGCCAAGGCCAGTGCATGTACGGCGTGCGCAACAGCCAAGGGCTATACCAACAGTGGCACAACAGCTGCCGCCCACGCTGAACTGGCGTCGTGTAAAGCAACGTGCAGTGGCGGTCAATACGTCGCAACGGCTGGTGCAGGTTGTGTGAATGTGGGCACGGGGTATTATGGTGCGGGCGGCACAGTTGGACAAAATGCCACCTTGGCACGTAATCAGTGCCCAACAGGTCAGACCACAATCGGTTACGGTGCCGGCGCAGACGAAATCGGCGACTGTGGACGAATCTTGCACATTGGCGATAACAAGGTATATTTGCGTAATACGAAAAAGACCACGCCGTCGCTGAATGTCAAGGTTGGTGATACCACATACTATGGTAATATGACCAGCGGCACATCTAAGGGCAAGTTGCGTGTCAAGAATGGAACAACCACATACTCGGTCCACGATGACAGTATGTAAAAAACGGGGCGTCGCCCCGTTTTTGTTTGGCTGTTTTTCTGGGGCCGTCAGTCCGACCCACCCCGGTTTCCCAGAGGGGAACTTAGACTGCGACAGCGTGGTCATAGTGAGAACCTTATCACCCACCGTCATACCGGCGCAGGCCGGTATCTATTGCCCCACAGGCACATCTTTATTCTGTGGCGTATCCATACGATTTCAATACAATCGGATACAAATCCACCCAATTAGGATTTTTTTGCACAATCAGCCTGATTTTCCAATTCCTGTGCCATTGTTTTAATTGCCGTTCGCGCAATACCATTTCTTTCAAACTGTCGTGCCATTCATAATACACTAATTTGTCTACGTTATATTTTGATGTAAATCCTGGGATTTCTTTGTGCTTATGTTGAGAAATGCGCACAACCAGATTGGATGTAGACCCAATGTACAATGTGCCCAGCGGCCCAGATGCCAAGATGTATACATATCCACCCGATTTCATATAATATACCCTAGTATGTTCGTGTTGTGTATGCAAGTTTAAATTAGTCCCTGTGGGACAATGGATACCGGCCTGCGCCGGTATGACGACAGAAAAATTAGCCAATGTCCAACAATGTGAACAATGTTTGAAAAATAAAAAATAATACTTAGCGTGTCGCCTGCGGACTGCGGTTGGTGCTTTGCTTTGAGATGTCTCTGAATGCGGGAATAACAAAGTCCCTGTGGGACAATGGTGACCCTCCTGCGCCGGTATGACGACAGAAAAATTAGCCAATGTCCAACAATGTGAACAATGTTTGAAAAATAAAAAATAATACTTAGCGTGTCGCCTGCGGACTGCGGTTGGTGCTTTGCTTTGAGATGTCTCTGAATGCGGGAATAACAAAGTCCCTGTGGGACAATGGTGACCCTCCTGCGCCGGTATGACGACAGAAAAATTAGCCAATGTCCAACAATGTGAACAATGTTTGAAAAATAAAAAATAATACTTAGCGTGTCGCCTGCGGACTGCGGTTGGTGCTTTGCTTTGAGATGTCTCTGAATGCGGGAATAACAAAGTCCCTGTGGGACAATGGTGACCCTCCTGCGCCGGTATGACGACAGAAAAATTAGCCAATGTCCAACAATGTGAACAATGTTTGAAAAATAAAAAATAATACTTAGCGTGTCGCCTGCGGACTGCGGTTGGTGCTTTGCTTTGAGATGTCTCTGAATGCGGGAATAACAAAGTCCCTGTGGGACAATGGTGACCCTCCTGCGCCGGTATGACGACAGAAAAATTAGCCAATGTCCAACAATGTGAACAATGTTTGAAAAATAAAAAATAATACTTAGCGTGTCGCCTGCGGACTGCGGTTGGTGCTTTGCTTTGAGATGTCTCTGAATGCGGGAATAACAAAGTCCCTGTGGGACAATGGTGACCCTCCTGCGCCGGTATGACGGTGTTATGTGGTTGGGTGTCTAATTTTACGAACATTGTTCGTTTTATACTGGTTGCGTTTTTCTAGGTCGTCACCCCGACGAAGGTCGGGGTCCATTGCCCCGCAGGGACCGACAACAACGCCACCCCGGTTTCCCAGATGGGAAAGTGTTTGCGACGGACAAAAAACACTGTTGCCCTGAAATGATGATTCTGAATACGCCGTGGTGTGTGATACTATTTTTCGCCGGCGTGGCGGGCGGTCGATAATGCTGTTCGCAAGGACTGTGACGCAATCTGACGAATTTTTGGCGCAAATGTTCGCATATTCATCGCGTCAGCAACACGGTCGGCGAAAAGTTGCGCAATATATTCAATTTGTGTCGGAGCGACGATAAATACTTCGCTGCTGATATCTGATTGTTTTAACTGATGAATTGGTTCTCGCATTATTGCCCTCTGCTCTTGATATTATGGGAAAATATCCCGGTTGCCACTTGTTTGTTTTGTTATCTGCATTATATCATAAAGTATCTTGACCGCAAGGTGCAAAATTGCTATAAATCTGGGGAAAAAGACAAGGAAAAGTTATGTTAAAAAATATTATTTCAAAAGTATTAGGTTCAGCAAATGACCGTTTGGTAAAATCATACGATAAAACGGTGTCGCTGATAAATGATTTAGAGCCGAAATATCACGCAATGACAGATGACCAATTGCGCGAACAAACACAGAAATTGCGGACTCGCCTGCAGTCGGGCGAAAAAGAAAAGAACGTGTTACCAGATGCGTTTGCATTGGTGCGCGAGGCGTCAGTTCGCACAATCGGCCTGCGTCACTTTAATGTCCAGATGATTGGTGGTATGGTTTTGACCGGTGGTCAAATTGCCGAAATGAAAACTGGCGAAGGAAAAACACTGGTTGCAACATTGGCATTGTTTTTAAAGGCGTTGCACGGTCGAGGTGCGCACTTGATTACGGTCAACGATTATTTGGCGGCGCGTGACGCCAATTGGATGGGCCAGGTTTATCGTTTCTTGGGCCTGACAATCGGAATAATCCAGCACGATATGACTGATGATGAACGTCGTGCAGCATACGCGTGTGATATTACGTATGTGACAAATTCTGAACTTGGGTTTGATTATCTGCGCGATAATATGAAATTTTCCAAGGCACAACAAGTTTTACGACCACTGTATTTCGCAATTGTTGACGAAGTGGACAGTATTTTGATTGATGAAGCACGCACTCCGTTGATTATTTCTGGGCCGTCCGAAGATACCAGTGAACTGTATGCCCAGGTTGACGCGGTCGTCGCACAGTTGTCGCCGTCTGATTTCAAGAAAGACGAAAAAGACCGCCACGTCACATTGACAGAACCTGGTGTTGATACAATCACACGTCTGTTAAAAGACGCGGGGGTTTTGGTTGGTGATAATCTGTATGCGTCTGAAAATGCGGCGGTGGTTATGCATGTGCAGCAATCATTATTGGCACATCATCTGTATCAGAAAAATGTAAACTATGTTGTTCGCGATGGCGAGGTTTTGATTGTCGATGAATTTACTGGGCGCGTGATGACCGGTCGTCGTTTTGGACGCGGCCTGCACCAGGCGATAGAGGCCAAGGAACACGTAAAAGTTCAACCTGAAAATCAGACGGTGTCCAGTATTTCATATCAGAATCTGTTCCGTTTGTATGAAACGCTGGCTGGCATGACTGGAACAGCAATGACCGAGACCGCCGAATTTGAAGAAATTTACAAGTTGCGTGTGGTGTCTATTCCGACAAATCGTCCGGTGGCGCGCATTGACCATCACGACGAAATCTATCGCAACAAAGATGAGAAATATGACGCAATTATTAAACAGATTCAGGATTGTATGGCGCGAAAACAGCCGGTCTTGGTTGGGACTGTTTCAATTGAAAAATCTGAAGAATTGGCGACAATTGTGCGCAAGAAATTAGGAATCAATCCAGCGGTCTTGAACGCAAAGCACCACGAATCCGAAGCAAAAATCGTATCCCAGGCTGGTGCACCTGGTGCAGTCACAATCGCAACAAATATGGCTGGACGTGGAACCGATATTAAATTGGGTGGAAATGCCGAAGATTTGATTGCCGAATTGGACACCGATGCACCAGATTACGAGGCTAAAAAACAAGAAATATACGACCGTATTGAACAGAATAAAAAGATGGTCTTGGACGCAGGTGGTCTGTATGTAATTGGAACAGAACGTCACGAATCGCGTCGTATTGATAACCAGTTGCGTGGACGAAGTGGCCGTCAAGGTGACCCAGGTGATTCTAAATTCTTTTTGGCACTGGACGATGATTTGATGCGTATCTTTGGTGCGGCGCGTTTGAACGGTATGCTGACAACGTTGGGACTGAAACCAGGCGAGGCAATCACGCACCCATGGATAACCAAGGCGTTGGAAAAGGCACAAAAGCGCGTAGAGGCACGCTATTTTGAGGCACGTAAAGAATTGCTGAAATACGATGACGTGATGAATGAACAGCGTGGTGTGGTCTATAAACAGCGCGATGATTTGATGACAAGCGAAGACCTGGCCCCGTTGGCGCGTGAAATGATTGGTGATGTGGTTGAAATCATCTGTGAAAATAATATTCCAGAAAAATCACACCCGATGGATTGGAATATTGCAGGAATTCACGATTCAATGTTGCGTGCATTTGCACTGGACATAACCGATATTGAAAAATGGAAAACAGACGAAGACATTACTGAACACAAGGCGTATGAAGTTTTGTATAACCTGGCTATGCGTCGCTATAACACCCAGGCGGAAAAATATGGCCCTGAATTGATGCAGATGGCGTCGCGCCAAATGATGTTGGGGGCATTGGACGCGGTATGGAAACGTCACTTGCAACAGATGGACTATTTGCAGACAGCGATTGGCCTGCGTGGGTATGCCCAGAAAAACCCGTTGTATGAATATAAACGCGAAGCGTTGGAATTGTTCAAAAATACAATCAACAATTTCAAAATTATGTCAGTATCGTATATATCGCGTATGGAACTGACACGCGCAGATGTTGATGCAACTGAACAACAGCGTGCCCAGCACGACGCAACGTTGAACAAGGCGTCTGGAATGGACGCGCGTCGTAATGCACCCTGCCCGTGCGGTTCTGGATTAAAATACAAGCACTGTTGTGGAAAATTACATTAACACGAATGCCCCCAAACGGGGGCGTTTTTGTTGTCAATAGAAAAATCTACATTTTGATAAATATCTGGTTGCGACTTTGGGGTTAATTTTGCTATCGTGGCGACATGGAAAGTCAATTCGTTCATCTTCGGACACATACAATGTTGTCAATGGGGCTGGGCACAATAAAAATCAAGAAAATTCCTGATTTGTGTCGCGGGGCTGGTATGTCGGCGTGTGCGTTGACAGACACTAATTTGATGTCTGGCTGTGCCGAGTTTTCAGATGTTATGCCGTCGGCCAAGTTACAGCCGATAATCGGTGTGGAACTGTCACTGAACCAGCATACGGCCGATCCAAAGATTCTGCGTGCGGGATCGCTGTCCAAGATTGTGTTGTTGGCGCAAAATCATGATGGGTATTTGAACCTGTGTGAACTCAGTCGAATCATGTATATGCGCACAGACAATCATCATCTGGGGCCATACGTTACGCTTGAAGAACTGGCGTCACACGCAGGTGGGGTAATTTGTCTGTCGGGGGCGCACACTGGGCCAATCGGCATGGCGATTTTGAACGCACAAAATGCCGCTGCGCGCACGTATGCGAAACAATTTTTGGATATATTTGGTGACCGATTCTATATGGAAATTCAGCGTCACGGTTTAACAGATGAAATTAAAACAGAACCAGAATTTTTAAATATCGCACGCGAATTAAATATCCCAATTGTTGCGACAAATGATGTTGCGTTTGCCACCGCGTCAGATTACGAGGCCGAAGATGCCCTGTCCTGTGTCCTGGGCCAGACCAAGGTTATTGACCCTGATCGCCCGCGCAAATCGTCCGAGCAGTATTTTAAATCGCCCCAAGAAATGGCCGAGATTTTTTCTGACCTGCCCGAAGCAATAGAGAATACCACAGAAATCGCACGCCGTTGTGGTTTTATGGTCAATGTTCATGAAAAACCATTGTTGCCACGATTTGGCGATGATTTGGAACACGAATGTCAGATGTTGCGTGACAATACTATGAATGGGTTGGCTGCCCGGCTGCGCGACCAGGGTATTACTGATACACAGCCATATTATGACCAGGCAGAATTTGAACTGGGCGTAATTATAAATATGGGATTCCCGGGGTATTTCCTGATTGTTGCGGACTATATTGATTGGTGCCGTAAAAACGACGTCTTGACCGGCCCTGGGCGTGGATCTGGTGCTGGGTCAATCGTGGCGTGGGCATTGGGAATTACGCATGTAAATCCGCTGAAATATGGATTACTGTTTGAACGATTCTTGAACCCAGACCGTATTTCAATGCCCGATTTTGACGTTGATTTTGAGCCAACGGGGATAGAACGCGTGTTGGCATATATTTGTGATAAATATGGACATGATTCGGTGTGCCGTATTATTACTTTTGGCAGTTTGCAGGCCCGCGGCGCGATTCGTGATATTGGGCGCGTATATGGAATCCCATATTCTAAATCAGACCGTTTGTCTAAACTGATTCCCCAGGACGCCAAGAAATTAAAAGATGCGGTGGACACATCGTCTGAAATGCAATATATATTGCGAACTGATGAAGATATGAACAAGGTCGTCACAATCGCTGAAGCATTAGAGGGCTCTTTGCGTAATCTGGGACAACATGCGTGTGGTGTTGTTATTGGTGACCGACCAACAACAAAAATCGCGCCGGTTTATCGCGACCCGGCAAATGCCTTGCCGTCGTGCCAGTTTGACGGACACTATTTGGAATCAGCCGGTTTGATTAAATTTGACTTTCTGGGGTTAGAAACACTGGTTGTGTTAAAGTATGCAGTGCGATTGATTCAACAGACGCGCGGAATCAATGTAAACCTGGACGAAATACCGGTTGATGATGCCAAGACAATGGCATTATGGCAACGGGGACAGACCGAAGGCATATTCCAATTTGATGCCGTGTTTGTTCAGCAAACATTGCGGAAAATGCACCCGACTAGTTTCTTGGAAATATCGGCATTGAATGCATTGAACCGTCCGGGGCCTATTGCGTTTATTCCACAATTTATTGCCCGTATGCACGGCGAAGAAAAAATTGAATATGTTCACCCCAAGGCCGAACCGATATTAAAAGAAACCTATGGAATTATTGTTTATCAAGAACAAGTTATGATGCTGACGCGTGCGTTAGCAGGATTTACTCGCGGTCAATCCGATACTGTGCGCAAGGCGATGGGCAAAAAGAAACTGGACCTGTTGGCACAATTAGAAGTGAAATTCTTGGACGGTTGCGAACAGGAAAATACCTTGAATCGTGAACAGGCCAAAGACCTGTGGGAAAAGTTCAAAGAATTTGCAAAATATGCATTTAATAAATCGCATGCAATTGCGTATTCAATTGTCGCAAACCAGTGCGCGTATTTAAAGGCGAACTTTACACCCGAATTCTTGGCGGCATCAATGTCAAGTAATCTGAACGATACTGACCAGTTGGCACTGTTTGTTGATGATGCCAAGGCGAATTTTAATATTCAAATTGTTCCACCTGATATAAATCAGAGTGAGTCATTATTTACTGTGCGTGATGGAAAAATTATTTACGCTCTGGCGGCGATAAAGGGGGTCGGGACGGCGGCAACCGATGCGATTGTCGCAGAACGCAATGCGAACGGTAAATTCAAAAATCTGACTGATTTTGCAAAACGGTGTGCACCAATTATGAACAAGCGTATCTTAGAAGCGTTTGCCAAGGTCGGCGTTTTGGATTCACTGTGTTCGAATCGCGCGGCGATATTTATGAATGCTGATGCGATTTTGTCGTATGCGGCAAAATCCAAAGATGGCGCGAATACACTGTCACTGTTTGCTAATACTGTTGAAGACGATGTTGCCGAAAACAGATTGTTGAAAAATCTGCCGCGAACGGCACCATGGACATTTGGCCAGCGACTGGAAAACGAATTGTCTGCACTAGGGTTTTATATTTCAGCGCACCCATTGGACCAGTATAAGCATTTGATACAGCGGGCAAAGTTAGCCACCAGTGTAACACTGGTTGATATGGGCGACAGAAAACCTGTGCAAATCGCTGCAAATGTGAATTCTTTTTCGCGTCGACGGACCAAGACAGGCAAGGATATGATAACAATAAATGCCTCAGACAGTTTTGGTAATATTGATGCTGTTGCGTTTGGTGATATGGCGTCGACGTTTGCTCAGATTTTATCCACAGAAAACGTAGTTTTGATTTCTGGAAAAACATCGGCACGCGATGACAGGGTGTCTATTTTTGTTGACTCTATTACACCGTTGGCGCAGTGGGTGGCAAAGATTGCACGTAAATTGACGTTGGAAATTTATAACAAAGATGTTTTGCCAGCGGTTAAAAAGGCGTTGATTTCATTGCCACACGGCGCAACGCGTGTGGTCTTGAATTTGCATGGCGCAGACCAGACGGCGTCTGTTGCGTTGCCGACGGGCGTTGAATTGGGCGCGACAACGGCCAAGGATTTAATCGGTTTGGGTATCAAGGTTGAAATAGAATGATGGAAAAGCATATTCCTGTTTTGTTGGGCGCGGTGATGGATGTCTTGGGCGATGTTCAAGGTATGCACATATTGGACGCAACATTTGGTGCTGGGGGGTATTCACGTGCATTTTTAAATGCGGGTGCGTCGGTGGTGGCGTTTGACCGTGACCCAAATGTTCGCCCAGACGCAATGTGCGCCGAATTTGGCAATCGCTTTACATTTGTGCCCCGCCCTTTTTCGGAAATGTCGGAAATTGATGACATGTTTGACGCAATTGTGTTTGATTTGGGGATATCGTCAATGCAGATTGATATTGCATCGCGTGGTTTTTCATTTCGCGCAGACGCGCCACTGGATATGCGGATGTCTGAATCTGGTAAAACGGCGGCAGAATTGATTAATGAGTTATCTGTGCCTGATTTAACGCGTATCTTACGCGAATATGGTGATGTGAAAAAGGCGGCGATAATTGCAAATGCGATAAAACGTGTTGCACCACGCACAACATTTGCATTGCGTGATTTGATTTATAATCCGCACGATATTGCGCCAGTGTTTCAGGCATTACGTATCGCTGTTAATGATGAAATGGGCGAGATAAGACGCGCCTTGGACGCAGTGCCTGATAGGTTGCGTCCAGGGGGCAAGTGTATATGTGTAACATTTCATTCGCTGGAAGACAGGATTGTTAAAAATACGTTCCGCACGTGGACAACTGTGGCTGGCGACCCACGTATGCCCGTGGTTGCCAAGCCGGCCTTTCAGGCATTGCGCCCCCAGACACCAAGTGATGTTGAATTGGCGCATAATCCACGTGCACGCAGTGCGCATATGCGTGCAGTCGTAAAATCATATTGACCACATATGGCTAATTTTTGTAAAATCGTCGTTGAAAGAAAGGGAAAGGAAAAAAATGAAAAAAGTTTTAGCGTTATTTTTGGGATTGTTACCAACGTCGGTGTTGGCAAATCCAGCATGTCCAGTGTGCACAATTGCAATTGGCGCATCATTGGAAATCGCGCGCCAGTTGGGCGTCCCAGACAGCGTTGTCGGTCTGTGGGCCGGTGCGCTGTTGACACTGTTGGGATATTGGGCGATTAAACTCTGTGACAAGCGTGGCTGGAATTGGCGCGGTCGTAATCCAATGTTAATAATTTTATCGGTGGCCATGATAGGTTTTGTTTACATGGGGCGGGTGCAATATAATCCCCAGGTAATTTGTGGCACATTCACAATGGACCCTGTATTGTTCGGAACGATTTGTGGTGCGGTGTTGTTCATCGCGGTTGAAAAACTGTATGATTGGATGAAGGCGCACAATGGTGGCCACGCACACTTTCCATTTGAAAAAGTTGTTTTGCCGTTGGTTGTCTTGGCATTAGCCAGTTGGGCAATGATAATTTGCTTGTAAAGGAGAATAAAAAATGAAACGCGATAATAAAAAAATGACGCTGGACGAAATGATTCAAAAAGTTGACCAGTCAAAAAAGGTAAATCCGCTGGATTTATCGTCTGACCAAGATTTGACCATTGCGCTGATGAATTTGGTATCATTGGAAGAGCATTTCTTTTTCAGCGGCGCAAAAACACGCAAGACAGGTTTTTATGATATGATAAATACTGTGCGTGAAATGCGCAAGGAACTGATGAAGCGTATCGTAAAACCATCATCAGCCGAAAATGGCGAGGTGTGGTGTATTTCAAAGCATCTGTTGGCTGCGTCAATGCGTTTGATGGAGGTTGGAACCAAGGCTCTGGGCGCTGGTAACACCAAGGACGCATATGACCTGTTTAACAAGTCATATGATTTGTATTCTTTGTTCTGGGGTATCAATATGAATCTGATTGATTTGACCGGTGTAAAACAGGCCGTTCCCGATTTTTATGATGGGGCATTAGCCCAGTGTTCTTTAAAGACGGACGCAGTGCCAGCAAAAAAATCAAAACGCGCACAACAGACAGTTTCTGCCCCAGCAGAATCAAAGTCTGCGGTTCGCAAATTGGGAGATTGGGTAAAAAATGCAGTGAATTGCTGTATTGAATAAATTCGGTGTTGATTCACACGGTGTGAAAGTGATACAATGCAAATCAAAGAGAGAACTAAACTAATGACCATACGCAAGAATATTTTAATCCAATCTTGTTTGGTTATGGCAACAGTGTTTTGTGTCGGGGGTGCAAACGCTGACCAGGCACCGAACCCACGTGGCGCAGCGGGTGTTGCGACTGTGCGGGCGGATGCGCGGGGTGCGACGCGGGCTGCGTCGGGCATATCTGGCGTATCATCAGGTGTCGCGTCACGTGCCGCAGCCACACAACGTGCATCGGGTATGTCCCGGGGCCAGTCATCTGCAATTACACCGCGCAATGCGGCGCGGATAAATACCGTTGTATCATCATCTGATGTTGTGGCGCGTTCTGCGGTAAATACTTCACGTGCGTCGTCATCAAATGTCGCACGCAGTGTGAACATACCCACACAATCGCGTGGCAGCGCGGCAACAACGGCACGCGCAGCATCGCGTGCACCGGTCGCACGCGCAACCGCGGTGTTTGACGATATTTCCAAGATTGGTGGCGGATACGCTACCTGTCGCGAGGCATATGCCACGTGTATGGACCAGTTTTGCGCCAAGGCTAACGACACATATCGTCGTTGTTTTTGCAGTTCTAAATATACTGAATTCAAAAATACCGAGGCCGCTCTGGACGAGGCCAAGAATTTATTGGCCAAATTTGAAAGTAATAATTTAAATGCGGTTGATAAAACTGCCGCCGAAGTGAACGCGATGTATAGTGCAACTGCTGGCGAACAGGCAATCAAAAATGATACCAGTGGCGCAGCGGCAATGTTGTCGGAAATTGGTGATTTATTGTCAGGCAAGAAAAAAGCAAGCAGCGCAACATCAGGCACTTCGTTAGGAATTTTGGATCTGGATTTTTCAGTTGATGTAGATGACATCTGGGGAAATAGTGGTGGGTCGTCAATCTTTTCTGATAACAGCGGTTCTGATTTGTCACAATTGGAAGGTCAGGCCTTGTTTGCCCAGGCAAACAAGCAATGTTTGGCGTTGATAAAGGATTCTTGTGAAAGCAATGCTGTCCTGAACATGGCAAAAAGTGCGTATAATATCATGATTAGCCAGGATTGTAACGCATATGAAAAAAAGGTGAATTCTCAGCGTGAAACGGTAAAACAGACCGTCCGCACAGCAGAAAAGTATCTGCGCGAGGCGCGTTTGGAAGAATATCGTGCACACAATACCGCCGATGTCAACGAATGTATCGCCAGGGTTAAAACAGCAATCACCGCGGACACAGCGTGTGGCACTAACTATAAACGTTGCTTGGATTATACGGGTGCATATATTGATACAAACACAGGTGAACCGATTTATTCGCCACGCCTGTTCCAATTAGATGAACTGATTACACTGGATGGGGCAAGTGGGAATACAGATGTGTTGGCGCAAAATACTCAGTTTAATAACTTCTTGGAAACGCGTAAAATGTTCGCGAACGCGGCGTTGGATTCATGTCGCGATATTGCAAACACCGTATGGCAAGAATTTAAGCGCAGTGCGTTGATTGAAATCGCCCAGGCACAATCGGCAAAACTGGAAGAAGTCAAAATGTCCTGTGTCAGCACGATGGCCGAATGTTATGACACTCAGACTAGTGCCCTGAAAGATTTTGATACCGCTACGGCACAGGCGGCGGGTGCAATCAGTGCATATGCGGCCAAGGCCATGTGTCAAGACAAGGTTACTGCTTGTGCTGCGTTGTATGGTAATAATTCAATGTGTCAATTTGACAACAATGGCCGTTTGACTGGCGATGCCAGTGCATGCGGACTAAAAGCGTTGTTGGCGTTCGTCGATACAGTTGATACCGTCCGTGTGGCCGAGGGGTGCAGCAGTGCAATTGATAACTATGTCAAGGCGTTATGCACACCGTCGTCTGGTGACCTTGGGTTCCCGTGGAACTGCCGCCGCAAGGCAAGCGGTTCGGCTGATGCAACAACGGTTAGCGCGGCGTCAAATGCGACATTAGCAGATAATATTCGAAACTTTGCATTACAGAACTGCAAGGATCCAACAAATCCGGATGCAACGTATGCTCAGTTGCCTACGCAAACCCGAGTTCAAGTTCAAAATGCCATTGAGGATATTACAGAACAGTTAGACGCCCAATTGATGGATGTTTGCGAAACTCTTGATGGGTATTGGTTGGACGCAGGTGACAACACAGGCAAGGATTTGGCGGCATTTTATACCACCGTATATGGGACCAGTGGTGCCACTGCCGACAGTGGTGCGACATGGGGACGCTGCGTTGAAAACACGACAATGATTCGGTGTTTGGCATATAACGCGGGCGAAGAAACACCGGTCGCATCGTATGATCGTGCCAAAGATGAATGTATATTTACTGACAAGTGGTATCGCACTAAATGTGAAAGTATGGGCGGATATTACGAAAACAGTATTTGCTATATGGCCAAATAGTTGGCAGTGGACGGGGAAAAATAAATATAAAAACTATTCTTTGATTGCATACGTGTGTGCTGTGATATTGAAAAACAATGTTGGCCCATTGCGGGGCCTGTGGCATATTTGAAATGTGTTTTGGGCAGCCCGACAGCAGTCAGACGTAATGGCAACTAAAAAGACGCCCGTTCGGGCGTCTTTTTATTACGAATATTGATTGTTTTTAATCAACCCCATTCAATGTGCGTAACATTTTCATAATCATTTTGCGTTGATCGTCATCTGGTAATCGCCAATACAAATTTATCAATTGTAATGATTCATTTTTTGCCAGTGGGTCGTCATTTTTTTGTTCCGCGACGCGGCCAGTTGATTTTCCCCCACGTGTTTCAACAGGCGTGTAGCCGGGCAGTCCCTGGAAAAAGAATGATACAGGGGTTTCGAGTGCTGTGCTAAGTTCGAATAAGCGCGACGCTGAAATACGATTACCAGCAGTTTCGTATTTTTGAATCTGTTGAAATGTAACCCCACATATTTTTGCCAAATCTTTTTGGGATAAACCCATCATGACACGGCGCAATTGCACACGTTGTCCTATGTGTTCATCTACGGCTGTTGGCGTAAAAGGTCTTCCACTCATGGGCACCCCCCTTTCTGTTTATGACATAGTTCCTAGGACAATTTATACAATTTTTATTATTATTTTGCAATTAAAAAACTGATATAATATTCGTCAGATAAAGGCGGTAAGAATAATGTCAAAACCAATTGTTTTATGTATTATGGATGGCGTTGGGATTCGGGCCCAGACGCAGCATAATGCGGTAAAATTAGCACATATGCCCTATTTTAATAAATTATTAAATACGTATCCACATTCGGTATTAAATGCCAGTGGTGCGGCCGTAGGGTTGCCTGTTGGAACAATGGGTAATTCCGAGGTTGGGCACATTACAATGGGGGCTGGGCGTGTCGTAAATCAATTCTTGCGCCGGTTTCAATTAGAACACTGGGATAAAAACGTTCCTTTGCGCGATTTTATTACGGCAGTGCAGCGCGACGGCGGAATTGTACATCTAGCTGGTCTGATGTCTGATGGACGTGTGCATTCTGATATTAACGACATTATGACAATTGCGTTGCGCGTCCTGGGGGCGGGATTGCGTGTGTGTATCCACTTTATTGCCGATGGACGTGATACACCACCTAAATCGGCGGCAGAATATATTCGACTGATACAGGAACGTTTGGCAGATTATCTGGCCACAGGTCAGGCATTTTGGGGCACACTGTCTGGGCGGTATTATACAATGGACAGAAATCAGAATCTGGACCGTACTGAAATGGCGGCTGACGCTATCGCCAATGCTGCTAGTCCATTTGTTGCCCCTACAATTGACGCCGCGTTGGATTCGGCATACGCGCATGGCGAAACGGACGAGTTTATTAAGCCTACTGTTATCACTGGTGATGTCCCAATCAATGCAAATGATGGTTTTTTGTTCGGGAATTATCGCAGTGACCGCGCTCGCCAAATTGTGCGTGCAATGCTGAAAACAGGGGCGCATATGTTGTGCTTTTCCCAGTATGGCGAAGGGTTGGACGCAGTGTGCCCTGCACTGTTACCGGATGTGCCGGTGAAAAATACACTGGGCGATGTTCTGGCGGCGCATAATGTGCGCCAGTTGCGTATCTCAGAAACCGAAAAATATAATCACGTGACGTATTTTTTTGACGCAGAACGCAATGTTGATTTTCCGAATTCAGAAAAGAAACTAATCCCTTCGCCAGATGTGGCAACGTTTGATTTAATGCCTGAAATGTCTGCTGTGCAGATTACAGATGCATTGCTGGAAAACTTGGCATCATTTGATGTCGTAATTTTGAATTTTGCAAATGGCGACATGGTCGGTCACACAGGCAATGAAACTGCTGCAATCCGCGCAATGGAAACATTGGATGCGCAATTGGCGCGTATTGTGCCCGCAACGTTGCATTTGGACGGCACGGTTCTGATAACTGCAGACCATGGTAATGCAGAGCAAATGTGGGATGAAGTGACAAATGCACCGTTGACGTCGCATACGACAAATCCGGTAAATTTAATTGTTGTGTCAAATGTGCCGCACGCTGTTCAGAACGGCGGACTGGCCGATATTGCACCAACAATCTTACACCTGTTGGATATTGCACAACCGGCAGACATGACGGGACATAATCTGATTGATTAAATGAGACAGGGGCGATGAATTATTCATCGCCCCGTTTTATTGCACGCCGCGTGGCAAAAAAATCACGCAACATTTGTGCCGACGCGTCTGCGTATTCTGGCATTTGTATGACTGTCGGTTTCCACAGGTGTCGGTCCGTTTCATATACACGGGCATTAGATGTAATTCCACCACCCTTTTTATCAATGGCGGCAAAGAAAACATGGTGGATTCGTGCAAACGATATTGCCGTAGCGCACATCGCGCACGGTTCTAGTGTCACATAGATGTCGCAATCGTCCAAGAATTTTGCTCCCAGTTTCCGGCATGCTTGGTTTATTGCGACAATTTCTGCGTGCAGTGTCGGATTGCGACGCAATTGTACCCTGTTTTCGCCGCGGGCAATAATGTGACCATCACGCACGATAACGGCGCCAATTGGCACATCGTCGTGTGATTTTGCACGAATTGCTAAATTTAACGCTTGCTGCATTGGGTTCATGTGATACACTTTATCGTATGGATTCAAAATTGCAAATTATTTCAGGGGCATATCGTGGGCGTAAACTGCGTTTGCCAGATGGGGCGCGTCCGACTCAAAATCGCGCACGCATTGCGCTGTTTAATATGCTGGGGGCAATCGTGGACACAACGCATAAATTTACGGTCTGGGACGCGTTCGCAGGCAGTGGCGCGTTCGGATTGGAATTTTTATCACGCAGCTCAAATGCACGTGTGATATTTACAGATGTTGCAGTGGCCTCAATTCGGGCGATTCGTGAAAACCTGGGGAATGTTGACACGTCGCGTGCAACTGTTGTTATGGCAGACGCAATGACGCGGATTTCTGAGTTTGGTGCGGTTTCAGACCTGATATTTGTTGACCCACCGTATCTGGCGCACGACACAGGTGTGGCGTTTGTGCGGCGCGTAAGCGCGGTGACGCGCGTCGGAACATTGTTGGTCTGGGAACAAGATGGCGATAATTTCGTCGCCCCTGGCCCAGAATGGGAAATTTTACGGGATAAAAAATACGGTCGTGCGCGTTTTCTGATTTTGCGGCGTAGCGCACAATAAAAACCTTGATTTTTCAAACGTTTTAGTAAATAATATGCCACGCACGGCACCCTTGGAGGTCGCGCACAGTTAAACCAATGCTATTAAAAGGATAAAAAATGGCAATTAAATTAAATGCAGAAATTCGCAGCGTTGCCGGCAAGGGGGCCGCACGCAGCATCCGCAAAAATAAAAAAATCCCTGCTGTTATTTACGGCGAAAAGAAAGCACCTGTCGCGATTGAATTGGACGGCAACGGCTTTGAACAGTTGGTAAAGAAACCGGGTTTGCGGACAAAATTATTTGAAATTGATACAAACAACGGCAAAGAAAACGCAATGTTGGTTGATATTCAGTATCACCCAGTGTCGGACGCGGTTGTTCACGTTGATTTCAAACGTATTGATGTCAACAGTCCTGTCAACGTGGTCGTTCCAGTAGAAGTTATCAATGCCGAAACGTCCAAGGGTATGAAACTAGGTGGCGTTTTGAATTTTGCAGTGCGTAAGGTTGCATTGCGTGGTTCTGTTCATGCAATCCCAGAAAAAATCGTTATTGATTTGGCAGATGTGACAATCGGTGACGTGATTCACGGAACAGACTTGGTATTGCCAGACGGCATTGAATTGGGTCTGCACCAGGCTGAATTGGCGTTTGCAACAATTGGCGGTAAAATGCCCGAAGAAGCCGATGCCACAAAGACAGCGGCCGCTGCTGCGCCAGCTGCGCCGGCAAAAAAATAATCAATACGAATTGTTGATTTTAAACCGTCCGTTTGGACGGTTTTTTTTGTATTATTTTTTTCCTGTGGCCTTGAAAAGGCTTTTAATGTTCACTATATGAAGTGCATAAGAAATTCAAGGAGTGAAAAATGGCAAAAGTATTAGGTATTGACTTGGGGACAACAAATTCCGCCATGGCGTTCATGGACGGCAGTGACCCAAAAATTATTGAAAACGCCGAAGGGGGACGCACAACGCCGTCTGTGGTTGCGTTGACATCTGGTGGCGAACAGTTGGTTGGTATTACCGCCAAGAACCAGGCGATTACCAATCCTGAAAACACAATTTACGAAATCAAACGTCTGATGGGTTTGCGCTTTGACAGTCCAGCGGTCAAAGATATTGCTGCGCGCGTGCCGTATAAAATTGTCCGTGGCGACAATGGCGACGCGTGGGTTGAAATTGACGGCAAGAAATATGCCCCGTCCCAGATTTCTGCAATGATTTTGGCAAAATTGAAAAAAGACGCCGAAGCGTATTTGGGCGAAACTGTGTCTGATGCAGTTATTACTGTGCCGGCATACTTTAACGATTCTCAACGTCAGGCAACCAAAGACGCCGGTCGTATCGCAGGCCTGAACGTGTTGCGTATCGTCAACGAACCAACCGCGGCGGCATTGGCATACGGATTGGAAAAAGATAAAAATGGCACAATCGCTGTGTATGACTTGGGCGGTGGTACATTTGATATTTCCATCTTGGAAATCATTGACGGCGTGTTTGAAGTTAAATCTACAAACGGCGATACCGCGTTGGGTGGTTCAGATTTTGATGCACGCGTGTTAAAGCATTTGATTGATGAATTCAAGGCGCAATCCGGTATTGATTTGACCGGGGATAAATTGGCATTGCAACGTCTGAAAGAAGCCGCAGAAAAGGCGAAAATTGAACTGTCGTCCAAAATGCAGGCGGACATCAACCTGCCGTATTTGACGGCCGATGCAACTGGGCCAAAGCACTTTAATACAACATTGACGCGTGCGAAATTGGAATCGTTGGTTGATGACCTGATTCAGAAAACGATTGAACCGTGCAAAAAGGCGTTAAAAGACGCAGGATTGGATAAATCGCAAATCAACGAAGTTATCTTGGTCGGTGGTCAAACACGTATGCCCAAGGTTGTTGAAACAGTCAAAGAATTCTTTGGCCGTGAACCGCACAAGGGCGTAAACCCAGACGAAGTTGTCGCATTGGGTGCCGCAATTCAGGGTGGTGTTCTGAAAGGCGACGTCAAAGACGTTCTGTTGCTGGACGTGACACCGTTGTCGTTGGGTATTGAAACATTGGGTGGTGTGTTTACGCGTCTGATTGACCGCAACACAACAATTCCGACGAAAAAGTCCCAGGTGTTTTCAACCGCCGAAGATAACCAGTCGGCTGTGACAATTCGTGTGTTCCAGGGCGAACGCGATATGGCGGCTGATAACAAATTGTTGGGCCAGTTTAACCTGGAGGGTATCGCCCCTGCCCCACGTGGTATGCCACAGATTGAAGTGTCGTTTGACATTGACGCCAATGGTATCGTTCACGTGTCGGCCAAGGACAAAGGAACTGGCAAAGAACAGACGATTTCTATTAAATCTGATGGCGGTTTGTCCGAAGACGATATTCAAAAAATGGTTGACGAAGCGGCTGCAAACGCAGAATCTGATAAACAAAAACGCGCCCTGGCCGAGGCGAAAAACAACGCCGAAGCTGCAGTGTTCAGTATTGAAAAGTCACTGAAAGAACACGGTGATAAAATCAGTGCGGACGAGAAAAAGGCCATAGAAGATGCAAAACAGGCGTTGTCTGATGAATTGGCCAAGGCAGATGTGACCGCGGAATCGCTGAAAGAAAAGACAGACGCATTGATGGAAAAATCAATGAAGTTGGGCGAAGCGGTTTACAAGGCCGCACAAGAAGCGCAAAAATCTGAATCTGGCGATAACAAGCCAAACGAAGATGGTGCGCGTGACGCAGACTTTTCTGAAAAGAAATAAAAAAACGGGGCATTTGCCCCGTTTTTATTTTACTTCGCCGATATAAATTCCCATGTCGTGGGCGACGTCCAGTAATGGGTCGTCCGGTGATACGTATGCGTCTGATGTTTTCAGGCCTGGAATCTTTGGATCGTCTGATACTTCGCCGGCGGCGAAAAAGTCCGCCAGACTGACCGTTTTTACAGCGTTCCCGTCAAGTGCTGTTATAACATATGTTTCGTTGTTTTCAATCGCGTGCAATGCACAGTCGGCAAAGCGCGTTGCCAATATCCGATCGGCAGACGTTGTGTCGCCAGCACGTTGAATATGTTCTGGGAACGCGGTGCGGTTTGCAATGCCGGCCGCAGTCAATTTACGGGAAATAATATCTGCTGGGCGACCCGAATGGCCACGCACAGATACCCCTTCGGACACCATAATAATACCGTAATCGGTTGTGGCATTTTTTACGTGTGATATTACCGCGTCTAAATCAAACTTGATTTCTGGTATCAGAATAACGTCGGCCCCGGCGGCAATCCCAGCGTGCAACGCCAATGCACCACAATCGCGCCCCATAGATTGCACAACGAACCAACGATGATGACTGCGTGCGGTCAACATTAACTGGTCGCAAAACGTGGTCAGTTGCCATACCGCAGTATCAAAGCCAACAGTTTTGTCTGTCAGCGGTATATCCATATCTATTGTTTTGGGAACACAAATCAGTTGCAAATCTGCATAGATTTCGCGGTTGCCCCAGGCAAGTGAAAAACTGCCGTTGCCACCGATTAAAATCAGCGCGTCCAGATTCAATATTTGTAATGATTTACGTAATTTTTTGTTGAATTTATCAAGTGTGCCTTGGACGGCGGCGGTTTCAAAATTCATTACGCCGGCGTGGCCATTGTGCAAAAAACTGCCAGCCAGGCGTGCGTTTTCAATCGGTAAAACATTGTTATTTAATTCTATGATTTGGGGTGGCGTTGCACACAGACCGTCTGTGCCGTCCATAATCCCAATAACGCGCCAATTACGCAAACGCGCACCACAAATAATCCGCTGGATAACCGTGTTCAGACCGGAACAATCACCCCCAGTCGTCATAATCCCTATCGTTTTCATAATCTCCCCTTGGTTTCTTGCTGATTATAGCATATTTAAGTTGACAAAGAAAGATTATTTGCAATAATTTGTCCAGTATTGAATTCATATTTTACGGAGATGCGTTATGGCAAAACAAAACAAAAAAATCAAACGTTCAACAGACGATTTAATCAATGACGCAATCGCACAACAAAACAACTGGATGGAAAATCGCCGCAATTTTGCCCGACGCTTTTTAAAGACATTGAATATATTTGCGCGCCCAGCACCACGTCCAGACGATGTGGTCATGGCGGTTCGTCATGAAAAGCAAAGCAAACACAGCGGTCTGCGTGCGTATTGGTTCCCGATTATGTGTGCAGTTTTGGTTGTGTTTGTCGCAATTTGGGTTGTGTTTGTTCGTGGTGGCGCACAGTCGCGTGTCGTTGTCGTCCCAGCAATCCCAGAACCAGTTGTCCAGACGGTTGAAAACACTATTCCGTCATTTGATATTGTGCGTATTGAACCGGCGGGAACACTGGTTATTGCTGGTCGTTGGGTCCCACACCAGAATATATCCATTGTTATCAATGGCAAGATTGTTGCAACCGAACGCACAGATTCAGACGGCGAATTCGTTTATGCGCCAACACGCGTATTTGAACCTGGCAACTATACAATATCGTTGGTTGGTGCCGCGCCTGCGGTTAAATCCGTTGAAAACGTGTTTGTTTATATCTCGCCACGCGGATATAAAAATTCTGTGTCACTGTTGATGACAAGCGAAGGCAGCACTATGTTGCAGGCCCCTACAATGTTGGCAGACGGCGATTTAGTAGTATCAAAAATTGATTATCTGGACACGGGGCGTATTGTTGTGACCGGGGACGCATTGCCGCGTTTGCGCGTGTCGCTGTCGCTGGATAATAAATATATTGGTTTTGCGCGTGTATCCGATCACAAACACTTTGGTCTGGGTGCAGACGTTGGCGAATTGGAAACAGGCAAAGAATACGTTCTGACCGTTCGTCTGCACGATGGCGATGGTCGCACTGTTGCCCAGGTTGGTCACAGATTTACAATGCCAGAAATGACCGGCGATGATGACACGTATTACACGGTGCGTCGTGGCGATTGCCTGTGGATTATTGCGCGTAATTTCCTGCGTCGTGGGGTATTGTTCAGCATTATTGCCGAACGCAATAACATTGAAAATCCAGATTTGATTTATCCAAAACAGTTGTTGCAAATCCCAGTTGGTGGCAAATAAAAGAACCGGCAAAACGCCGGTTTAATTTTTGTGTATTCTAAATATTGTTGTCCGCCTGCGCCACTAATAATAATTCTATGTTCATAATAACAAACAATGCTACGGCGGACACTCAATTTTCAGTCCTTGCTACGCTGCGGTGAAAATTGGTGGTGCGGGCGAAGGGAATCGAACCCTCGCCTAAAGCTTGGGAAGCTTTCGTTCTACCATTATACTACGCCCGCGGGTTCGGCGCAATTCTATACCTATATGCAACAAAAGTCCAGAACAAAAAGTTTTTGCTTTTTTGTCCTGACTGTCCTAGGCTGAATAGTGCCTGAACATTATTATTCATTACAAGGGAGATTATAATGGCAAATGAAAATATGAATCCGTTGGTCGCTGCACAAAGTCGCGTCAAGGTTGCGTGTGACAAGTTGGGGGTGCCCGCGGACGTATATGAAATACTAAAAAATCCACAGCGCACATTAGAGGTGTCAATTCCCGTTCGTATGGACGACGGCAGTATTCGCGTCTTTACCGGGTATCGCGCCCAGCATAACACGGCAATCGGGCCGTCCAAAGGGGGCGTGCGTTTTCACCCGATGGTGACCAAGGACGAGGTTTCGGCCTTGTCTATATGGATGACGTTCAAATGCGCCGTGACGGGTATTCCGTATGGCGGTGGCAAAGGTGGCATTATCGTTGACCCAAAAACATTATCGACCGGCGAATTGGAACGCCTGTGCCGTGGGTATGTTGATGCGATTTATCCAATCTTGGGCGAAAAGAAAGATGTTCCGGCCCCAGACGTCAACACTAATGGTCAAATTATGGCGTGGATGATTGATGAATATATCAAATTGTCTGGCGAAGCGTCTTTCGGAACGTTTACCGGCAAACCAATTGAACTGGCCGGCAGTTTGGGTCGCACCAAGGCAACCGGATTGGGAATTTCAATCATCATTGCCCAGGCGTTGCAGACCAAAAACAAACAAATGCGTGGTGCGCGTATCGCAATCCAGGGATTTGGCAACGTCGGCAGTTTTACCGCCAAATGCAGTTATGATATGGGCGCAAAAATCGTCGCCATAGCCGAGTGGAACACAACACTGTTCAATGAAAACGGAATTGATATTGAAGCGCTGATGGCGTTCAAGGCCCAAAATAAAGGCAGTATCCAAGGATTCCCGGGTGCAACAGAAATTGATGTTGCCACGTTCTGGGGATTGGACGTTGATGTGTTGGCGCCGTGCGCAATGGAAAACACAATCAACGCAGAAACTGCGCCGTTGATTAAAACAGACCTGGTGGTAGAGGGTGCAAATGGCCCAACAACACTGGATGGGGAAAATATACTGGCGTCGCGTGGCGTAATGCTGGTGCCGGATATTTTGGCCAATGCCGGTGGTGTGACCGTGTCTTACTTTGAATGGGTCCAGAACCGCTATGGTTATTATTGGCCAGAATCCGAGGTTGAAGAAAAAGAAATTGCGGCGATGAAAAACGCGTTTGACGCAATTTATAAAATCAAAAACGAATACAATGTGTCTATGCGCGAAGCGGCATATATGCATTCTATTAAACGTATTGCCAGTGCGATGAAACTGCGCGGTTGGTATTAAAAAAATCCCCACAAATGTGGGGATTTTTAATTTGAATAAATCCAAATTATTTTGCGTTCTTTTCTGCAGATGTCGCAGCCAAATCTTCAACGATTCTGGCCTTTTTGCCGGACAATCCGCGCAGGAAGAACAATTTGGCACGACGAACGCGACCAATACGCACCTTTTCAATTTTTTCAATCGCTGGTGTGTATAATGGGAATTTACGTTCAACACCAACACCATACGATTCACGACGAACCGTGAACGATGCGTTGTTGCCTGTGCTACCATCACGTGCGATAACAACACCTTCAAAAACCTGAATACGGAACTTGTCACCATCTTTGATTTTGACGTGGACTTTCAATGTATCGCCTGCTTTGAATTCAGGGATTTTTTTGTTCGTTTTCAGTTTTTCAACCTGGGCTGCTTCAATTTTTTTAATGATGTTCATTTTTTGTTTTCCTTTATTAAATCCGGACGACGTTGTTTTGTTATTTCGTCCGATTGTTGTTTCCGCCACCGTTCTATGTTGCCGTGGTGACCGGACAGCAGGACTTCTGGGAC
>URSJ01000011.1 GCA_900550495.1 uncultured Rickettsiales bacterium
AAAACGGTCTTCGTGGATATTTCCAAATGCTTTTGAATTACGACATCATTTCCGATTGTTTTTTCCGCCACCGTTCTATGTTGCCGTGGTGACCGGACAGCAGGACTTCTGGGACATTGCGTCCACGCCATACTGACGGGCGGGTGTATAACGGCCATTCCAGCCCCCCGATTTCAAAACTTTCGTTTGCAGTGGATTCACTGCCACCGTGCAGAACATTATCCATCACGCGAACACAACTGTCAATAAAAACTTGGGCGGCAATTTCACCCCCAGACAGTATATAATCGCCGATTGATAATTCCATTATATCATATTCATCAATGATTCGTTGGTCAATTCCTTCGTATCGGCCACACAGCAATGTGTATGTTGCGTCCCGATTGGCGGCAAACTGGCGCACCATTTTTTGGTTCAGTGTTGGGCCACGTGGGGAAAAATAAATAACCCTGCCCCGCGTTTTGACAGAATCAATCGCCGCACCCAGTGCGTCTGGGCGCATAACCATACCGGCCCCACCCCCGAATTGTTCGTCATCAACACTGCCATAATTATTGATTGCAAAATCACGAATATTTATCGCGTCATACGACCATATCCCGCGTTCTAGTGCACGACCAACCACCCCACCGGACAATGTGCCCGGGAACATTTCTGGAAAAATGGTCAGTATGTTAAAGTGCATCGCTATACCGTGATAATTTTGTTTGCCATATCAACATCTGCGCCCAAGAACGACACCATATCCCCGTTATCCAGTTCAATAATATCGCCGGCACCATAGTTTTGAAAACACGCCACGCGCCCTATTTTGTGACCGCCACGCATAACGGTAAAACCAATCAAGTCCGATTGGTAATATTCGCCGTCTGATGTTTCTGGTAATGCGTCGCGCGTAATAAACAACTGGGTTCCGCGCAAGCCTTCGGCCGCAGTGCGGTCGTTTATGCCGTCTATTTTCGCAACGATAACATCAGATGTCGGATTTAAACGACGCACAAAGTGAAATGCGTCTGGCGCACAGCAATCGCACAGGATTTCAAATGTTTGGAAATCCATTGGACTGGCGGTGTATGTCTGGACGCGAAATTCACCCCGGATACCCTGGGGTGCGACGATTTTTCCAACCAAGATTTTTGATGTTTCTGACATAGTATATTTACTGAACGCGCCCACGTGTTGTGGGCGCACAGGTTTGCAAAATTATTCAGCGACTGTTTCCGCTGGGGCCGCGGCTGCTTCTTTTGCAGCGGCCTCTGCGGCGGCCTTTTCTTCGGCGATTTTCGCCAATTTTTCAGCCTTGTCTTTGATTTTCATCTGGGTCTTTTCAGACTGCAAGTGCTTTTTTGTCTGAACTGGCACAGGCTTTTTCGCAACCAAGCCAGCATTCGCCAAGAAACGATACACACGGTCAGATGGTTTTGCGCCCTTGGCCAACCAAGCCTTGATTTTGTCAATGTCTAAAACAACGCGTTTTTCACTGTCGCGTGGCTGCATTGGATCATATTTACCAACAGTTTCCAACGTGTTCCCAGAATTACGTGCGTTACGTGAATCTGTAACAACGACATGATAATATGGGCGTTTTTTTGCACCGAAACGCGCCAAACGAATAACAGTTGCCATAATTTTGCTCCTTAGTATTTTTAACTGTTTGACCACACAAAAAAACCATCATCAAAGACAAAACTTGTCGGTTGATGTTCCACACGCATACCGCGAACTGGATTTACTGTGATGGCAATCTGGTGGGATTTGCGAACGCTATTATGATGTAAATTTTATCAAAAGTCAAATAAATGTTGAAAAATATCCGTAAAAAAACTAGCATGTGAAGCATGACGGGGTACATAACAAAAAAGGATAGGAAATGAAAAAAATGTTTTTAATTGGCGTTGCCGTTGCAAGTTTAACGGCGTGCGACAAATCAGATGCAACAATAAACCAAGATGTAGCAACCGTTCAGGCCGTTGTTGCGGCCAATATGGAGACTAGTCGGGTTTTGACTCGCCCGGGCGATGTAGTGTTGAAAGTCGTGGCGACAGATGAATTAACAGCCATTGCAGCTAAAGAAAAGAATGCTAAATTTTATGGAACAGGTGAATATTTGCCTGAAACTGTCCAGGATGGTTATTGTTTGATAAATATCACCGAATTACAGGACTATCGCATCTTGTGCGGTGTGCCGGAAAATTACGATGACCCATATGCGGTTGCACTGAAAATTGAACAATAAAAAACGCCCAAACGGGCGTTTTTTATTACATATTTGACATTGTGGGTGGGCAATTGTAAAATGTCGGGTATGAAAAAGATTTTTTTATTTTCGTTAGGATTGGCAATGGCGTTGGGTGCGCCGATTGCATCGCACGCATACATTGATCGCAACACTGCGACTGTTCGCATTATGAACAAGGCTGCCGGCAAGGTGCAACAGGTAAATCTGGCGGTGGGACGTGCGACAACGTTTGAAAAACTGGATATCACTGTGCGCTCGTGCAAACAGACAGACCCATTCCAGGCCGAAGATTATTTCGCATTTTTGGAAATTTCCAAATCTGGCGAAGGACAGATTTTTGGTGGTTGGATGTCGCGCAATGAGCCGGGCGATAATCCGCTGCAAAATGCCGACTATGATGTGTGGCTGGTAAAGTGTGAATAAGGGGGAACAAATGTTTTCATTAAAAAAATCATTAAAATTGATAATTGGTGTGGCGGCATTGGTGTTGGTTGTTGTTATGTTTTCGTGCACAATGCGGTCGGGCGAATTGGAAAATGGGAACCTGGGTGCCTGGCGCAAGGCGTCGGTTGATCGTCGCACCGCGGCGGCACAAATGTTGGTTGCGTCGGACAAGGACACAGACCTGTTGGTTGCGTGCATTGATAAAATGGCAACAATTCCAGAATCTGGTGAAATGGATGTTCGCACGGCGGCGTCCCTGTGCCAGACGGGTATTGAAATCAATCAAAATCAATAATTTTTATGCGTTGGGTTGTGGCTGCTTTTATGCTGGTGGGATGCGTGTCGCATAGTGCCGATGACGCGTCAATTGGTGCCCGGTATCTGGGCGCAAGATATCAAATTGACCCATTGGGCGAGGAACGCGCCCCAGATACAGACCCGCTGATACGCACAGATGCGTTTGATTGCACAACATTTGTTGAGACGTCACTGGCGGCGGGCAATATTGATAAATTGACCCGAATTCGGTATAAAAACGGTGTGATTGGTTTTAAAAATCGTAATCATTTTATTGAATCTGATTGGATTCCAAATAATTCTGATATTGTAAAAAATGCCAGTGCGCAATACGGTCAAACCGCTGTGCGTCATGTGGTAATTGACCGGGCGGCGTGGTTGCGTCGGGTGCATAATATTGATGCCGATGATGCGTCGATTGCGGTCGATATGGAATATATCCCATATCAAAACATCACGACGATAAACAATACCGAACCAATGGTTGTGCTATTTATTGTTGGCAATGATAAAAAAAGTGATACACTGGGCACTGACCTGGCGGTTGTGCACATGGGTTTTTTGTTACCAGGTGGCACTTTACGACATGCGTCCAGCGTCGCCGGTCGCGTTGTTGATGTGGACTTTTACGAATATATAGCGGTGCGCACCAGAAACAAAAACGATATTGGAATAACATTATTGGAAATACTAAAATGATTGATGAAAGTTTAATTCGTATGGATATGGGAAAATTAGCGGGGGCATCGTCGACGGATGCGTCAGCACGCCCTGTTCTGTGTTTAGGCATTGAATCGTCGTGTGATGAAACATCGGCAGCAATTGTGGATTCAAACCGCAACATTTTATCGCACATAATTTATTCCCAGATTCCAGAGCATCAAAAATACGGTGGTGTTGTGCCAGAACTGGCGGCGCGTGCGCATATTTTGGCGATTGACCAGGTTGTGCGCCAGACGCTATTAAATGCCGGAAAAACAATTGATGATATTGACGTTATTGCCGCGACGGCTGGCCCTGGTTTGATTGGTGGGGTCTTAATCGGTTGGATGGCGGCAACCGGCATTGCCCAGGCGACAGGCAAACCGCTGGTTGCTGTCAATCACCTGGAAGGGCATGCGTTGGTTCCGCGCTTGCATGCGGCGGCAGCAAATGGTAAAGATGGCGCGATGTCTGTTGAGTTTCCGTATTTGTTGATGTTGGCGTCTGGCGGCCATTGCCAGATATTGCTGGTGCGTGGCGTTGGACAATATGAACTGATAGGACAAACGTTGGACGACAGTGCCGGCGAAGCATTTGACAAGGTTTCCAAAATGTTGGGATTGGGTTATCCTGGTGGGCCAATTGTGGACAATCGCGCAAAGTTGGGCAATGCACATGCTTTTGCGTTTCCACGCCCATTATGCGACAAACCGGGATGTGATTTTTCATTTAGTGGTATAAAAACTGCAGCCCGGACGTTTTTGGAACGCAACCCTGGGCCGCACAGTGATGAATTTATAAATGATTTTTGTGCATCATTTCAAGCGGCGGTTGTTGATTGTATCATAAACCGTTTGAACAACGCGATGGGTGATGCACGTGTTGTTGCGTTGGCGCCAAAAACACTGGTGGTTGCAGGTGGTGTTGCCAAGAACAGCGCGATACGCAGTGCGATGGAAAAATTGGCCGCGCGTTGCGACATGGTGTTTGCCGCGCCACCAATGAATCTGTGCACGGACAATGGCGCAATGATTGCGTGGGCGGGCATTGAAAATTATCGTCTGGGGCGTATTGTGCATGAAGCAATTGCACCGCGTCCACGCTGGCCGTTGACGGAATTATGATTGCGTATTTGCCGCGTTTGTGGTATAATTTCAAGCATGAAAGAATATATAAAATCTTATGATGATGCCACGCGCAAGGTGTTAGAACGTGCCGCACAACTGGACCGCTTTTTGTTGGATAAATTTGATGCGCAATACACACTGAATGATATCACCTATGTTTTGCGCAGTAAGTATAAAGACCCTTTGTTCCGTGACAAATATGTCGGCGACATGCAGTTTCGAGGGTTTACCCCATATCCCAAAGGTTTTTGTGCCTTGTCATCAATTTGTATCTATGAATTATACGGTGGCGATCAGATATGGACGCCGTCAGCGATTCATATGGGCAGTTGGGAATATGCACCTGTTGTATTCTTGCGCGATAATTTTAATGGTATTGCATTTGATGCAACTGGTGATCAGTTTGCACCACTGCGCGTGCCGTATGAATTGGGAACGCCAATAAACCGTCCGATGGATAAAATGCGCACACCAAATAAACACGAATTTATTCGCCAGATTAAACAAGAACTTGATAAACGATGAGAGATTATTTTCAATGGGAAAACCAGAATCATATGTAAAGCCAGATACTGTGTTTAGTGTATCGGACGCGTCTGCGTTGTTAAAGGGCGTTGTTGAAACCGCATTTCCGCGCATAAAAATCCGCGGTGAATTATCCCAGATTACACGTGCAACGTCGGGTCATATGTATATGACGATAAAGGATTCCGGGGCGGCAATTTCTGTTATCATTTGGCGCGGAACACCCGTATCGTTTAAACTGGAAGACGGAATGGAAGTTATTGTTACTGGTCGCTTTACCACGTATCCTGCACGCAGTAATTACCAAATTGTCGTCAGTGAAATTGAAATGGCGGGTGTGGGTGCAATTCTAAAAATGTTGGAAGAACGCAAACGCAAACTAGCGGCCGAAGGACTGTTTGACGCATCTCGCAAGAAACCGTTGCCCCGCCTGCCCCAGACAATCGGTGTCGTGACCAGTCCGACTGGTGCCGCGTTCCAGGATATTCAAAACAGGTTGCGCGAACGTTTTCCGGTGCGCGTAATATTGTATCCTGCCACTGTCCAGGGTGCGACGGCTGCCGCCGAGGTTGCGGCCGGTATCGAATATTTTAACCACGCAAAAAATGTTGATGTGATTATCGTTGCGCGTGGTGGTGGCAGTCTGGAAGATTTATTGCCTTTTTCTGAAGAAATTGTTGTTCGCGCCGCTGCGGCCAGCCAAATTCCGTTGATATCCGGTGTTGGACATGAACCAGATTGGATGCTGATTGATTTTGCTGCCGATGTGCGTGCGCCAACTCCAACCGGCGCGGCAGAGACCGTCGTGCCAACAAAATTGTCGCTGTTCCAGGAACTGGATAATCTGTGGCATCGTATGTCGGCGAATTTTACAACCCGCCTGGGAAATGCAAAATCGCGCGTTGATGCGATTATGATAAAAAATCCGCGCCAAATGGTGATGGAACAGGCACAACGCCTAGATGATGTGACGCGCACAATGAATATAATTATCACGGGCAAATTGACCATGGCGCATCAAAAAATAGATATTGTGTCGACATTCCCAAATATAATGCAAAACAAAATGGCGGCATTGAATCAGTCTGTGGAACACGTGGGACAAATGTTAAATTCACTAAGTTATAAAAGCGTGTTGGCGCGTGGATATGCGATTGCGCGTGGCGCAGATGGACGTATTATTAGCCGTGCCGAATGCGCACCACGTATTGCAACACTGGAATTTTCCGATGGTATATTGAATGTTTAAAAACGCCAGTTTTGGCGTTTTTTTTAATATCAGTGAATTAATGTTCGTGCGGTCGCCAATGATTCTGGGGTAATTTCTGCCCCGCTGATTATTCGGGCAATTTCGTTCAAGCGTTCGTCGCCAATAATTTGATGCACCGATGTTGTCGTTTTATCGGCGATAACATTTTTTTCTATCTTGAAATGACGATTGGCAAATCCAGCAACTTGGGCCGAATGGGTAATGACCAATGCCTGGGATGTCGCAGCCAGTTTGTTCAGGCGCGATCCAACCGCACTGGCGGTCGCACCACTGATGCCGGTATCAACCTCGTCAAAAATAAATGTGTGGGCGGCATTTGTCCCGGCCAGGACAACGCGCAATGCCAGCATTAAACGCGCCAATTCACCACCTGATGCCGCACGATGCAGTGGCGAAAACGGCATACCTGGATTTGTTTTTATCATAAAAACAATATCATCAACGCCTGCGGACGATGGCACAATCTCTGTGCGGGTTACAGCAAAGTCTGCCTGGGCCAGTTTCAAATCTGGTAATTCACGCAGTATTAACGTGCGTAATTGTGCCCCAGCCGTGTTACGCATATCGGTCAACTTTGTAGCTAATTTATCAAATTCAGATTTACGTTCTGCGACCAATGTGTGCACGCGTTTTAATTCGGCATCAGAATTATCAATTGCGTTTAATGCTGTCGACATTTGTTCCAGTTTTGCAGGCAATTCATCTGCCGAAACGCGATGCTTGCGTGCCGCCGCACGGATTGCGAACAGACGCTCTTCGATGGCGTCAATGCTGTCGGTGTTGATTTCTGTTGGTGCCAATGCGTCAATTACATCAGATAAATCTTGGGCAATGTCATACAGTTTATCAATTTGTTCCTGGTGTGGGTTAGGCTCGGTCTTGATACGCTGCAGGGTATGTGCCGCTGAAAATACCACGCTGTCTAATGAATTTCCGCGTGGAGCCAGTATCTCGTTCGCCTCGGCCAATATGGCTGCATCTTTTTCAGCGTTCATTATTGCGCTGCGACGCGCAGCCAATTCGTCTTCTTCGCCCGGTTGCACGTTCAGTGTGCGCAATTCCGCTACGTTATGCTCTAAAAAATCGCGTTCTGATTCTGCTCGCGCTAGTAATTCATTTAATTCAGCCTGACGTTTTTGGGCCGCGTGATATTCATTATACGCCGTGCGCACATCGCGGGACAGTTGTGCATATCCATCAATGTGCGCGACGCCAAATGCGTCCAATGTTGTGCGGTGCATTGCCGGATTCAGTAATGTATGATTTGCAAATTGACCGTGGATTTCAACCAATGCATCACCGATCTGATTTAGCGTTTTTACAGATACCGGTGTGTCGTTTATCCATGCACGACTTTTGCCATCAGCGGCCAATGCGCGTCGTAAAATCAGCATACCGTCATCAGCATCAATGCCGCTATCGTTCAATATCGATCGCACAGAATCAGGGACGCAATCAAATGTTGCGATTACCGATGCGCTGTCGCAACCGTGACGCACTAAACCAACGTCAGAACGTGCGCCCAATGCCAGTGATAGTGCATCCAGCAATATACTTTTTCCTGCACCTGTTTCGCCAGTCAGCACATTCAGTCCCGGCCCGAATTCCAGATTCAGTTTTTCAATCAATACGATATTTGAAATGTTTAATCCAATCAGCATGTGGGAATTATAACCCGTTTTTTGTCAGAATTTCAAGGCATTATTGCACAGCTTCCAGTCTAAAATCGTGTAACCATAAAATGTATCCCAAAACGGTGTATCCGGGGTATATTGCGCGTAACAGTTCCAGGTATTCGCATACCTGGGCATAGTATTTGTTGTGGAACTTGTCTGGCGACACGTCGGTTTTATAGTCCATTACGAGTATCTGACGTTTATCGTGATTTGTGACCATGCGGTCAATACGGCGGCTGACAAATTTGCCACGGATAATACCTGCAACAGGAACCTCGGTCTGGGCATTGGCGACAAAGAACGGTAATAATTCGGGGAACGATTTTATACGCGCAACCGTATCAGCGTCGCCGTGCACGGTATCGCCATCAATCGTTATTTGTTGCATGCGACGATGGGCGCGTGTACCGGCGTCAGTCGCAAATTTTGTTGCGTCTTGTTGGTTTAATAAATCGCGCAATGTCATATTTGTCATTTTGTAATCCTAATTACGTCAGCGTCTGGTGTGTTGGCGGCCAATACGCGCCACAGTTGACTGTGCCATGCAATGTCACTCGCGTTTTTGTTCGGTGTAAATCCATAAATGTATAATTCATCACGGGCACGCGTCATTGCGACATATAACAATCGATAATATTCCGCGATTCGCACGTTGGCCAGTGCATTTGCCGCTGTGTCACGTGCGCAGGACGTGTCGCCACGTGGTGTCCATAACCATGCGTTGGGGAATTCTGTGTGGGCGTTGCCAGGGATTGGTAAAATCTTTTCTGATTTCGGGGTGCGTACAGTATCAATCAGAAATACAACTCGTGCTTCCAGCCCCTTGCTGCCGTGGACGGTAACTATGCGAACGCCATTTGCGGCATCCATATCGCGTTTAATTTCACTGCCCCCAGTGATGAACCATTTCAGAAAATGGCGTAATGTTCCAGGCATCGTGCGTTCATATGCCAAACATATCGTCATGAATTCGTCCAGCGGATCGATAACCTGGGTGCCCAATGCAGCAATCATACTTTCACGTACACCATCGGACAAGATGCGCGCAAAAAATGCATACGGCGCCAATTCTTGTGACATTGTAACAATCGTGTTCAGACGCGAATAAATAGCCGGGTGCGTATCCGCCAAAACATCATAGACGCTTGTCGGTGTAAATTCACTTTTCGCAGACTTTCTTGTCCGATTTTCGTCATTGCGAATTTTACAAATTTTAAAAATATCGTCTTCATTCAAACGAAATATCGGACTTTTTAACACGCAACATAAACTGTAATCATCGGTTGTAGCCAGGCAAAATCTGACCAGGTTCATCAGGTCGCGCACCGCCGGAAAATTTGGCAGAACAATTCGGTCACTGCCAGCGACATCAATTCCGCAACGTTTTAATTCTTTGACCAATGGTGCGGCCATTGGATTGCGCTGTTGAACCAATACCATTATTTCACTGGGCTTGTATTCGCCGGACGCCACCAGTGATTTTATTTTGTCCGCGATTATTTTTACATATCCATCAACATCAATATCGTCATTTTGTTTTGATGTCAATTTATGCAATTCGACCAGTCCTGATGGTGATGTGCGAAAACATTTGTGTGGATTGTTTATAAATCCGGTCATTTCGGTCAATCGTGTGTCGCCAAAGAATATGTCAACCGTGTTCAGTATCGCGGGCAACGAACGAAAGCTTTGAGCCAGTGGCACCTCGCGTATAGTGCGCATATTTTCTGCAATCTGCGCGGCAATATCGTCGCGACTGGTTGCGAATGCATGCGGGTCTGCGCCCTGAAAGCCGTAAATAGACTGTTTTGTGTCACCAACAACAAACAGTGAATGCTGGCGCGCAGCCGTGTCGCCATCGGTAAAGAAATCGCCCGCCAACAAGCGTAAAATATCCCACTGGGCTGGACTGGTGTCTTGGGCTTCGTCCACCAAGATATGCGATAGCGATATATTTAACTGTGATAATACCCAGCCCATCGTATCTGGTTGTGAAAATAGCCGACGAGTATATAAAATAAGGTCGTCAAAATCCAACAAGTTGCGTTGATGTTTTATTTCTGAATATGTGCGTGCAAATGCTGCTGACAAATCGAATAGTGCTATCGTGTCATCAAAGACCACTTTGTTGGCCCAGAGTTGATTTAATTCATATACGCGATTCTGTTCCGTAACCAAGTATTCTTTTTTTGTGATGTTGGCGGCGCGGCGTCCATCGGCCGTCAGATACGCAGTTTTGTATTCGTGAAAATCTATTGTTTTATCAATATACTGTTTTGTTTTGTTAACAACTTTGAATAAATAGTTTGCCGGCTTTTTTGCGTTATTTATATCCATTTGGGCCAAATCGATGATGTTTTGCAGTTGTTTTGTAGATATTTCCGTTTGAACGAAAATGTTTAATTTTAAAAAATTCTCAATAGTATCAATAAAATATTTGCGATAGCTGTCAACGTTTTTAACATCAAAGAAATACTTGTACTGTGCGCTTAGGATACCTAACAAATCATTTAATGACGTTTCGGATATCCGACCAACAATATGTGCAAATGCATCGTTGGTACGTGTGTCGCCGGACGATTTTATCATGCGGTCAAATGCGTCCTGCAATAACACGCGTTGAGCCGTATCAGAAATCAGCGACCATGATGGTGACAGGCCTGCCTCCAGTGGAAAGCGATGTAATATTTCTTCGCAGAAACCATGAATAGTTTTTATTTTTAGTATTTCTGGGTTGTCGATATATGTAAAAAATATCGTTCGCGCCCGTGCTATATCATTATCAGTTGGTGTTGTATTTTCACAAACGCCAGATAACAAATCGGATAATTCAGCATCATCGGCCATTGCCCAACCGCGTAACGCGGTCAGTATTCGGTTTCGCATTTCCCCCGCGCCGGCGTTAGTATATGTCAGGCATAAAACACCCGTCGTGTCGATTGATTTTGTGCGAAATAAAATTCGCAACAATCGTTGGACTAATACACTGGTTTTTCCAGTGCCGGCATTGGCCTGGACCCATACGTTTTCCGTCGGATTGGCCGCAATATCTTGTTGTGGTGAAAGTGTTCGTTTTTGTCCCATTTATCGCCTTGCTTTATTGTGTAAATTCTAGTATAAATTTCAGTGTTCTGCAAGAATATATCAATAATCGGGAGAGTGGACATGGATATTTCGCAAATGTTTTTGGTTGGCGGCGGCGTGTTGGGTGGTCTGCTGTTTATCATGTTGGTCGCATTGTTCTTTATTTCGCGTCGTTCGCAACGAACGATGGAATCGTTGTTGACATTGATGACGCAGCCAGAACGCGCCCAGATTGCCGACGCGTCACGCGTACTGCAAAAAATATTGGCTGGTGAGATTTCAAAAATTGACACATGCTTTCAAACAATGCGCGACACATTGGCAACTCAAATTGCAGCGGCAAACGCATTGAAATTAGAATTGACAGACCAGAATAATAAACTAGTTGAGTTGGCAGATGCTGCAACAAAAAAAATCGCTGTTATGTCCCAGCGGTTGGACAATACTGTGTCCGGTCTGACGGGGGTTGTTACGTCATCTGGCTGGGCAAATGTTCAAGACGCGGCTGACAAATTTAATAATACCATCAATGAGTTATTGACAAAAATTGATGCCACGACGCAAGATGCGACCGCACGTGTTACAGAAGTAAACACCCAGATTGACACGTGGACAGCGCACAGTGATACATTGAATCAAAATCTGAAATCTGGGTTTGATGCCAATCAGAATCAGATGCAAGACTTGGCGACCCAGACAGAAGGGTTACAAAACAAACTGTCTGAATTGGCACAATCAACCGCAGACGGTTTTGAAAAAGTAAAAACTGCGGCGGCAAATTATGAAACATTGATGTCTGAAAATGATAAATTGCTGGATTCGCACTTGGATAAAATGGACGCATTCAGTAAACAGTCCAAGAAACAATTGACCGCCCAGATGAATTCACTGTCCAACACGGCAAACGTTGTCGGTGGCCAGGTGCGTCTGGCAGAATCATCAATTGACAAACAAGTTCGCAAACTTAGCAATGCGGTTGAAACACTGATGGAATCAGCGGGGAATACAGAAAATTCGGTCCGCGGGATATCAAATGAATTGGCGACATTGACTAATCGTTTTAATGGTGAAATTAAAGAATTTGCAACCGCGGTTGTGTCTGAATTAAAGACCGTGTCCGGTGTTGCGAACGTAACGTTGGAAAATACAAAAACATCCGCAAATGCGTTTTCAGAATCAGTCAAAGCAATGGCAACCGGTGTGCGTGAAACGCTGATTGAAATGAATACTGCTCATACACAGTTGTCGGGTCAGTCAGCGAATTTGATAAAGATGTCAGCTGAAACAACCGCACAATTACAACCGTTGTCAGAGTTGATAGAAAAGTATTATTCGGCCCTGCCCGATTTGTCCCAAGGTTCTGTTGACGCAGGTGAAAAATTGCAGCAAATTGTTACATCGCTGACCGAAAAAATAAATCTGATGCGTGCGACCGTTGCAGAATCAACTGGCACGATTTCTGATTCTGCGATAAAGTTAGAGGATTTGGCCGGACAATCGCGTCAACAGATGATTGACTTGATGTCTGATTATGCCAAGGCGGTAAATACAATGCAGACATTGAACAAACAAATGATGGTTGCGCGTGCGACTGCGCCGATGGATGCAATGGGAACTGCATCTGCGCCCACATATGGCCGCGTTAGTGCATCTGATTTTCTGAAGACAGCTGAACGCGCATTTGAAAAAATGCACGAACAGGCGTTGGATTTAACACGCGCGACCGGTGCCGAAATTCCAGATGTTGTATGGAAGAAATATCACGATGGGGATAAAACAATATTCTCGAAATGGTTGGCGAAAATGATGTCCGCGGCGGACAAAAAACAGGTGCGCGATATGTTGAAGTCCGACACTGTGTTCCGTTCCCAAGCAACACAATTCATACGCAGTTTTGACAAGATTCTGATGGGGGCCCAGAATACAGATAACGCTGATAAAGTAGTTACCGCATTGCGTAAAACCGATTTGGGCCAGGTTTATATTGCACTAAAACGATGCGTTTAATTGAAAAAAAACGGCATATGCCGTTTTTTTTATTTTGGCCGAACATTTGATTGGCGCGAGATAAACTCGCGCAGGCGGTGCGAGATTATTGTTTCGGTGGCACTGCATTTGACCAAAAAGTCGATATCCAGTCCTGCCCGCAAGAAATCAATAGGGTTGCATGTATTTGTGTGTCGCACAGTTGCGTCGTTTGGCATATTGGCACGAGATTGAGCGATGTCAAAATTATTATCTGGCGGCAGGAAATATAGTGTTTTAAACGTGTATTTATTACCCAATCTCTGCAAATGAAACCAGTCTATCAATTGGCGGGCGTATTTCGGTTCAATTACGTCATAGACCAAGTTGATGTTTGGATTATCCAATATTTCTGACTCTGGAACGCCATACAACCATTTTGGTTGGCCGGGTTGCCATATTTGTTTATTTACCCACAAGCGGGTCGCCAGGCGCGTGATATCAAAGAATGACTCGTCTACAAAGAAATATTCTTGATTAGCAATCTCGCCATTGCGCATGGGGCGCGTCGTTGCCGAACGCAATTTATAAAACGCATCAACGGGCAAATAATTTTTTATAAAAAACGATTTACCACTGCCCGACAGGCCATTACATAACAATACACATGGTTTCATTTTTTTTTACCTTTGTTTTGTGCAATATAAACCCGCCGTATGGCGGGTTATTTTTGTTGTTACGTTAGTGAACTAATCTTCCAAGAAACTGCGCAATTTACGTGCACGTGTTGGGTGCTTTAACTTGTTTAGTGCTTTTTGTTCAATCTGGCGGATACGTTCGCGGGTAACGCCTATGTATTCACCGACTTCTTCCAAAGTGCTGGTTTTGTTCGTGCTCATTCCGAAACGCTGGCGCAAAACGGTTTCTTCCTTGGGATCCAATTCAGACAGAATCTGGGTAACGATTTTACGCAGATTCTTTTGCGCCGCCGATACAAACGGATTTTTGGCGGTTTCATCTGCGATAATTTCGATACGACTGCTGTCGTCTTCACTGCCGACGGGGGCTTCCAGCGAAATTGGTTTCAGATTCACTTTCATTGCCTTGTGGATTTTATCCACCGGCAAATAGATAATCTTGGACAATTCTTCGGCGGTTGGCTGACGCCCGTATTTGTGCATAAACTGACGCGTAGCACGCTGAATCTTGTGAATGTTGTCTATCATATGTACTGGAATGCGAATTGTGCGCGCCTGGTCTGCAATACTGCGCGAAATGCCCTGTTGTATCCAGTTTGTCGCATAAGTCGAGAACTTGTTGCCCAGACGATAATCAAATTTATCAACTGCCTTCATCAGACCGATATTGCCGTCCTGAACCAAATCCGAGAAATCTAATCCCAAGCCACGGTTACTGGATTTTTTAGCGAATTTGATAACCAGACGCAGGTTGGCTTCAATCATTTCGCGTTTGGCACGGGCTGCTTCGGTCTGGCCACGACGAACCAATTCAACAACCTTTTTATATTCAGCGGTTGGTTGACCGGTTTCGCGTGCAATTGCGGTAATGTCTTCCTGGATTTTCAAAATGTCTTTTTCGTGTTTTTTTGCAAAGTTCGCCCACGCAGGATTCTTGTGCTTTATCAATTTTTTAACCCAGTTGCGGTTCAATTCATTGCCAGCATATTCGGCCAAGAAATCTTCGCGTTTAATCTTGTTTGCGACCGCCAGACGTAACAGTTTACCTTCTAAACCCATCAACAACTGATCGCGCTGGGTCAGATGCTCCAAAATTTCTGCAATGCGGTCATCATTCAGGCGAATTTTGCTGACATGTTCAAACAATTCAACGCGCATTTTGGCGTATTTCTTTTCCAGTGTCTCGTCCGGCTTTGAAGACGTCAACAGATTTTCCAGACGTTTGGCCTGTAATTTCTGCATATTGTTAAAGATACGCTTAATCTTGCCGAACAACTCCATGACCATCGGCATCAAAGCCTCTTCCATTACAGGAATTGGGACGCCAGATGTGCCGCGCGGCGTGTCTTCTTTTTTGCCCTCTTCTTCGTCATCGTCATCATCTTCATCTTCTTCATCGCTATCGTCGGCGGTGGATTCTTCCAAGTCGTCCAGGTCATCATCATTTAATTCGTCAACATGTTCAACGCCCTTGGATTTTAATGCTTCTGACAATGCTGCCAATGATTTTTGCTCGGATTCAGACGAGTACATAACTTCTAAATTCAAAATATAACGCAAGCGAATATCTTCGTTTAACAATTGCTGATACCAGTCCAGCATTGCCTGAATTGTCATCGGGCTTTCGCACAGGCCATAAACCATCAGACGGGTTGCAGCCTCGATACGCTGGGCAATTGCCACCTCGCCTGCGGCAGTTAATAATTGAACTGTGCCGATTTGTTTTAAATACGATTGGACAGAATCTTGAACACCTAAAACCAAATTGCCTGTCTGGCTACGCTCCAACTGTTTGGCATAGTGTTCGTAATCATCGTCGTTGACGTCAACCTGTTCGGCATCCGCGTTCAACAGATTGCGTGTTTTATCGCGTGGCTCGTCCGAATCATCGTCATAGTATTTTTCAATATCTTGCGGATAATTGTCAGATTCCAGGATTTCTAGTCCCAAATCCTGTTGAAAAAAGTCCAAGACTTCTTCTTTTTCTTCGTCGGGCACCTCGTCCGCTTCGGTGGCGGCACAAAAATCCATCTGGGACAAATATCCCACTTCAACCGCAGATGTTGCAAGTTTTTGCAGATTTTCGGGCAACGAATCAACCAACAGTTTCGTTGCCGCGTCCAGTTTTTTTGCCATAAACCGACCCCCGGATTAAAACGTTAAATTTAAATTATTTCTTTTTGTTTGCCTTGGCAACCGCGTCATGAACCGCTGATTCTGATACCAGACCCAATACAATCGGACTCTGAATCTGAATCAAAGAGTATGATTTGTGCGTTTTGTTGCGAATTGATGCGACGGTCGGATTTGTGCTGCGCATCAGGCGAGCAACCTGGCCATCAGATAATTCAGGATAGTTTTTCAGAATCCATAAAATACCGCCCAAACGGTTCTGACGATGTAGTTTTGGTGTATATCCAACGCCCTTTTTATTCTGTTTCTGTTGGGCGTCAACAATTTCCTGGCGCAGAGTCAGTCGTGCCGATGGGTCGGCCTCGCACTGTTCAATATCTTCGCGAGTCAATTGGCCATTCAGAATTGGATTCAAGCCCTGAATCTTGTATGTTTCAGCATCGGCAATATTTTTAACCTCTAATTCATGCAAACCGCAGAATTCAGCGATTTGTTCGAACGTCAATGCAGTGTTTTCAATCAACCAAAGTGCAGTGGATTTTGGCATATATGGGTAATTCATGAATAATCCTCTTGTTGCTGGGGGCAATATACACCAAAATTGCCCCAGATTCAAGATAAAAGTGTGCAAAGCAGCACTTTGTTACGCTTTCTTTACAATCTTTGCGCCGTCGCGAGTATCAACGATTGACCAACCTGCCATATCTAACTGGGCACGGATTTCATCCGCACGGGCATAATTGCGCACCGCCTTGGCGTCCTGACGTGCATCGGCCAAGGCCTGGATTTCCGCAGGAATCGCGATATTTTCCACATTATGCAATTTTTTTGCCCGGTCAATAAATTGCAGCCCCAACAACCGATCAATAAATTCAAACAACGCCAATTTGGTTGTCGGATTCACAGTCGCATCTTTCAGCATATCCTGCATTAAAACTAATGCAGTGGCAGTTTTCATATTGTCTGAAACAGCCTCTAAGATTTTATTATGCCATGTGTCATATACTCCATGATCCAACGTACCTGGTTGAGTGTTGCTCATTAAATCTGCAATGCGACGAACAACATTTTTATACCCTGTAGATGCCGCATCCAATGCTTCAAATGAAAAATCCAGTGGTTGACGATAATGTCCCATCAGCAACATATATCTGAACGCCATTGGATCATATCCGCGTTCAATCAGATCCCTGACGGTAAGGAAATCACCCGATGATTTTGACATTTTTCCATCTTTGGCTAATAACCATTCATAATGCAGCCAATAGTTGACCCATGGTTTGCCAACAATAGGTTCTGATTGTGCTATTTCATCACTGTGATGAACCTTGATATGTTCTTGTCCCCCAACGTGGATATCAAAATGCGGTCCCAATAATTTCATACTCATTGCACTGCATTCAATGTGCCAACCGGGAAAACCAACACCCCATGGGCTGTCCCATTCCATGGCGCGTTTTTTATCCTTTGGAGAAAATTTCCACAATGCAAAATCAGTTGGATTGCGTTTGCCACTGTCGTCAATGCGTGCACCGGCGCGTAATTCCGACAAATTTTGTCTGCCCAACATTCCATAGTCTGAGAATTTACTGGTGTCATAATAAATTCCATCGCCGGGAATTTCGTACGTGTAACCCAGCGCTTCCAGTTTTTTGACCTGGTCAATTTGTTCTTGAATATAATCGGTGGCATGCGGCATTGCCGATGGCCGAATAATATTTAACGCGTCAATGTCACGCAAAAATGCATCTGTATATTTTTTTGCAATATCCCAAGCAGACATTTTTTCGCGTGCAGCACCCTTTTCCATTTTGTCTTCACCAGAATCTTCATCACTGGTCAAATGACCAACGTCTGTAATATTCATAACATGACGAACCGTGTACCCATTTTCAATGAACATACGTTTCAGAATATCGCTATTGACAAAGCTGCGCATATTACCAATGTGTTGGTCCCAATATACGGTCGGCCCACAAGAATAAAAACCCATGTGCCCCGGCACCAATGGTTTGAAATCTTCCAGTTTTCTGGACATTGTGTTAAATAATCTGATTGTCATAATGCGCTTCCTTTGCTTTATCTGATATAAGAAAAACTGTAATAAATAGTTGGATTTTTTGCAAACGAAATATGCCCGTCCGCGTGGCAGATTTTAACGGCAACAACAAAAAGCAATAAATTTAATTGTCATGGGCCAGAATAATGCAATTCTGGCGGAGCGTATAGGACTCGAACCTATGGACCACTAAACGCGGTCACAGATTAGCAATCTGCTGCATTACCACTCTGCCAACGCTCCGCATGGTTGCGACGGACATTATACAAAAACACTTTCCCGATTGCAAGTCATTAAATTATAAAAACGCCCCATTGGGGCGTTTTTAATGTTCCGATGTTGGTTCTGGGCCATATATTTCGACATCACGGGTCATGGCCAGGAATTTTTCTGCACGGTGCACCGGCAATTCGGCCGCGGGGATTTCCTGTAATTCGCGGATATTGTCGGCAACTGCACTGGACAACAATTCCATTGTCGTTTGCCAGTCTGTGTGTGCGCCACCGGCCGGTTCGTCAATAATGCCGTCAATGACGTTCAGATTCGCCATATCGCGCGCAGTCAGTTTCATAGCCTGGGCGGCAACAGCCTTGAATTTATTGTCTTTCCACAAAATGCTGGCACACGATTCAGGTGCAATCACCGAATAAATCGCGTTTTCCATCATCAGCACACGATCGGCCGTCCCAATCGCAATCGCGCCCCCAGAACCGCCCTGGCCCACGTTGACGGCGACATACGGTGTTTTTATTGACAGTCCAACCGACATAGACATCGCAACCGCCTGGGATTGTCCGCGTTCTTCGCCTTCGCGACCGGCGAACGCGCCAGCGGTATCAAACAACGAAATCAATGGCAAATTAAATTTTTCCGCCAGACGCATCATACGTTGCGCCTTGCGATAACCATCGGGGTTAGCCATACCAAACCGGTGTTTTTGGCGTGTTTCAATATTGCGCCCCTGTTCCTGGCCAATAATAACCGACGGGATTCCACGCCAGTAGCCAATACCACTGCCCATGGCGGGGTCTTCTGCATACAGACGGTCACCGGCCAAATACGTCCAATCATCTACAATGCCATTGATGTAGTCCAGAAAATGCGGTCGGTTTTCATTCCGCGCCAGCAACACCTTGTCATAAGCATCTGTTTCGCCCATACCACGCACCTTTTTGTTGTCGTTCAGTGGCGTGGATACATTGATAGGCTTTGGTTCGCGAGGCTGTTTCGTCAATACCGCCAGCACTCGCGCTAATGTTTCGTGTAATTCATCGCGCGATACGACCATATCAACCATGCCGTGCTCATATAAATATTCGGCAGTCTGGAAATTAGATGGCAATTTTTCACGAATATTCTGTTCTATTACGCGCCGACCAGCAAATCCAATGCGTGCACCGCGTTCGGCAATATGGATATCGCCCAGCATTGCAAACGATGCTGTAACGCCACCGTATGTTGGATCTGTCAACAGGACAATATACGGGATTCCATTTGCGTGCAGACGATTTACAGCAACCGTTGTGCGCGCCATCTGCATCAAGGACAAGATATTTTCCTGCATACGGGCACCGCCAGACGCAACGACCATAACAAATGGCCGACGGGATTCAATGGCGTGTTCCATACTGGCGATAATGCCGTCGCCCGATGCACGCCCCATAGACCCCATCATAAAATCACCATTCAAGACACATATTGTCGTCGGAATCCCACCTAAAACACCATCGGCAGACATAACCGCATCATGAACGCCAGTATCACTACGTGCCTCGTCCAGGCGGTCTTTATAGGACATTCTGTCAAAAAAATTCAGCGGGTCATCAGACACTGTTGGTAAATCCAACCGCGTCCAATCATTATTATCAAACAGCAAATCAAATCGTTGCTTTGGCGTCATGATAAAAGCACGTCCACAACGCGGACAGATATACAGGTTATCCTTGTAATCCTTGTAATAAACCAATCGACCACAGGATTCACATTTTATCCACATCAGACGACGCACCTTGTCATATCTGGCGCGGTCATGATTTTTAATTCCTGATTTTTTACCAAATAACATTTATTTATCCATTCATTTTTTTGGTCAATTCACGGCTGGGTTTGAACAATATCGTCGTGCTGGCAGGCAAAGGCATTGGTTTACCAGTGCATGGGTTATAGCCAATCTTTGTTGCGCGTGCACGTGGCTGGAACGTGCCAAAACCACGAATCTCTATTCTGTCGCCGGCGGCTATTGCCTCTATCATATGGTCCGATACAGTATCCAGTATTGCGGCGGCATCAGTTGCACGCATATGCTTGAATTGAACTTGGATTGTGCGAACAATATCTGAACGTTTCATTACTTTTCCTTTTATCTATCTGTTTAGTATATTATTCATATCATAGCATATTTTATCAAGAGTAAAGTTTTTCTGTATAAAAATGCGTTAAAACACCAATGGAAAATCACGAATATCCAACGGCACACCGTCACGTTCAGGATTCCATTGGTATTGTTCCATTACAACGTGCCGGTCGCGGGTGAATTTCACACCTTCGGTGCGCAGGGATTTATATTGTTGTTCGGCAAAGCCACTGCACAGACTGCCGTCTTTGAATACGACGCGGTGCCACGGCAGGTGCCAACTGTTTTTATTGTTTGACGCATAGCCGACAAATCGCGCCATACGCGGTCGGCCAATCATCGCAGCAATTTGTCCAAATGTCGCCACGCGCCCTGACGGAATGCGGGCAACAACATCATAAACCTGTTCGTTAAATGTTTTCATAGCAACTGATTATACCCTATTATAAACCCCTTGCAAATAAAAAGAAAACAGGTATAATAGCCGCCGTGGAGAAGTGGCAGAGTGGTCGAATGCGCGCGACTCGAAATCGTGTATACGGGCAACCGTATCAAGGGTTCGAATCCCTTCTTCTCCGCCAGATATAATAAAAACGCCCATTGGGGGCGTTTTTATTATATCTGGGGGGGGCGATGAGCGTGGACAAACACTTCGCAATCTGTGATTGCGGGTTCGACAACAAGTAGATTTGATAAGCACAGCGCAGTCAAATCGTTACGGTTGCCCCGCAGGCGTGACAACGCCGAGGGAATACTTCTTCTCCGCCCATTTGGGGCGTTTTTATTATATCTGGCGGCGTGGAATTTATGCCTTGTGTTTTTATTTGACGTTGATTTTGGATTTAGGTATAATCCGTGCGTGAAATGTTTTGCCGCGGCAAGTGGTTGCAACATTCATAATACGAGAGAGAAACAAAATGAGTAAAAAAGCGTCGTCGACCCAGAAAGTTGTCGCAAAATTAGATGATGCCATCACCGCGTTTCGTGAAATGCAGGTCGAACGTCCCCAAGATACTGACGCAATAGAGGCACGGATTGCTGTTCTGGAATGGTTAAAAACGGGTGAGTCGGGCGAACTGACGGTTGATACCCCAAATGAATAAAAAGCAAAATTAAACGCCACTTTTAGGGCGTTTTTTTTATCAGACATCAAAATCGTAATTTTTAATTGAACGGACAATTGCCGCAACCAATTTATCCTGGTGACTGTCGGTTTTTAATAATTTTTCTTCGCTGGCATTGGATAAATGCCCTAACTCAATCAACGCACCAGGCACAGTCGAACGTAACACCGCAAACGGTGCGTGACGAACGCCGGGGCCAGGTTGTGGTTCAATGTTTGCCTTGCGCATAGTGCGCGAGGCCCCTGTCGCATATTCTTCGGATAATTCAGCGACTGCACGTTGTTGTAACGCCGACAATGCGCTGCGAATATTAGGTTCAAAATCTGTAAAACCTTCAACACCGATTTTGTCGGCAGCGTTTTCAGCCTCGGCCAATTTCTTGGCTTCTTCGTCGGACGCTTTTTCAGACAATGTATATATTGAAAATCCCTTCATGGCACGACTGGGGTTTGCATTAGCGTGCAGCGATATAAACAAATCTGCATGACGCCTTTCCCCGATTTCGGCACGTTCGGCCAATTTCAGATAACGGTCATCGTTGCGCGTTAAATATGTTTTGAATCCGTTCGCGTCCAGTTTGTTTTTTAACTTGCGTGCGACCGATAAAACAATTGTCTTTTCCTTGGTGCCATTTTTGCCGATACATCCCGGATCCTTGCCCCCGTGACCGGCATCAATGACAATGACATATTTCTTGGTATTGGCTGCAACTTTTTTCTGGGCATCTTGGGTTAAAGCCCCGGTTGTCGCGCTGGATTTTGCAATTGCACCACCAGTGCCCGCAACAAAGTCCAAGACCAGACGGTATCCGCTGTCCCCGTTGGGCTCCAGTATCATTATTTGGCTTTTTGCGATTTCGGCAATTGAACGTGTCAAATTCGCGGTTAAAATCAAACTGTCCCCAGATTGCACCTGGGTAATTGATTTTACCAGGCCACCCGATGCTAGCGATGGTGAAATAGACGTATTGGTTGACGTGTTGTTCAAATGAACAACCAACTGGTTCGGCGCATACGACAACGAATACGATGGACGTGACGCCATTTCAATCACCAAACGCGTTTTTGCACCAGGTTGTACCCCCGTGCGCAACGAACGCAACGAATTGCGTGCAGCGAATGCCATACGTGGCACACAACACACCGCCATTATTGCAAAACCGCTGACCTGTAAAAGACCTCTTCTGGATATTTTCATTTGTGATGAATTATATCAAAATTTATCAACTCGTTCAAGATTATAAACATATTTAGATTGATTTTGACGGATAACTATCCTAGGATTCAGGCATCAGGAGTTTTTACATGAAAAACACATTGCAAATCCCGTATGACAAGAAACGCACAGATATTACGTTCTGTACAATGCTGTTTAAAATACCCGATGAAAACCGATTTGGCGGGCTGAAACACACGGATAGAAAATTTGAACGTTTTTATTTGCCGTCATTAAAACAACTGATTCAGACATTTGAACGTGTTGCATTATGGTGCGATCGCGAAACGGCTGAATATCTGCGTGCCGAAGGATTGGATAAAAATATTATTATGCGTGTGATGGATTTTGCCGACCTGCCCCATACATCAGAATACGACGATATGACGCGCATAATGTCTGGCATGAAACGGTATCGTGGTTATTTGTTGCATGATAAAACGCCGGCCGATTGGGTTGACTATATGATGATTATCGATGCCAAGCCCGCAGTTATCAAATGGCAGAAAATAACAAATTCAATTCTGATTATTTTATGTGGATTGATGGCGGCGGCCTGAATTCGCTGTATGTAAATTTCTGGCGTGATTGGACTGGCACGATTGATGCGTATCCGACCAGATGTCGTCTGGCGGTTCAAAACACAATGGCGAAAACACGTCCATATTTTGTTCCGAATTTTATATATCGCCCGTTTGAACGTGCATATCGTCGCAAAATTCAACCGGCAACTGCTGAAACATTAGCGCGGCAAAGTTTGATTGATATTGCGATGATAAATGCAGACTATGATGTTCCTGCAACTTCGTTTATGATACCGCGTAATTTAGCAGAACAATTTTATAACGATTTTGAACGTGTGCGTCTGATTATGAAAAAGCATGGACTGGTCTCAACCGAACAAGCAGTATTCCAGGCAATGATGAAACTTGACGTGTCAAGCATGTTTGAAATTGTATATATTTCTGGATATGCGGGCGTATATACTGCAATCGCACGTGCAACACCAGATTGCATATTGTAAATAAAACCGCCTGAATGGCGGTTTTTAATTTGTATTATTTGCTGATACAATTCGCAAACTTTTGCGCGACCAGCGAACTCTGTGCGTCGGTCATTGTTTGGACAGGGACGATATAGCAACGCCCGCTATCGCGAATAACAAACACTTTGGTTCCGCGTTTATATGCACGTTGCATATTGTCCATCTGTGATGATGTTAAAAACGCATTTTGTGTTGTTACTGTATTGGACAGCCCCGCCTGAATTACCTGGTGCGCGGTGTTATAATCCCACAATTCTGACATAGACTGAATTTCCATATACAGAGATTGGTCTTCGTATGGGTTTTCAACAGGTTTGTTATTCGTGCTCGGGAATGCAACACCAACAGCCAACGCCGCTGCGGTCTGTAGTGCCGTCGGTTGTGATGATGACGACGTTGCGCCGGACGTGTTGATTGTCATGTCGTCCCCGCACGCCAAATTCATGCGATTTGTATAACTGGCCAAGACAGAATCAACAGCAACCCGCCAATCCGAACCTTTTTTATTCAAATCCAGGCTAACAATCTTTTCGGCCCACCCCCAAACATTCGCACCAACATTACCCGCATTGGCGAACCGGGTCACCATTTCCGCACTGCCCCCTGGGACACCCGCGCCACAGTAATCAGTCAGTTGCGTTGTCAACATACTGGAGGTTTCGTTGCCGTATGCCAGCGCGACCGAATGGCACGCCATTGCGGCCTCTAACTCTTGTCGGCGTTGCAGGCATAAATCAGAATGCGATTTCGATAATTGGGTTGCCATATTAGCCATTGACAGGTATGACATCAACTCCTGTTGCACATATGGCGGACACAGGCGTGCTGCCGTATTCATACCCCCTGTTCCATTGCGTGTATTTGTGTTGTATTGTGGCAGCAATACCGATGTATCCTTTTGCAGGCACAACAGTGCATAGTTATACAGTTCACTTTCGGTTGCATATTGGCATTTTGATTCACGAACGCCCGGGACGACCGTCGTGTCGCCACAATAATCAGACAAGCATTTATAGATTTTATCACGACATGCAGAATCAACATCTGGCTGTGTTACCATGTAGTATGTATTTCGCTGGTTCTGTTTGTATGCGTTTGCGATACCAGCATTCCCACGACCGCCATTGGCAGTGGTCGTATTTACCGACACATAGCGTGCACCAGTTGTCGTGCCCGCAGATACCGCCATTGCGCCCATACTATATGACGCAACCAATCCAAATACCCCCAATATACCGAAAATATTCTTCATAAAAATCCCTCTCGTTGCGTAAATTTTAACATAATTGTCCATAAAAGGCAACTTATCTTTTATGTGACAAAACACAAAAATATTGATTTAAACAAATATCATGGTAATATTTGACGCATGTTGATACCAAATGAATCTTTGAACCAAATCCGCGACGACATTTCTGCCGTCAGGGGGTTTCTTTGACCCGGCAAAATTAGCCGATGAAATTGCAAAATTAAACGAAACTGTAAATGCACCTGATTTATGGGACAGGCCAGACCACGCGCGTGCATTATTGCAAAAAAAATCATCATTGGAAAAACAGTTGTCTGAATTACAGACACTGGAATCCGAATATCAGAATTTAGTTGATTTATATGATTTGGCACCTGATGATGGTGACGTGTTGGGGGCGATTGAAAAACTGGCCGACGCCGCCCATCAGGCAAAGTTTATTACACTGTTTCGTGACCCAGCAGATAACAATGGTGCATTTTTGTTTATCCAGGCTGGTGCCGGTGGGACCGAGGCCCAAGATTGGGCACAAATGATGTCGCGTATGTATGTGCGTTGGGCCGAACGTCACGGTTTTGTGACCGAGGTTGTTGAAGAACACGAGGGCGACACTGCCGGCATCAAAAATATCACATATCGCATCAGTGGCGATCGTGCATATGGGTGGCTAAAAAATGAAATCGGTGTTCATCGTCTGGTTCGAATTTCGCCATTTAACGCCAACGGTAAACGTCAGACCAGTTTTGCATCTGTTGACGTTTGGCCCGACGTTGATGATTCTATCGAGATAGAAATAAACGACAAAGACCTGCGCATTGATACGTATCGTTCATCTGGGGCGGGTGGCCAGCACGTCAACAAGACAGATAGCGCAGTCCGTATAACTCATATCCCAACAAACACGGTCGTTACATGTCAGAACGAACGTAGCCAGATTCAAAACAAAGAAATGGCGATGAAAATGCTGCGGTCGCGCCTGTATGAACTGGAATTACAAAAACGTGCTGCCGAAGAAAATGCCGCCAAGGCCGCACAAAAGAAGATTGAATGGGGCAGCCAGATTAGAAACTATGTCCTGTATCCATACCAATTGGTAAAAGATGTGCGTACTGGGGTTGAAAAAACGGACTCGGCGGCGGTGCTGGACGGGGATTTGGACGACTTTATGTTAGCCGCATTGGCACGTGACTAAAAACTTGACTTTTAGCAAATTGACAATACTATGCGTTTGACAATTTTTATCAAAAGGATTCTTACAATGAACTTAGTTCCTGATTTTTACTTGAGTGCAATTCGTACCGCGTTACCTGACATTGATGGTTTAACACGTCCAACAGTGCGCGGGGCACTGAATACAACATTTATCGCAACAACACCGCGAGGCAAATTCATTTGCAAATTTAATCATCGCGACATGGCGCAAAAAAATGCAAAATTCAGCCAGATTATGACACAGGCAGGCGTCGCCGTTCCAGTGCCCACCGTTCACGAATACAAGGATTACTGGTTTGAAATGTATCCTATGATGCCAGGGAAAACACTATATGAATGTATGGAAAACAAACAACGCGCCTTGAACGTCATTGATATTTATGAAGAAGTAATGCAGGAATTTGTAAAAATGACTACAATCCCCAGCATCGCAACACTGGGCGACATAAAATTCAAACACATTCACCAGGTTGCATATCGTGATGTTTCTTATATGACCAGTCCAATTGTTGCACCGTTATTCGCCGGCGCAGTTCGCGCGATGAACATGACAGGTGGACATAAGGGGCTGTATCACTGTGGCATTACACCAAAAAATATCATTGTGTCTGACACAAACAAATTTGTCGGCCTGGTTGATTTGGACGACGTTGCCGTTGCTGAACGTGATTATGCGTTTGGGGTTATGGCGACCCAATATGCTAATATGGGATATCGCCCAAATGACCTGATTGATATCTACGAAGACATTCAATACAATAACGACCAAGACGAACGCATGTCCGTTATAGACGCCAAATCAATCAAACGCATGGAACGTATAAACAATGCTGGTCGTTGGTTAATGTGGAAACATACCAAAGCCCGCACAAAATAACATAATGCAAAAACATGGCACCGAATTTTATCACGCCGCAATAAAAAGCCTGTATCCTGATACGTCATGTATACGGACGCCATCGGTGCCTGTGCCACATACAACCACGCATGCATACATGGGGCGCATATGGAAGTCTATCCATATTGCCCTGACTACACATTGTTTGAACATGTTGCCGATGGTATGTCATACGACAAAGTTTTTCATATATATACTGAAATCTTGGACGCTCAGTATCAAATGACGCGTGTTGATACAACCTGTTTGAACCTGGGTAACAAGAAATATTTTTCACGCATATTTATTGCTAATTCGCTAAACAACCTGCCGTTGAAACTGGTATTGCCCTATTCCATGTTTGTAACCATGATGTCACGTCCTCAGCCACCGCAAATTACCACAGACGATGATATTACAAACACTCAGATTCTTGAACGCAATTCGCCTGAAACGACGCGCGTTGGATAATTGGGTCGTCTGCCATCGTTAAAGCCTTGCAATTTACCGATAAATATTTATAATATATGCGCAAATGCACCCGTGGCTCAACTGGATAGAGCATCGCCCTCCGAAGGCGGGGATTGCGCGTTCGAATCGCGCCGGGTGCGCCACAAATTAAACCGCCTTTTTGGGCGGTTTTGTTTGTGATGTGCAGTCCGCGATTTGAACGCGCCGCGTTTGACAACAAGTAGGCAAGCCCAGTGCCAACGCAGGCGAGCCGTCACGTGTGCCACGCAGACACGACGGATTTTTATAATCCGACGTGGCGAGTGAATCCGCCGGGTGCGCCACAAATTAAACCGCCTTTTTGGGCGGTTTTTGTTTGTGATGTGCAGTCCGCGATTTGAACGCGCCGCGTTTGACAACAAGTAGGCAAGCCCAGTGACAACGCTGGCGAGCCGTCACGCGTGCCACGCAGACACGGCGGATTTTTATAATCCGACGTGGCGAGTGAATCCGTCCGGGTGCGCCACAAATTAAACCGCCTTTTTGGGGCGGTTTTATATTTATTGTGTGAAAAATTCCTTGTTTTTTGCGATATTATTTGAATACAATGCACAAAAGGTATTTATATGAAACGTGTATTGATTTTATTTTTACCGTTGGCCGTCGCCGCCTGCAACAGTATGCATATCAAACCCGGCACACTGGACAAGAATGATGTTATATATGTGGATCGTGGTGGCTATCAATTGCAACACTTTATAAAAAACAGCCTGGAAAAGCGCGGATATAATGTAACCGTTGGATACAAGAAATCGTCCATAGGAACAACATACATTGCATCAGATGATTCTGCTTCAATAATATCCACATCAGACATCGGCACAGCCAGATACATAGTCCAAGTGGAAGAAAGAACCCCAACATTTAATCCATTTTGGTGTCCTTTTAATGGGTTCTGGTGGTGGCGATTTAATGTTTCCATCGCAGACAATAAAACGGGACAAGAAATATTTGGCTGGACTGGTCGGGGATGCGCAAACAGTTCGTTGCGAAAACTGGACGACGCACTGGATACATTGGAAATGAAATAAAAATTTTATTACTTGCTAAAAAAAATGCCCCGATGGGGCATTTTTTATTCGTCAATCGCGGCATATTCGCAAAAGCCTTCGTTCGTGTCGCAACGGGAAATTGTTCCCTCGCTGATAAAATATCCTTGGGCGTGCAGGCATGCCGGACAGACCTTTGGTGCCTCGGTCCCGATGTGCCACATGCCACAATTTGTGCAACGCCACATAACAATGTGATCCTGTTTGAACAATGTGCCGTTTTCAATTGCGTCAATCAATGCGCGATAGCGTGATTCATGATAACGTTCGGCATAGCCGATGTTTTTCAGCACGTCCGCGATTGCTGGGAAACCTTCCTGGGCGGCAATCTGGGCAAACTTTGGATACATATTTGTGTTTTCTTCGTGTTCACCGTATGCGGCGGCCTGTAAATTTTCCAGCGTTGTGCCGATTTTGCCCGCAGGATACGACGCCGTTATTTCCAAATCGCCGCCTTCCAAGAACTTGAACAAACGTGACGCATGTTCTTTTTCTTGTTCTGCGGTTTCCAAAAATATTTTTGAAATTGCCTGATAGCCTTCGTCTTTGGCCTTGGACGCAAAGAAAGTGTAGCGATTGCGCGCCTGGGATTCGCCCGCAAATGCAATCAACAGGTTCTTTTCTGTCTGGGTTCCTTTTAATGATGTTGGTGCCATGGTTGCGTTCTCCTTTTTCTGATTTTATTGACAGGACAATTTTACCAGAAAATGTCAGAAAAGCAAATTATTCAGTTATGGCTAAAAACTTTTTCTCTATCGCGGCAATTAGTTCCGAGATACCAATCCGGCCAGCCGCGCTGATTACCATAATTTCAGGCTTCTTTTTACGGCCAAATGACCGTTTGAATTCTGCCAGGCGAGTCTTTAATTCATCTGGTTCAATCGCGTCAATTTTGTTTATGACAACCATTTCTGGCTTATTCACCAGACCGCCGCCATACGAATCCATTTCGTGACGAATTGCCGCATATCGCGTTGCCCAGTCGGGTTCGGTGCCGTCAATCACGTGCAAAATCATTTTTGTGCGTTCGGCATGCCCCAGGAAACGGTCACCCAGACCGACACCGGTATGCGCCCCCTCTATCAAACCGGGCAAGTCAACCATTACAAATTCACGGTTATGGGCATACATAACCCCCAGTTGCGGATTCAATGTCGTAAATGGGTAATTGGCAATCTTTGGACGCGCCGACGTCACCGCCGACAATAACGTTGATTTGCCTGCGTTTGGGAAACCAACCAGTCCAATATCTGCAATCAGTTTCAATCGCAATACAACCGTGCGCGATTCCCCCGGCAGGCCATCATTTGCCTGGCGCGGCGCACGATTTGTCGGACTTTTAAAATGCAGGTTACCCCACCCACCGTTACCGCCACGTGCCGCACGATACTCCATACCATCGGCAGACAGGTCAGCGTATTCAATTTCTTCGTTTTCAGACAAAATCACTGTTCCGGTTGGCACTGGTAAAACCAGCGTTTCACCCGATGCGCCCGTGCGCATCTTGCCCATGCCATTTTCACCACGACCAGCGGCAAAACTGGTCTTGTATCGATAGTCAATCAGCGTATTCACATTTGGCACCGCACGGAAAACAATATCGCCACCGCGGCCGCCATCACCGCCGTTTGGTCCACCAAACTCAATATACTTCTCGCGGCGGAAACTGGCACTGCCGTTACCACCGTCACCTGCTTTGATTAAAATCTTTGCTTTATCTAGAAATTTCATTTTTTATCCTATTTCCCTTGATTATAACTTAAAAACTTGCAATTTCCACAGTAAATATTTATAATACCCATGTCACGAAAGTGATGATGATTCTGAAATCTTTGTGGAATAGACGTTTTGGACTGGGGGGCGGTACCCCACAGCTCCACCATCATTATTTCAGAAAATCATTGTGGCTGTTTGACCACGGTGATTAAACGTCGGGGGGCTGACATAGTTTCGACAGGCGCAGTAAAGACAAAAGATTGAATCCGACATGGCGTCGTTAAAAGCCAATTAAAAACTGAATGGCGATAGAATCGCTGCGAACGACAATGTTCGCCTTGCAATGGCTGCCTAATATGGCATCGGATATGATTGGCAATTGTTGATTATATCCACTTCGCTTATTGCGGGGCCGTCGGGTGCCCGGCAACAGAAACCCGACATTTATCTAACAAAAAACTAAGGTAAAGGCAGAAAATATGTTTGGAAAAATTAAAAAAGTATTCTTTACAAGTATGTTCGGCATTTTGTATGTGTCTTTTGTAGCACAGTTAGTTTACATTCTGGGCTGGGCTGCTGGGATTGAAACAAAGATGTTTTATATGGGCCTCTTGGCGTTGGAATGGTTGATTTTGATTGCTGCACGCTATTTGTCAAAGCGTTCCAGCAACACGGCACAATACAACAATTTTAATGGTCGCCGCCGTTAAATTATGTATTGATTGCGTCAAACAATCCCCCGTTTTCTGGGGGATTTTTATTAGTCTTGAAATCTTGTAAAAATATCTTATATTTAGTGCGCTATGAAAGAATATATTTTACCATTTCGTGATTTAGTGGTCCATCCCGGCGTTACAGCACCGGTGTATGTTGATAACCCCCAGTCTTTGGCGTGTATCGAGGCTGCCGTGGCAAACGGTGGACGTGTTGTTTTAACACCACAGCATTCGTGGGCATATCCATCGGCACCTGATGATATTTACACCGTTGGCACAATCGGCGACATTGCGCACGTATTGCGTATGCCAGACGGTTCGGCGCATGTAATCATATTGACTACGCATGCAGTAAATTTGCACGACATCAACGTGACAAATGGTCTGTTTATGGCCGAAACCAGCAAAATTGAAATCGCACCCGATGATACAGCAGAACAAACACTGGCATTGCGTGATAAAATCGCTGAAAATATGCAGTCGTTGTCGGGTGTCCGCAAATTCAAAATGGACAGATTGCGCGGTATTATCCAAAACTATCCAATGGGCGCATTTGTTGACACAGTTGTCCAGATGACTGGACTGGATACAGATGTTGCGGTTCGTGTATTATCTGCGACCAGCTGGTCAGACAAATTAATGATTTTGTTGGAACAAATTAATTTAATGCTGGCAACCGCAAAAATCGAAGATTCAATAAATCGCCGTATTCAACAACAGATGGAACGTGGCCGTCGCGAGGCTATATTGCAAGAAAAAATGCGTGCTATTCAGCATGAAATGGGCGAAGACAGTGACGAAATGGACGCCGAGAATATGCGCAAACGCATAGAACGTGCCGGGTTGCCTAACGATGTGCGTGACAAAGCAATGACCGAATGGCGACGTATGCGTTCAATGGCACCGATGTCAAACGATAGCGCGTTGTTAAAGTCGTATTTAGACGAATTGTTGTCTATGCCGTGGAACAAATCAGATAAATCGACAATTGATTTAAACGTTGCACGCGGTGTATTGGACAGTGACCATTCTGGCATGCAACCAATCAAGGAACGCATTTTGGAACACATTGCTGTTATGAAAAAGACCGGTAAAAACCAAGGCAGCATTCTGTGTTTGGTTGGTGCGCCAGGCGTTGGTAAAACTTCGCTTGGAAAATCGGTTGCACGCGCACTGGGTCGCAAATATCAACGTATATCATTGGGTGGCATTTCAGACGAAGCGCATTTCCGTGGTCATCGCAAGACATACATTGGGGCTCAGACAGGCCGCATTATGGACGCGCTAAAACGGTGCAAGGCAAATAATCCCGTCATAGTCCTAGACGAAATTGATAAAATGGGGCGCGATTGGCGTGGCGACCCAGAAGCAGCGTTGCTGGAAATTTTGGATCCAGAACAAAACAAAACGTTCCGTGACCATTATTTGGAAGTCGATTTTGACTTGTCTAATGTAATGTTTATCGCAACTGCTAACAGTTTGAATATGTCAAACGCCTTGAAAGACCGTATGGAAATTATCGAAATTCCGGGATATGGCGAAGATGACAAGATTCAGATTGCACGTGAACATCTGATTAAACGGGCGGCGCATGACACTGGCTGGGACGTCGACAATATTGTGATTAATGATGACGCGCTGCGTCATCTGATACGCAATTATACGTCCGAACAAGGTGTTCGTGAATTGCAACGCGAGTTGACAGCGATTTTACGTCGTGCGCTATTACTGAACGACGGCGACGACGTTAAAACAGAATTCACAATTTCAAAAATTGATGAATTGTTGGCCGCCCACAAATCTGCCGGATTTTCAAAACGTATTGGATTTGGTGTGCGGATATAGGATGAAATAAATGATACTGGTTATAAACACATCGGGGAATGATTTGGAATTTGTCCTGGGCGACAAGTATGCCCGTATTCCGGTTGAAAAACAATCTTTGGCATTGCCAACTGAATGCGAAAAGTTTATGCGCCAAAGTGGCCATTATCCGCGGCCCGGGCCGTTTTACCGGCATACGCATTTCG
>URSJ01000012.1 GCA_900550495.1 uncultured Rickettsiales bacterium
TCCGTCGGACACGGTTGTTAGCGCGGGTGCGGATGCGACGAACGCTGGCGGGGGTAATGGTGGTGACATTACAAACGCGTATTATAACCCCGACGATACAACGCCAAAAAATGCCACTGGTGGTCGCGGTGGTGCGAACGTAACATGGCAATGTGGGGGCCAAACAATCGTCAGTTATGGTGGCGGCGGCGGTGGCGCATGTATAAATGGAGTATACGACAGAATCGTCAATGGTGGCGATGGTGGCAGTGGCAGCACTGGCACATCAAATACCAGTTATCTGAGAATATACAAGATGTAGGAAAAGTGAGCAAGTGAGCAAGTGATATGGTTGCCTGTTATCACTAAATTACTCTATCGCTTACGCACTAAAAACGGGGCAATGCCCCGTTTTTATTTTCCTTTCAGGATTCGTGCTTTGTTTTTATTCCACTCGCGCTGTTTAATTGTTTCACGTTTATCTGCGCGATTTTTTCCATATCCAATGCCCAACAATACCTTTAATTTACCGTGATTGTTGAAATATAATTTCAGTGGCACAATAGTTGCGCCACGTTCCTGTAATTTGCCAATCAGGCGGTTGATTTGTGCACGGTGCAACAACAACTGGCGCGGACGACGTTCGTCAAAATTCACAATCCGTGCCGCCGTGGGCAATTTCTGAATTTCAACCCCGGCCAAGAATAAATTGTCCCCACGACGCTGGACAAAGCCGTCAACAATCGTCACCAGGCCATAGCGAATAGATTTAATTTCGGCCCCAGTCAGGGAAATGCCAGCCTCTATGGTGTCAACAATAGAATAACTGAACCGCGCTTTGCGGTTTTCTGAAACCTGGCCAAATTTAATAATATTTCTGCGTGTCATAATAGAAATATTTTACATACATTGTGGCAAATTGCAAATGTTTCGGGAAAATAAATATGTTGAACAGGTGGCATTAGATAATCTATAATTAGCATAACAGGAAAAGGGGACAATAATGAAAAAATCTGTATCTTTGGTGGCGATTCTGGCGTTGGCGGCCTGTGGCAGCGATGGCAGCCCCAGTGGCAACGGAAATCTGCGGTCTAATTATCACGGCCGTGACCAAATAGGGGCGTTTCCAAATGACGCCGTGGACAGCAATAATAACATAACACGGGTTATGTCGCGCACCGATGCCCAACGCGCAGATTTTGTTAAATACAGATTGACCCTGAACGGATATGACAATATTCCAACCCAAGAATCGGACTTGCTGGCGATTGCCAATGCGGCATTTAGTATTGCCGCGATAATGCCCGATATTACAAAAGACGACAATACGGGTGTAGCAATGCCGTCCTATGATGAAAATGTTTTGCGGGCCGCGTTGTCGGTCATCATGAAGGATATGGGTGCGTGTGCCACCGCCACAGACGTTAAAAATTGTATAAGAGAATTAAAAAACACGTCTGGTTTTTCCAGCCGGGTAAAACAGGTCTATGCGAATACCGAAGCAAACCTGACCGCAGACAAACTGAATTTCAAGCGCAATGATGGCAGCGACGCAAAATTTACATTTGTAATTGATGATGCCAGTGGCAAAATCACTGGTGTTAAACTGGACGATACGACAACGTATACCCGTGAAAAGAACATATTTAAAAACGGCGATAAAACGCTGACATACGTGTCGGGTATGGACGCGCTGTCGCCATTGATGTATTCTGATTTTGGCAAATACACAATAACAGACGGCACAACAACATCGGCCCAGTTGTTCTATGCCGGCTATGATGACAAGAAAATAGAACCCAGCAATATTGAATTTGACGGGGCTGAAACGACGGCTGTGTTCAAGGGACGGGCCGTTGGGACGGTTGAAAACGCCACTGCGTCCCAGGATTTGAGCGGTCGCGCAGAATTGCTGCTCAACAAATCTGATAAATCTGGCCAATTAAAGGCGTTTTTTGACAACTGGTATGACGTCACTGTGAGCACGAATAATAACATCAGTTTTGATAATTTCCAGGGTGACGCGGCATATAAATTTGCAACGTCGGGCGACGGCGCAGCGCACAGTGGCGCAACGTTTAACGTAGAATATTACGGTATGCATGAAAAACAGCCAACCGAGGCCGTCGGTGGTGCAAAATATGACGAAGGCGATATAAAATTCAATATGGCGTTCGGTGTAAAAAAACAGTAAAAAAAATCACCCACATTATGTGGGTGTTTTTATTTCTTGGTTGCCCAGAACATTGCCCACAACCAACCGATTCCTGTCCAGCATAAAATCCAACTGGCCAGGCGAACCAGAATCATATCCTGTTTCCCCTTGGCCGTTTGACGCGCAACCCAGGCCGGGGCCAATAAAATTCCGACGAATATCACCGACGCAATCACGTATTTAAACCAAATAAAAATCGTGTGCAATGTAATCATTGTATCGCTGTGTTATGACAAAACGGGGCAACACATTTGTGTCTGTGTCCCCCGTTTCATCTCGTTCTCTGGTAAAATTATATACCATATTTTGCGGATTTGTCCAGTTCTTCTTCGATACGCAACAACTGGTTGTATTTCGCCATACGGTCTGTGCGTGACATAGAACCAGTTTTGATTTGACCTGCGTTTGTCGCCACGGCCAGGTCGGCAATCGTTGTGTCTTCGGTTTCGCCACTGCGGTGCGAAATGATTACGCCGTATTTTGCGTCCTGGGCCATTTTGATTGCACGCAATGTTTCGGTCAGTGTGCCAATCTGGTTCACTTTGATAAGAATCGCGTTCGCGACGCCGGCGTCAATTCCGCGATGCAGACGCGCCGGATTTGTCACGAACAGGTCGTCGCCAACCAACTGGCATTTTTTGCCGATTACGTCGGTCAGTTTGCGCCACCCGTCCCAGTCCTCTTCGGCCAGGGCGTCTTCAATAGAAATAATTGGATACTGGGCAATCAGGTTTTCATAGAATTCAATCATCTGGTCAGATGATAATTTTTTGCCTTCAAAATTATAAACGCCGTCGGCATAGAATTCAGATGACGCAACGTCCAGACCGATTGAAACCTGGTCGCCGGGGACATATCCTGCGTCGCGAATTGCCGCGATGATTGTGTCCAGTGCCTGGGCGCAACTGTGAAAGTTTGGCGCAAAACCGCCTTCGTCGCCGACGTTGGTGGAATTGCCACCTGATTTCAGAATCTTTTTCAAGTGGTGGAATATTTCAGATCCCATACGAATTGCGTCGGCTTCGTTTTTTGCGCCATTTGGGATAATCATAAATTCTTGGGCGTCCAGACCGTTGTCTGCGTGCGCACCACCGTTGATAATGTTCATCATCGGACGTGGCAAAACGCACGGATTTTCATTGCCATAGACGTTCGCGATGTATTTATACAATGGCAACCCAGATTGTGCCGCCGCCGCACGTGCCGCCGCCAGGGACACCGCCAAAATCGCATTTGCCCCCAATTTTCCTTTGTTCGCAGTGCCGTCCAGGGCCAACATTTTTTCGTCCAATGCGGTCTGGTCATCGGCCGGCATACCGATAATGGCCGGGGCGATAATTTCATTTACGTTTTTGACCGCGGTCATAACGCCTTTGCCCATATATGCGTTGCCACCGTCGCGCAGTTCCAGTGCTTCAAAACTGCCGGTTGATGCGCCCGATGGCACCGCTGCGCGACCAAATGCGCCACCCGATAATTTAACATCACATTCAATGGTTGGGTTGCCGCGACTGTCCATAATCTGGCGTGCGTGAACTGACTTTATTTCAAACATCATTTTCCTCCTTTACAGTAATTTAATAATTTGTCTTGCCCTTATACCAGAAATTTTTTTATAATGAAACCATAAATTCAAGGAAATGGGAAAAACATGCGCATTACATTGAAAAAAGTCATATCATTTTTATGCTGTCTGGTGCCGTTTGGTGCCAGTGCGGCAAATTATCCAGGTGGTCTGACCATTGGACAGAATACGGATAATGTCGCCGTTCCTGCATCAGATAACAGTCTGGTTTTGGGCACAAACGGCCTGGACGTATATGAAAGTGTTATTATTGGTGCCGTTCAACAGGCTGGCAAGGGGAAGTTATATGCCGAACAATTATCGGGAACGTTTACTATCCAGTCTGCTGGTGACATATTTATCGGGCGAGGTAGTAATACTGAGGTGTACTATGGTTTAACCATAGAAAGTGATACACAATTGGCCATAAAAAGTGGAACAGACAGTAATATCAATGTCAGCCTGGGGACGGTCACGGCCAACGGTGGATTAGAAATATCTGAAAATATCGGTCGTGTTACAGCGAATGAAATTAGGGCAGAAAAAGCACTGAAAATTACCGCAAATTCGGCGGATTTGGGCACGGTTTCGGTCAATGGGGCGGACGCGTTATTGGCGTTAAATATCACAGGAGCATTGACGGTCGACGGGCTGTATTACCAATATGCCGGCACCAATGCGGATATCGTCGGCGTGATAAATACCGGCACGGGTATCCAGTCACATGGCAGTATCCAGAACCTGGAAGGGTCGGGCGCACTGACCATCAAAACCACCAATGGCGATGTTGATGTAACGGGCAATATTGATAATATGGCCGCCAGTATGATGACGCTTGACGGCGGTAATATAATGGTGTCTGGCACAATGTCAAACCAGGCGACCGGTAGCACACTGAAAATATTAAATGCGTCGGGCTTGGCTGTGACGGGTGCTGGCACGGGCGGCGTGTCATTTGTGAACAAAGGTGATTTTACCGCGATTGTGTCGGGCAGAACAGTGTTTGCGTATGGTATGGATTTGTCTGGCATGACATCGTCAAATGCGTTTAATTTGACGACTGGGGCACTGGATTTGGGAACTATGCGTGATTTGCAATTGACGCATGGAACCGTGAACATCACAACGACGTCAAACAGTGCGCTGTCTTTTGATACGGTTGCTAATGAAACAGATGGCAAAGTAAAAATAAACAGTGCCGGCAATTTTACGGCCGAAACGCTGAAAAATAATTCCGAAATGGAAATCAAGGCTGTTGATTTAACCGCTGATGAATTGATTGTGGGAAATGTCGCAAAAACTACACTAAGTGCGACCAATGCATTGACACTGAACGGTGATATTTCCAGCGCTGGGACGACGATGCTGACCGGCGGAAATATGACACTGCAAAACGTCACGAATACAGGCACTATGACTATAAAGTCGCCAACAGATACAACCGGCCAAATTAGTATCGCAGGGAATCTGGCATCATCTGGAAGTGCGCATACCGTTCTGCACACGCGCCAAATACGCGTGACGGGTAATATTACAAATTCTGATAATGCTGTGACAGAAATACTTGGGTCTGACACAGATGGCAGTGATATTCAGTTAGGGCAATTAGTGGTGTCTGGTGGCACACTGAATCTGAAATCACTGACAGGGGGCGTTGCCGCGTCATCGGTTTTGTTGACTGATGGTGCAATTACGGCGGATTCTGTGACGCGCAGCATTACTGCAACAAACAATGTAGAAATTGCAGGAAATCTGTCAGCGACGGGCGCAGTCGCAACCAACGGTGGCGATATGTCGGTCGGTGCAACCGGGACACCGTTTGTTCTGGCGTCAACAGCGGGTGATATTACAATCGGTGGCAATGTTTCAGCCGGTGGTGATGGCACCGCGCGTGCAATGCAGTTAAATGCAAAAAACATCAATGTCACAGGTCGTGTTGTCGCGTTGAACAATGGAACATTGATATTTGGAACTGACGCAAGTCAGAATTTAAATGTAATTGGCGATGTTGATGCCGCTAATGGCATCATAGAGGTTTATGCCGGCAACGCAACCGCGGCGTCGTGGGCTGGTTATGTTGGAAACCTGATTTTGCATGGTGGCAATATAACCGCGCGGACGGGCAATATTGATTTTTCATCAGGACTGGTGTTTAACGATTCTGTTCTGACACAGCCGGCCCAGGGTGTTTGGGTCAAAGACGGCACTGAATTGACGCTGATAACCGAAACGCCAGACGGCGGCAATATTATGCTGGGTGCGTTAAATCTGGGGTCGGGTAAAACACTGACAATGAATTCTGCGGCAAAAATAATTTCTGTCACAGGCGATTATAAAACAAACGGAACACTGCACATAAACGCAACCGATGCCACGTTCACAGGTGGCGATATGACAAACGGTGGCGAATTAAATGCCAGTGTTGCGAACAAGTGGAACGCCGGCAACATTGCCAACACTGGCACGGCAAACATTACCGCAGATACCGCAACGTTTGGCGATGTTGATAATCAGTCTGGCACGTTTAATTTAAATGGCACAAATGGCGTGACGGCGGCAAATGTAAAATCTGGCGGAACGATGAACGTTTCATCAACTGGTGCGGTTGCGTTGGCTGGATTGACTGTGTCTGGGGGGCGGACGACAATCGCGTCGCCAAATGTCACAGTTGAAAATTCTGTAAATGTGACGGGCGATTTAATTCAGGGTGCGGCGTCAACAAACGGATTAAATCTGACCCAGAACGGTACATTTACGGTCCAGAATTTAACCGTGTCGGGTGCGTTGAACGCAAATTCTGGCTCGGTTGATTATGTGATTGGTGCGGTGGCGGCAATTGCGGGCGATATCAATGTTGCGTCTGGCGCGGAAATCAATATCGCCGCCGCTGAAATCAGTGGTAATGACGTCACCAATAATGGCACGATGACATTGAGCGGCGTCGCGACGGTCAATAACTTTACAAACTATGGCACGGCGACGTTGCACGGGCAATCACTGGGTGTAACGAATACATTTAATGCGACAAATTTGTATCAAAAATTCACAGGCACACTGGCGGCAGGCGATGTGAATATTGACGCGGATTCGTATCGCATTTCTGCCACAGATTTCAATCTGGGGGGCAATTTGAACGCCACAAACCTGACGGTGTTCGCTGTGCCTGCAACACACTTGAATGCTAATATTACTGGTAACGTGTCGGGTGGGGTAACGTTTGCTAATCTGGGTAAAATGCACGTTGGTGGCAATTATCTGTTTAATGACAACAGCAAAGTGTTTGCAAACATCAGCAATAAATCAAGTATGGCCGGATTACCGAATTATTGGTCGACAGTAAGTCTGGTTGACGATAACACACTGGGCCAGATTACGAATGCGGTATCTGGCGATGGTGCATTGATTACGATTGATGGCAAATTTACATCTGATTTATCATTGGGGTTGACGCCGGCTGGTGGTATTGGTGGCGGTGCATCAGACCAGGTTGGTATTGCGTTGCGCGAATTGGCCGACGCAGGTGACGCGATTTGGCTGGTTTATGCCCAAGGCGGCATCACAGAATCAGGCGACAAATTGCGCAATCTGAACGTTGTGATTTGCAACGCGTCGGGCAGTATTTGCTATGATTATTTTGATGGCACGCCGGCTGGTAACTCATCAGCATATTTGACGGTGCGTGATACTGATGGCAATGGCACATCCGACAGTATTTATGTTGTGTTTGACCCACGCTTTGGTGGGCCGGTGGAATTATTCAAGATTCAGCCGATTGTTGCGCGCAATGCCGATCATACCGATGGCGAATATGTGTCTGCGGGTGCATTAGATGATTTGATTGCAGGCCAGATGGCAAAACAGGGCTTCTCGGGTCGTCATGCGATTGAATTGTTGCCTGTGTTGTTCCGTGGAACAAACCTGGAAACAATGTCGAACGAATTGTATAACCGCATGGAGCACTATAACACGTATCGTGATGGTGCGCCGTTATCACGGTTCAGCCGTCTGTTCCAGGCGCGTGAAATTGAACAAATCGCTGGCAGTGTCATCTTGAACGAACACACCAGTGCGCGTTCATTTGAAGACCACATGCTGGACGAATTTATTTGGAATCGTAATCGCAATCTGAAAAAGGCGTGGGTTGACGCCGAATACGGAATGTTGTTCCAAAACGTTTCTGATGGCAAGCATGCCGACGGTAACCGTTTCAGCTTCACCGGTGGTTTTGATTGGCAGCATACAAATACGCTGATTCTGGGGCTGGCGGGCCGCGTGTCGCATATGTCAACCGATGTGTCAGATACGATAAACCTGGGCTATACGGTCGAAAATCCGTTTATTGCCGGTCATATGGATGCCAAGGTTGCAAATACGAACATCGGCCTGGGTGGTTATTTGATGCAGACATTGGGCGAAAAAACACGCGCGTATGGAAATGCGTTCTTGGATTTGCATGTGTTTGACATCACACGTCACCAGACATACGTTGACGGCACAATTGATGGCAGTGGTACCGCGTTCGCATTGAACACCGAATGGGGGCTGTTACACGATTGGCTGAACCAGTATATCGTTGGCAATATGTATGCACGCGCAGGATATAATTTCGGATTCAGGGTCACGGAAAAAGTCGGCGGTCACGACTATATGAAAATGGAATCAGACGGATATCTGTCGTTCACGCCAGGGTATTCGTTGACCGCGCAAAAGCGTATTTATCCGTCGGTCTGGTTCCAGGTGCGTCCATATGCAACAATCGGTGTTGAATACGACGTTCTGGGTGCACCGGACAACGCAAAGTATAAATTTGCGGCGGCGAACAAGTTCACATCATACGATATAAATATTGACCCGCTGTGGGCAAATATCGGTGGTGGTGTGGAAATGCTGTCAGCAACCGGTTTCCAGGTCGGTCTGGATTACCGTTACCAGTATAACCAGGATATCCAATTGCATAATATCAAGATATCCGGCTCATACCGCTTCTAAGGTAAAAAACACCCCACCGATTGGTGGGGATTTTTATTGACCCAGAAACATTTATATTACCCGTTCATTTTTGGATATAACGCGTATGTGTTTTGTTCCAAAATTGGGGCGAATTGTTCCAATGTTAAGCCGTGAATTTCAGCCAAAACGCGAGCCGTTTCTGTGACCATAAATGGTTGGCATGGTTTACCACGATATGGTACCGGGGCACAATACGGACTGTCGGTTTCAACGACCAGACGGTCTGTCGGGATTTTCGCAAAAGTTTCGCGAATTTCAGCGGCGTTCTTGAATGTTAAAATCCCACTGGCCGAAAAATAAAACCCGCGGTCCAGCATTACGCGTGCCATATTCCATGAACTGGTAAAGCAATGCATAACACCGCGAATGTCGCCGCGCAATATATCCAGCGTGTCGCGTTCTGCGTCGCGCGTATGTATCGCCACCGGCAGGTTATATTTCCGCGCGATATCCAACTGTGATGTGAACAATTTAATCTGGGCATCACGTGTGTCACCACCGCATTCATGATAATCCAGTCCGATTTCCCCAACACCGACAACGCGTGGATGTGTCATAACCCGGTCGGTCAAAAAACGGGGCGCGTCGGTGCCGTGATATTCGGGGTGAATACCGATTGTCGCCCACACGTTGTCATATGTTTCTGCAATTTTGATTGCATTTTCGATGTCGGCCGGGTCGGCGGTTGGACAAATGATTTTTGTAACGCCGGCACCAGTTGCGCGCGCAATAACATCACGCAAATCGCCAGATACATAATTGTCGGTCAGATGACAGTGGGTATCTATAAGCATTTTTTGATTTCCATAATGATTCTGAATATCGCGATTTCTGGTTCCAGATATACGTTTCGAATATCGGCAATCGCACGCGTTGCCATCGGGTAAATATCGGCCAGGCCAAATCGCGCAATCGCATCCAGCAATATTTCATACAACGCCGGGTCCCCAGAAATCTTTTTCGCAACCGCCATAATATCCCCAGAATTGGCGTGCGGATTTTCCAGTGTTTCAATCAGTTCGTTATAAATCACATCGCCGCCCGTGCGTTTCAGTGCCGCAATTTTACCAAAACTGCCATTGGCCAGTTTCAATGTTTCGGTGCTGATATCGCCATCGGGTATAAAGTGTATGCACAGTTGACGCAACTGGTCCACGGTCAGGGGACGCATTTTTTCAACGCGTGCGCGGGAACGGATTGTCGGCAATACATTTGATAACTGGTGCACGACCAACAAGAACAAGGTCTTGGCCGGTGGCTCTTCCAGTAATTTTAACATTGAATTTGCGGCCGAACGACTCAGCTCGTCCACAGAATCAATCAGTATCACGCGCCATTCGCCCGACATTGACGACATCTGCATTTTATCAATCATCGCGCGCATTGTGTGCACAGATATCGTGCTGGTGTCCAGTTTTTTCCCCTTGTCATCAAAGTTATGTGCCAAATCCACGATAAAGAAATCGCCGACATTGCCATATACCATACGGGCAATTTTGTATGCCAGGGTCGCCTTGCCAATGCCACGCGGCCCCGCCAGCATCCACACCGGATGAATTGGGTACGCGTCGCGATTTGCCCATGCGGTCATAAAGTCACGCAGCACGCCATCATGGCCAACCATAAAATCGTTGTCCATCGGATCTGGGAATTTATACAATGGTGCGTTTTTCTTGGGTGCCATGGATTTATACCTTTATCGTGCGCCAAACATCACGCGAATATTGCGGATAATGCGGCCAAAGAATTGCGTCTTGGCCACGCGGTTTTGTGCAACCAGTGGCGCGCGTGCAATCGTGCGACCGTTTTGTTCAACAATAACCTCGCCCAGGGTGTCGCCGACGGCAATTGGTGCCGGGTGCGGGTCATCATATCGTGCCAGGACGCGTATGCCATCCATTGATTGTGACTTTGGCATTGTTATGGCCAGTGGTTGGGTTATGGTTGCGATAACAAAATCCTGGCGACCATACCATACGGGGACCTTGGCAATCTTGTCGCCGGGACGATAGAATACCTGGTTCTTGGTCGTTTCGTATCCATAGTTTAACAGTTTTTTCATTTCCGCCGCCAATGCGTCGTGACCGCGACCGCGAAATCCGTTTATCACACCGACCAGACGCCGTCCGCCAACGCGACTGCTGGCGACCATGCCGTAACCGCCATCTTCGGTATGACCTGTTTTCAGACCATCAGCCCCCGGCATAATGAACAACAGTTTGTTATAATTCAACGTATGTGTCCGCCCCCAATCGCGGCACCAATCGGTCTGGTGTTCGGCGAATTCAAAACGCTTGGTCGCGAACATAGGATAAATATCTGGATAATCGCTGATAAGATGCGTCGCCAGTGTTGCCAATTCGCGGCTGGTCATTAAATTGCTGGGGTGGGGCAGGCCACTTGCATTTCCAAATGTAGACTGTGGCATGCCGATTGCGCGCGCCTTGGCCGTCATTTTTTCGGTAAATGCAGATTCAGACCCCGAAATGCGTTCGGCAACAACGACCGACGCGTCACCACCCGACAGCACAATCAGACCCAAAATCAAATCACGCACGGTAATCGTTTGACCTGCACTCAGGCAAATCTTGCTGGCCGGATACCACAACGGGTTTTTATAGTCGGCATTTGGTCCAACGGTTATCCGGTCATCCATGCTGATATTGCCGGCCTGGATTTCATCAAACAGAACGGCCAGCGTCATCAATTTTATCATCGACGACGGCGGCATCAGTGTGTCGGCGTTTTTTGCAACAATTTCCGCCCCTGATTCATAATCAATCAAGAACGCAGATTTTGCAGATGTTGAAAATTCGGCATGTGCCGCGGTTGAAATCAGTGCAATTATGATTGCGAATATTTTCTTTGTCATGGTGCTGTGATACTAGCAACAATATCAGGATTTGCCAACAGATTTTTTATTGTATTTTTCCAATAAATGCGTCGCCGTCAATCCCAGACAAAACAACGTCGCAAACAGTGCGTTCTGCCACGGGCGCGCCATCAATTTTTACGTCAATATCGTGCGGGTCACGGGCGATGTTTTTTTCTTCGACCAGGACCTGGACCGTTTTTCCAATCTGGCGCGACATAAATGCGGCCCGATTTTCATCGGCGGCGTGGGTGATGATTTTTACGCGCTCTTTGCTGGTGTGGCGGTCGACCTGGCTTGGCATAGTGGCGGCCGGTGTCCCCGGACGGGGCGAAAACGGAAATGCGTGAATCTTTATCGGACGCGTCGCCCGCACCAGGTCCATCGTCTGGTCAAAATATTCGTCTGATTCACCCGGAAAACCACAGATTATGTCCCAACTGAACGTAATATCATCGCCCGCCGCCGCGACAATCTGGCGCACAGTTGTGGCGTTATGACGTCGCCGCATGGATTTCAGTATCGCGTCACATCCCGATTGCATCGACAGGTGCATATGCGGCATCATACACGGATTTTCGTGCATCAAGTCAATCAGTTTGAAAATCTGGGGCGACGCGGGATCCATTGACGACAGGCGCAACCGACGGATTTCTGGCACATCGTGCAGCAATTGTGCACACACATCAGAAATCAACATTCCGTCACGCGCGTATGACGCCGTGTCAACCCCCGTCAAGACTATTTCAGAATACCCGTTTTGCACGGCAGCACGGGCATCAGCAAAAATATCATTGTAATCAAACGATACAGACGGCCCACGCAATGCCCGAGTGATACAGTATGCACACGCATGATTACAGCCGTTTTGAACTTGGATGAACTGCTTAGACATGGGGGCATCTCCATGGGCAAATGTGGCGATACGTGGACTGTCAAAATGGCATGGCGCGTCCGCCATCGCGCGCAGATACGCGTCCAGGTGCATTTTGTCGCGATTGGCAACAACCATTGCGTTTGGAATTGTTGCAAACAGTTCCGGATTGCGCGTCGCCGCACATCCTGTTACAAAAATAGGTGCGTCTGGGTTTTCGCGCGCAATGCGGCGGATGGTTTGCCCAGACTGGCGTTCCGCCTCGGCCGTGACGGCACAGGTGTTGACCACAATGGCGGCATTTAACACGCGCGACAACATTTCTTGAATCTTTTCTGATTCCAGCGCGTTCAGCCGGCACCCCATAGAAAGCGTCTTTATATGATTTTTATTATTTTCTGCTTGCATTTTTACTGTCCTTGGGGCATTATAACGTGGTTAAAAATGATTTCAACAAAGGATTTAATGATGGCCCGCACAACAAATTCAGATACATTACCATTTGTGGAAAGTCGTTATGAACTGGGGATGTTGGCATCCCAGCGTGTTCGTGACCTGAACGGTGGGGCGGCACCCGTCGTGGACAAAAATGACGACAAACTGACGGTTGTTGCATTGCGCGAAATTGCCAGTGGCAAACTGGATGCGAACAACGTTCGTCACGAATTTATTCAGTCATACAAGGACGCACCATCCGCAGCCGAAGGCGAAGATTCATTGGAAGTTGGCGCGACCGAGGATCCATTGTTGCGTGAAATTGACGCCGAATTGGAAAACACACTGGTCGAAGAAGGTGGTGTTGACGCGGCCCAGGCCGAAGATACCGCAGAATTGTCGGCTGAATAACACCAGGCACAAAATCCGGAGACGTCGCATAGTTGGTCTAGTGCGCTACATTGGAAATGTAGTATACCGGCAACGGTATCAAGGGTTCGAATCCCTTCGTCTCCGCCAGAAATAATCAAAACCCCGACAATATCTGTCGGGGCTTTGTTTTTAGGCGGATCCCAGCCACTTTTTCACCACAAGGTTACCAGTATGTACAACGAAGTTATCAAATAATCAAATATCCCCACCGCTTACATACAACGCCCAAAACCACCGTGGCAATTTTAGTTTTTCTTACCCTTAAAACTATAATCTGTGCCAAAGTCTCTTGCGTCCTGTTTATGGGCTTTCCAATGAGCTTGTTGACTAGCGAACACAAACAGGTTTGATGGCCTATTGTCCTGTTTGTTTCGGTTGATATGATGTACAACCTCACCACGTTGCAGTGGTCTGCCAAGTTTTATTTCTGCCATATGACGATGAACTAGCTGCCCTGAATCTTTGCACACTCTATATCCATTGGCATTAGTATATGTTTTTGACGTACTGCGAGAATAAGATGCAAATTTATTCCTCATTTTCATCACCTCCTTTCGCATCAAGCATTTCCACCGGTATTAAATCTAGTAAATTACCATTACATTCTGGATAGTGTTTGCATACAATTTCTTTAAAGTCATCTTCTTTGCCATTGTTGTACTCGGACTTCAATCGTCTAACCTTTACTTCCTTAAATGGAAACCGGTTTCCACAATGTAAGCATTCAACAATTTCATCTGGTTCAAACCCCATACTGTTTTGACGGCATTCATCTATACCATCTTGCCAATCCTGTCCAGACAATTCTTCATGATAAGGCACATCACTATCCAATGGTTCGTGTGAATATTCTGTTATTTCACGACCATCAGGTGTAAAATTATGCGATATAAAACTTGTACATCCGTATTCATTATGAACGCTTTCTTCCAGAAGTTTTCGAGCTTTTGACTGTTCTGCCTCTGTCGATGTTATTAAATCTTTCCAACCATTAAAACCGGCCATTTGGGCGATCAGGTGCTGTGCATTGCCTAACTTAAATTCAAAGTTTGGAACGTCGTCCATTATCCCATATTCCAGGAATATACCAACGATATCAAAAAACTTTGGTTTGTACTCGTAAATGTCGCCTGCTTCTGACAAGTGACGCGTCTGATAGTCTTTTAACAGATTTTTAGCTTGTAATTTAAAATATTCAATATGTGTCATAACATACTCCTTTATTGTTTTTATGGGGATTATTATCTAGAAAATAGGCATCCGTAATCTGTAGTTTAGACAATAAAACCCAGGTTAAAGGTTTATGTTATTTGTTGGATGATGAGATCTTTACACGGATGAGATAGCCTTCCAACAGGCATGCATGTATTATATTATAAATGTTGCTGAAAATCAAACAACTTTTTCTGTTCGGCAAAGTCATTGCTGCGTGATGCCTTGTCCAACATATCACGAACAGATATATGACATTGATTACTCAATATATGATTTACGACTTCTGGGTTCAGATATGCCAGCGACAGGCGTTTATAAACATGGCGCAGGGCGACATGTTCGGCTTGATCAATAGAATCTACGTCGCCACCCTGTTCATACATCTCGCGATACCGCCACGCGTTGGCGAACGCCTTCAATATCAGGTGGTTGTTTTCTGTAATGCTCAGCGTCCCATTGCATCCACCGCCAAATCTGGTGTTGGTATATCGGCGCAGCACAACCGGTCGCACAATCGTCACATTATCGCCATTTACCGTATATTCCATTGGACGGCTATTGTGATTGATATGGTATGTAGATAAAAATGAATTATACAACTGTGGGTTGATGTTGATACAGAATATCAGTTGTTCTTGCGAATAAACTGTCTGTTCAATCATAACGCGAACCATTTCCCGTCTTTGCAGGTAGGACAGGTCATCCCACACAATCCGTTTCAATGCCATGACCACATTTTGGGGTAGGGCACTCACATCGCTGTCCAGAAATTCGGCTACAACTGACATGGCTATTTCGTCCACCTATGCTGCTGGCAGATAGAATCCCCGTGTTGTATAGTAATATGGCCCAACCTTGTCCTTGGGGCATGCGTGCTGATTGGTAAAACGCACGCCTTTGTCGTTATACAGCTTTCGTGACAGCAATCAGTGTGCTGCCCGAACCCAAGAACGAATCCAGAACAATTCCGCCACGCGGTGTGCAATCCAGTATTGCATCACGCAACATCTCAACTGGTTTCACAGTTGGGTGCAGTTTTAGGTCGCCTTTGTGTTGGCCGAATGAATTTGCACCCGCATATTGCCATACATTTGTTCAATATCGGCCGTGTTTACCCAATTGCACGTTGTTTATATGACTTTTCTTGCCGTTGCGGAATATAAAACATAATTCATGCTGGCTGCGATACAGTGAACCCATGCCACCAGTCTTTTTAACCCATACGCACATATTGGTAAATTCATCAAATACGGCATTTCCTGCGGTCATGATTTCCGATATGTGGCGCCAGTCCATAAAATTATAGTGCAGGGAGCCATCCTTAGAGTGTGCCTTGCACAGAAAAAAGTTTTGTTTCAGGAAATTGATAAATTCTTCCACTGACATCTCGCCCGATGCCATTGCGAACTCTTTGTGGTGTATTGCGCCCGAACCGCAGACATGCCCATTGATTTTTACATTGTATGGCGGATCTTGCAAAACAGTATCTGCCACCGCCCCGTCCATTAGTTGATTAAAAGCAGATTCTTCTAAACTGTTGCCACAAATAATTCTGTGCGGGCCAATTTGCCAAATGTCGCCAAGCACAGACACTATTTCATCTTCGGCTATAAACGGTATGTGGTTAGCTTTTGGATCTGCAGGAACGGTGTCGCCCAGATTGATTATTTGATCCAATTCTGCATCGTTAAAGCCGGTAATACGTATGTCCAGATCGCCCGTACATATTTGTTCTAAATCTTTGATTTCCAATTGCAACAGTTCCAGATTCCAACCGCCATTTTCGGCGATTTTATTATCTGCCAGTCTATATGCTCGTTTTTGCTTTTCGTTCAGGTGTGAAAGTGTGATAGTGGGAACGGTGCTAAGTCCCATTTGTTTTGCGGCGATATATCTGCCGTGGCCGGCAATAATCTCGCCATGTTCATCAATCAGGATTGGATTATTAAAACCAAATTCAGTAATAGATTTTCTTATTTGTTTAATTTGTGATTCAAGATGATTCCGCGCATTGCGTTCATATCCATGTATTTGACCAATATTTATAGTTTTTATTTCTAAATTGTTCATGTGTTTCTCCCATTATTAAAAAGTTGCGATTTTTCTTCATTTTTTTGACTCCTTATAATTAATTAATTAATTAATAACGAGAAAGGAATTTTTTTCAAATGTGATCTTTTTTTAAATCACCAAATTTAAAAATGTTTTACTTGAAAACAAATTTTAACCCGCTGTTTTGCAGCGGACTATGGGTTATTAGTGCAAAGTGTAAAACACGCCACGGGTTGTGCCTTGTTTTGATATGTGTCCACGTTTAACCAACGCTTGTACCGCCTTGCGAATGGTTTCTGGATTTTTATCCATTGCGGGTATCTTATTGGTAAAACTTTGTCTGTAGTTTTGGATGGTTAATATGAGTTTTAACATTGAGGGAGTTGAGTACTTTATACTTTTTCTTGAAAGTGTCCATTTTTTTATTGTAAACTGAGAATGTTGATAAAGATGTCTAATCAAGTTTAAAGCCTATATAAGGAGTGTCTAATGTTGTTGTCGGATCTAATTAAACCCACGAAATTGGAACCTGGAGATACTGTTGCTGTAATCTCTCCTTCATGGGCGGGGGCTTCTGTATATCCAGAACGTTATTTGGCAGGCAAGAAACAGTTGGAAGAAGAGTTTGGCGTAAAAGTTGTTGAAGCGCCAAATACGTTAATAAGCGCGGAAGAAAATTTTTACAACCCCAAAAAACGTGTTGATGATTTGCATTGGGCGTTAACTAATAAAGATGTAAAAGCGATTATTCCCATGATAGGGGGTGACGATTCTATCAGAATGTTGCCGTATATAGATTTCGATCTAATACGTAATAATCCAAAAATACTATTAGGTTATTCCGACAACACCGTTTTGCACTATGCGTTTTTGTCGGCAGGGGTTCAGCCTTTTTATGGACCCTGCATGATGTGTGGTGGATTTTCAGAAAATGGGGGCATGTTCGATTATTTTAAAGATTCTGTATATAAGACTCTGTTTTCTACCTTTGAAATAGGTGAAATTAAGCCTAATATGAATGGTTGGACAGATGAAGAATTGCCGTGGAAAGATCCTGCAAATCAGAGTGTAAAAAGACAAATAAAAGAATCGCAGGGTTTCAAGTTTATCAATGGTCAAGGAACTGTTACAGGTCGTTTAATTGGTGGTAGCCTGGAAGTAATGGAGATGTTAAAAGGAACGAAAGTGTGGCCTTCCTTAGATACGTATGATGGTGCAATATTTTTTATAGAAACATGTGAAGAAGCTCCTCCTGCTGATTATGTCGTTAGATGGATGAGAAACTATGCGGCTACTGGCGTTTTAGAGCGTCTTAATGGTATCGTTATTGGGCGGCCCGCAAACGTGTCGGTGGACGAGCTGGATAAGTATGCGGATGCAGTCTTGCAAGTTGTAAAAACAGAAAATAATCTAGACATACCAATTGTTTCAAATCTTGATTTTGGTCATACGGATCCAATGTTTTTGATACCATATGGTACAATGGCAAAGATAGATGTTGACAATAAAACATTTTCCATATTGGAAAACGCAGTAATGTAGTATGTTGTTACGGAAAGCTGTTTTATTAAAAAAAGAATACAAGGCATTAAGGTCAATGTTAGACGACTCCTATAACGGAGATCGTTTTATAAAAAGCGCGATTGATAAATCGTTAACTAGGTTGAACGACATCATTGCTATAAAACGTCCTAGCTTAAAATGTCGGGACAAGATGGTATTGAGTGGCAAATCAGATAAAAAATTTGAAAGTATAGGTCTAAAAAAAATCTTATCTAAAGAGACAGAAAAATGGCGAAAAAATATATCAATTCAAAATTTTAATAACATTCCAGAAGCAAATAAAAAAGAAGTATTTGATTGTTTTTTTCGTTATGACACATATGGCAGCTTACATAATGATGATATACTATTTCTAAGTCGCGGGGTGGACGATCCGCAATATTTTTCACCTCCTGCGATTGTTAATGTTGCGATAGATGTTGCAAATAAACATAACTGGTTTGGGTATTCAGATTCATTAGGATATATTGATACGCGTGTTTTCCAAGGTATTTTGTGCGAAAAATACCTGTCATATTGTCAATATGACCGCCGGTAACTCTTCTGTAAATCAATGGAACAAATAAATTGTAATCATCGGGGATTCCATTCTTCAATATTTTTAATGCAATGTCTTGATATTTTCCCAAGGGAATTGGTTTTGAGCATATGGAAAGTCGCCATAACAAGGATATAAAAAATCTATGTATGCGATCTATATCAAACGTCTCTGCGGACAGACAGCGACAAGGTGTGGTTAATATGTACTTCGTTTGCTTTAATTTGGGGACTTCTATATTTAAAATTTTATTTATGTAGCCGTCATAGTAACCGAGTGCTGTGTCGCATTCTTTACACATCAAGGGCTCTTTGTGACCGTTTTGTTCTTTGGAGTTTACGTTAATACGTGTGTTTTTCGTATCTACAGCAACAACCGAACCGAGTTCTGTAAGTTTGTACAAAACTTTTGGAATTATATGGGATTCTATCAATTCCTTCTTTTGACCGCAAAACTTACAAATTCCGACTACCATACGGTAAACATAGTTTTATTTTTGGACTTTTTCAAGCAGGCTAATCTAAATGCTATAAAATTCAAATTGTTATAAATGTACAGTATCAATATCCGGAAATTGTGTTACGATGTATTCAGTGGCGAGGCGGCGGTGGCATTGCAGGGCGGACTTTTCCATGCATAACAGGCAGATGCGGTCAAGGTTGGCGGGTGCCAATCCGGCGGTTGGGTGGCGCGTGGCCAGTAATTCACGATACATACGCTCATAATCGGGCCAGGTGATTTTGCCGTTTTTATATCCAGCCAGTATTTCCGCCGTTGGTGCAAATTCGGGGTGATGTTCATAACGCGTGCCCAGTGCTGCGGCCAGTTTTTCGCCACTGTAAAATGGCACATAAGTACTGGTGCGCCACAGGCGCACATCCCATACGGTACGGATGTGCACCGCATTCAGAACATCCATAAATGCGTCTGGGCTTTTGCCGCTAAAACCGATTGTAAATATCTTTGCCATATCAATACAAAAATAGCCCGTTTAACATCAAATAGCAATGATTTTCCTGCATCAAGAACTTCCGTGCCAACCCTATACGACAATGGGCATATTGACTAGCCGCAATAGCATTATTTAGGGTCGCGACATCTTTATCTTGTTCAAATATATCACGCAAGTATTTGCAACTGACCTTTAATTCATAGGTGTGTTTAGAATAGTCCGTAATACGTGCGCGTAATTTACTGTCTTCTGTAAAGAATTCAATATTGTATGCTGGAACCAATATGGCACCCAATGAAGGACATTTTGTTTTCTGTAGCACATAGGCATTTTCTTTGACGTGATGATTAAATATGCCCTGTATGTCTTTTAAAACGCTATCGCACAAAGCATTTGCCAGCTCTTTCCCTGCTTCAAATTCTTGCAACCATAAGAATCTTATCAAAATTTGTAGAGTATTTCTTGTAAGTTATTTTGAGCTTCTTTAATGGTCTGATGGCGGTCACAGATATTTGAGACAAAGGATTTGTGCAAAAAGTCGGTAATAGCAATTTGTATATTTCGGGGCCAGGAGCTGCTTATTTGTCGTGCCTTGTCTATTTCATATGGCGGATTGCCTGTTCCGTCAATCATAATTCTTGGCAAAAAACCATATAACATATAAAATAATACCCCGCCACATACATATGAAATATCAGAACGAGGGTCTGCCTTGTTTGAACCTAAAAATAATTCGGGTAGAGCTAGGCTTCTATTGCAACATATACGATTCCAATCAGTTTCAGATGATGAATTTGCTATTGTTGATAAGCCAAAATCTATTAATATCATGTCATCTATATCATTTTTTCTGCAAATGATATTATCTGGTTTGATATCTCTATGTACTATATTTTTATTGTGACAAAACTTGACTGTTTCTAATAGGTTAATCGTTGCTTGAATAGCTTGGTGCGGAGAGATCGTTTTCTGCTTAACAATATCCTGTAATGTAAGACCTTCAATTTCCTCATAAACCAAGAATGGGTTGTCTTCGCAGGTGTCGCAGTCCAATATTAATTGAATATTTTGATGCCCGGATACTTGTTGTAGGTTTTTTATTTCTGTAATTAGACTTTGTTTGCTAGTTCCTTCACTGTCGCCTGATCTTATGCGTGGAAGTTTGAGTAAGCCATTCCTATCAGTATCGTCTTTTACTTTGTATATGTTACCGTTATAGCCTGTATCATTAAATTTTTTAATGACTTTCCAGTTTCCATAGTTTGTATTAACAAACTTCATGAGAGTTGTTATTTCAAAGTACTTGTCTTTTGAAATGTTCTCTGGTTGTGATTTCAGAAAATCAAAACTTTTTACTTCCATTCTAGAATGGATAGCATTAATAGCTGTGGAATGCAAGGAAAAGGCAAAAAATTCCCTGTTTTGATTTTAGGGAATTTTGACTATGTATTGGTAAAAGTGGTGGAAATAGCGCGATTTAATCAACTGTCGACTGTATGTATTTGCGGATATTTGGCTCAAAAACCGAAATTTCCCTGTAAATTCCCTGGTGTTGTATGCAAAAGACCGTAGAAATATCTTACTCCGCCAGGAATATAGAGCATCCCACGGTAACCCCGCGGGATGTTTCTTTTGCCCCAGAATCTGGGGATTTTTATGCACGATGGTACTGGTGTATGCTCGGCATCGCGCACAATCCTACCAAAATCACCCGCATTGCATACCTTGCCTAAAATCCCGATGCCAGTTTATATTGCATTTTACCGTAATTTGTGGTATAATGACTGGTAAGATTAAGGGCGACATTTGTCGCCGTTTTTTTTATTGCCCCGCCATCTGCGGGGCTTTTTTTATAACACGGGAGAAAATAATATGGCTACAAATTGGGGAGATGTTACTTGGAATGAATATGGGGAATTAGTATTGGATATCTATAAACATCTACCAGAATCAAAAGATGATGCAACTAATAAACCGAAACATACATATAAAGAAATAGATTGTGGCGGTGAATGTGGTGGGTGTGTTGCGTTGGTTGTTGATGGCGAAGTTGTGTCCGGTCCGCCGTTTCATCCAAACTGTAAATGTTCTTTGTCAGAAGAAGATATTGAGGAAGCACCAGAATATGAATCTAATTTGGGTAATCCGGTGGGGCAGGACAGAAATTCTGAACCACAAGATGTTAAATGGTTAAAAGATGCTCTAAATAAACTTGGGTTTTATGAGCCTGATACCAGGGCCGGTGAAACACCAGATGATTTAAACGAATATCCAAACCAAAATTTGTTTGATAGAATTAATAAATTTCAGCGCGAACACGGGTTGCCTGAGCGCGGAACTGTAAAACCAGGACATCAAACAGAGGCAAAAATAAATAATGAATTACAACATCAAACAAAAGAGCTCAAAGCTGATTTTGAATATAATGGTTCGACATTTAAGGGACCTATTAATGCGAAAGAAAGTCAATATGCGGTTTTTGATGGGAAATCGTTGAGTATATATGACAATGGTGAAAAAGTTGCTGAATTTTCCGGGGTGGCCGGTAAACCAGGGTATCAATCTCCGGAATATCAAAATAAAAGCGAGAAGGGACCTTTGCCTGCTGGTGTGTATGTCGCCCGTAAAAAAGACTTTCAAGAAATAGATCCGGTTAATCAGGCGATTGGTTGGTTCGGTGTCGGAAAATGGAAGGGCTCTACTATGTCGTGGGGAAAGTCTAGGGTGTGGCTGGAACCTGCTAAGGAAACCAATACATACGGTCGTGGTGGTTTTAGCATTCATGGTGGTTGGGAACCTGGTTCGGCTGGTTGCATCGATTTAACGGAACAAATGGATGATTTTGCAAAATGGTTTAAAAATAATGGAAAAGATTTAATCCTTTATGTAACATATTAGCGTTATGAGTAAGATTTTTAAAAATAATATTTTGCTTTGGACAGTATCAACGTTTTGTTTGGCGTTTTGTGTCATGGTCGCAAATGATTTGGTAATGCTGCGCAGTTTTGGAAAATGGGATGGGTTGTGGTTTTACTTTTGCCCGACCAAGTATTTGATGGCTCTTGATAAAGTGTTTATATTGCTATCTAGCTCAGCTTTTATCATTCTGCTTGTTAGATTATGGCGAAAATATAATTGGTATGCGTTATTAGTATTTATCGCGGCATTGCCTTGTTATGGTATTCTGTTGACTCTACATGTTCTTGTTTTGAATATGGTTCATTAATTGAAAAAACAAAGGCACAGAATGAAAAAAATATCAAACATAACAAGTTATGTCATAGCGGTATGTTTATTTTGTGCCTTGTATATTTTTTTATTTGATTTGGCTTGTATTGGTAAAATTTCAAAATTTAATCATATGTGGGCAAATTCTTGTCAGTTTGGTATTGATGACGCATATCTGGCCTGTATGACAAATTATGATATCGCGTGCATCGTGTTGATATTGCCTATATTATCTTTTATGTTATTTCGCTTAATAAGAGTATATCGCAGACGGATGTGGTCGGTGCCACTTTTGGTTTTTTTACTGTTTTGTCTGTCAATTATAACATGTTGGGGCCTTGTGTAAAACGTTCATTTTCACAATCTGAAACAATTCATTCACGTTGACTTTCTGTTTGCCGGATAGGATGCGGTTGACGGTTTCTGGATTCGTATATGCCAGGTCGAGATGGTGATAAAACTGGCGTGGGGATGTATGTTCCATGGCGATGATTTTATCGGAGGCCCCACATTCTTCATACATCTCTCGATACCGCCATGCGGTGGCGAAGGCTTTGACGATCAGATGATTATTGTCGGTAATGCTCAAGACACCGTTCTTGGTTTTATCAAACACCGTATTTACATATTTACGCAGGACGATCGCTATATTGGCAACAAATGGTGTTGGTAAAACACAGATGTTAGAAGCATTAATGAGGGCATACAAATCACCAATAGCAGATTCTAAAAACAACATAGAAATGCGTTTTAACCCGCAAGTGAACATTGGCTATTTTGATCAACATATGGCACATTTACCTTTGCACAAAACCATTACCGATTATATTCAATCGCTAGGTAAAACAACCCAAGAAGCGACAAAGCTTTTAGTAAATGCTGGTTTCCCTTACAAAATGCATACACAAAAAGTTTCTGAACTAAGTCAAGGTGAAAAGGCGCGTTTAGCTTTTTTAGCGTTAAAAGTTGGTAAATTTAATTTCTTTATTATGGACGAACCAACAAATCATATTGATATTGATGGTCAAGAAAAATTCGAAGATGCGGTTATCAGTGAAGGTCATACATGTATTTTTGTGTCTCATGATAGATATATGATGGAGCAAGTGGCTAATAAATATTATCAAGTCAAAAAAGGCGTGCTGGTTCCTGTTGATTCTGTTGAACCGTTTTATAAGGAAGTGATGGCAAAAAAAGATATAATGACTTTTGAAACGAAACAAACAAAAGGTAGATAAATGTGCCAGACAGAATCACAAAAGATGTACGACAGTCTGGCACCGGGATACAGAAATTATTCCCAATCCCGATTGTTATATTTGAATGCTGTGGATTCTGTGGTTAGGCAATATTTGACGCCAGAATCTTCTGTTATAGATTTTGGCTCGGGGGATGGTGTGCGCGTTCATAATATTGCAAAAAAACATCACTTCTAAATTATGTTTAGTTGAAAATTCTTGTAATATGATTACAAAGATAAAAGACCAATATCCACGCGCGTTGATATTAAACCAAGATTTTGCCGACGTAAATTTCCAAACAGGAAAAAAATACGATATTGCAATTTGTTTATGGAATGTTTTGGATCATTTGGGCAACGAACAACGGGTTTTGACAGGATTGACAAACATTAGAAAAACTGTCCGCAAAAATGGTATTGTGATTTTAGATATCAATAATCGTCATAATATTTCGCAGTATAAAATCAAAGCTGTTAAAAATATTATAAAAGATGTTTTTACATATAAATTTGCAAATGGTGATATAAAATTCAATATTTCGATAAACGGTCAAAACATACCATCATATGTTCATATATTTAATAAGCACGAGATTGAAAAACTGATTGATGCGGCCGGATTTGAAATCAAATCTGGGGTTTATATAAATTATGCAAACGGTGATATTGAAAAATCCCCATTATTCGGTCAACTTTGCTATGTCTTGACCGTTAAAAAATAAGTATTTACCGTACATCCAAGATAAGATTTTTTCGCCAGACGGCATATCATTTATTGTATCACATAAATATGTGGCCGTATCTGATATACAACCAAATTCTATCCAGTACTTTAATGCATTAAAATCAATATTTGGTTTGGATGCAATATACCCTTGAAAGAAAGATTTGAATATTTTTTGATTAAAATTTCCACCATCAGGGAAAGACCATTCTACCAATGCGTGTCCCAAATCTTTCAAGGGATTGCCAACACAAGACCAATCAAAATCCAAAATAGCGGATATATCTTCGTCTTGGAACAATACGTTTTGGACACGAAAGTCATTATGTATTATGCATATACCAGATGTTTTCAAGAATCCCGATTGTAATAGACGTTCAACAATTGAAATAAAATCTGTACCATTCGTATATTTGTTCTGAAGTTTATCTTTTAGATTAATTGCACGCAACAATTCTAATTCTAATTTTCTAGTCGGTAATGGGGGCCCGGCAAAACCCTTTGATGCATCATGAAATCTTGCCAACATCATACCAGCATTAAAAGCCATTTTTTCTGATATTTGTTCAACAGAACAAGACGTTCCATCACAAAATTCCAATAACGATTCCGCCCCAGGATATAAAACACGTCTGACCGGAATGTTTTTTTGCAAAAGGTAATCTGAAAAATTCTGTTCAAACAATATATCTTCATTTGATTTATTGCGTAAAGATTTTCTGTATATGTATTTTGTATTGTCATCGGTTATCAAAACAAATATGTCATTATCAAAACCATCATAGATTTTTTTATACGACATAAAATTCTTACTAAATTTTTTTGATAATAATTCAAGATTCAATGACATTTTTAAACTCTTTGGTTAAATCTGACCATGGTATAAATCTATCTTTTAAAACCAATTTTTGATATATTTTTATATACTTATCTGCTTGGGATTCTATAGAAAAACCTTGCGCAAACGCCAAACCATTTTCAATAAGGATATCATTTATTCCATCATTATGCAAAA
>URSJ01000013.1 GCA_900550495.1 uncultured Rickettsiales bacterium
GCCTTTTCACGCGCAATCGCTTTGTCTATGTATTTGTATTCTTCAAAGTAGCCCAAGTTATGGATGTGTTTATCTTGGGTAAAACCGGGTATCAATTCCATCTTGTGTTCAAAGACACGGCGTTTCAGGTCATTGGTCACGCCAATGTATGTCGCACCGGCCGGTTTGTCAAACAGTATATATACCCAATAGCTGTGTCCTGGCATAAGGTCAGTATATAAAAACGCGCACCGCAACACAAGGTTTTAAAGACCCTATTCCTGCCTACGCAGGAATGACAAGTTTTTAAGTTCTCTATTCTTAAACTAAATCACTATATCACTCTGTCACTTATTCACTTTATAATTGCTCTCTGAGAATCCGACACCCCGGCACTTCGTGCCCCCCCGGCTACCCAGAGGGGAACTAAAAAAGCAAGTGCGCCGATGGTGCGCTATATCTGAACTCTGCTCTCTGCGCACTGCACTCTAATAAAAAACGGGGTGATGCCCCGTTTTTTATAACTGTGCGCGAACCTCTTGCACTTCGTAACACTCAACCCGGTCGCCCTCTTTCAAGTCATTATACTTGTCAAACGACATACCGAATTCAACGCCCGCGCCAGATACTTCTTTGACCTCGTTCTTTTCACGACGCAATTCGCCAATTTTACCGTCATAGATAACGACGTTATTGCGCAACAGACGAACAAACGCGTCTTTCTTTATCACACCTTCGGATATGCGACAACCGCCGACACGCGTGCCCTTGCCCACGGTAAACAGTGCGATAATATCGGCATATCCAATAAAGTTTTCTTTCTTTTCCGGTGCTAATTTACCCGACAAGATTTCTTTGACTTCGTCGGTAATGCGATACACAACACTGTGATAGCGGATATCGACATTTCCGGCACGCGCCATATCGCGAACGGCCGCGTCCGCACGAACATTAAACGCAATAATCACTGCACCTGATGCTGTGGCCAAGCGGATATCGCCTTCGGTAATCTGGCCAACGCCAGATGACAGAATTTCAACCGATACCTTGTCTGTATGGATATCACGCAGCATGTCGGTAATTGCCTCGACACTGCCCTGGACGTCGGCACGCAGTATGATTGGTAATACTAATTTCTTGTTTTCATCGCGACGGGCAAACAATTCTTCCAGTGATGAACGTTTAACCGCATTTGCCTTGTCCTTGGCCGCCTGGCGACGGTATGCCGCAACCTCGCGCGTTTGGGCGTCTGTTTCCATAACGTGCAATTCGTCACCCGCGTTTGGCACACTGTCCAGCCCCAGGACGACCGCCGGCTGGCCCGGGCGCACAGATTTCACGCGCACACCGGCCGAATTTATCAGACCGCGGACACGACCAAACGTTTCACCCACAACGAATACATCGCCGATTTTCAGTGCTCCCTGGCGCATTAAAATCGTTGCAGTTGCACCCAGGCCTTTTTCCATTTTCGCCTCGACGACATAGGCAACGGCGGGCATATCTGGGTCAGCCTTTAAGTCCATCATGTCAGCCTGTAATAAAATTGCCTCTTCCAGTTTATCCAGCCCGATATGTTTCGTTGCAGAAATTTCAACACACTGGACATCGCCACCCATGTCTTCTACCTGAACCTCTTGCTGTAACAAGTCAGTTTTTACACGGGTTGGGTTTGCTTCGGGTAAATCGATTTTATTGATAGCCACGATAAATGGAACCTTGGCCGCACGAATGTGATTTATCGCTTCTATCGTCTGGGGCATGATTGAATCGTTTGCTGCAACAACCAGAACGACTATATCTGCCATCTGGGCACCACGTGCACGCATTGCGGTAAATGTTTCGTGGCCCGGTGTATCCAAGAACGTAATATCGGCACCTGATTTTGTTTTAACCTCGTATGCAGATACGTGCTGGGTAATACCGCCAGCCTCGCCCGCGGCAACGTGCGCGTTACGCATTGCGTCCAACAATGATGTTTTCCCATGGTCAACGTGCCCTACAACGGTGACCACCGGCGCACGTGGTTGCATATGTGCCGGATCTGGTGCACGTTCCAACTGATCGGCATATGGTTTTACAACAACGCGTTTGACCGTCGCGCCAAATTCAGTGGCAACCAATTCCGCGGTATCCGCGTCAATAGATTGATTCTGGGACGCCATCATACCCATTTCCATCAATTTTTTTATAACGTTGCCAACCTTTTCTGCCATTGCCGCGGCCAGGTCTTTGACAGTAATCGTTTCGCCCAGCGCGACAACATGTTCCACCTTTTGCGGGGCGGTAAATATTGCACGCGCCTTTTCACGGAAACGTTTCAGCGACGCTTCGGACCGACGACGGTTTGCACCCCGAATTCCGATTTCATCATCGTCATCGCCATCACCAATAACGATATCATGCAATGAAATCTTGCCAGATTTTTTAAAATCTTTCTTGGACGCGTTGTGACGATTGTTATATCCGCGCGACGTATCATCATCATCGCCACCACGACCGTTGTTATTACGGGACGTAAAGTGCTGATTTTGTGGTTGTGACTGTTGCGTAGCAGCATGCTTTTTTGACGTAGATTCGGGTAATGACTTTTCTTCAATCACTGTTTCTGTCGCAGCGACATTTTCACGCGCCGCCAGTTGTGATTTTACCTGTTCGTATTCGGCGGCCTCGCGCGCAATTTCGGCTTCGCGGGCAGCAGCAGCGGCGGCCTCTTCGGCTTCGCGGGCACGACGCTGTTCTTCGCGGGCACGTGCCGCCTCGAGAACGGCACGCAATTTTTCATCCGCGGCGTTTTTTGGCGCACTTGGCGCAACCGGCTCATCACGCAATTCACGTGTGCCCGGTGCCACAACACGGCGACGACGTTCAACATATACTGCGTCACCTTTTTTGCTGTGCACCGCATCAATTGTTACAGATTTTCCAAGTGTCAGTGTTGCCATATATTACTCCGTTTATCTGATGAATTTTACCCGCATACGTTTATTATTCCGCATCACCCTGGGTTATGCCATATGCCAATTCACGTGCTTTCATAATTACACGACCAGCCAGACGCGTTGACATTGTGTCTTCGCCCAAGATTTCAATCAGTTCGTCTGTTGCCAAATCTGCCAGGTCAGACAATGATTTAACACCGTTTTCGCCTAGTTTCATAATAATCGGACGTTTGATAAAATCAAATTTCAACAAATCGTCAGACATGCCCAACGCATGACCATTGTCGATGTATTCTTGTTCAACCTTGGTCAAATATGCCTTGGCGCGGGCCTGCAATTCGGCGGTCAATTCCGGATTAAATCCTTCGATAGATTCTAATTCAGACGCGTCAACGAACGCAATTTCTTCAACGGTGCGGAACCCTTCGGTAATCAACAGATGTGCAATCATTTCATCGACATCTAACGCGCTGATAAACAATTCGGTCTTTTCCTTGAATTCCTTGGCACGACGTTCTTGCTCTTCGGTTTCGTTCATAACGTCAATGTTCCAGCCCGTCAACTGGGACGCCAACCGGACATTCTGACCGCGACGACCAATCGCCAATGACTGTTGATCTTCGTTCACAACGACGGCCGCGCTGCGTGTGTCTTCGTCAACGATGATTTTGGCAACCTTGGCCGGTTGCATTGCGTTGACAATGAACACCGCTGGGTCATCAGAATACAATATAACGTCAATCTTTTCACCGTGACATTCATTAATAACTGGTTGGATACGTGTTCCCTTGATACCAACAGTCATACCAACCGCGTCAATGGACGGGTCCTGGGTTTCCACAGCGATTTTCGCGTGCGAGCCTGGCGCACGTGACACTGATTTAATTTTAATAATACCTTCGTAAATTTCGGGAACTTCCTGGACAAACAGTTTTTCCATGAACATCGGATGTGTGCGGGTCAAGAAAATCTGTGGTCCAGAATTAGAACGCGCAACGTCCATAATCAATGCACGCACGCGGTCACCAACCGCCAGACGTTCGCCTGGAATCAATTCAGTGCCCTTGATATAACCTTCGGCCTTGCCGTTGATATCAACAAAAACATTGCCGAATTCAATACGTTTAACAACACCAGACACGATATCGCCAATATTATCCTTAAACTCTTCATACTGGCGACCTTTTTCTGCATCACGCACGCGGGCGGTCATAATTTGTTTTGCAGTCTGGAACGCCATACGACCAAATTCTGGTTCTGGTAATTGGTCTTCGACTGTGTCGCCAACAACTGGATTTGTGGCGTATTTTTTCGCCTGGTCAACGGTCAGCATTGTGTTTGGATCATATTCATCGCCAGCCGCATCCGGAGATTCAATTACCGTAAACAGACGTTTGACATATATCGCCCCATTTTTGCGGTCAATGGTGGCCGTGATATTGAATTCTTCACCATATTTATGCTTAGCAATTTTGGCAATCGCCGCTTCCAATGATTCAATAACGATTTCGCGGTCAATTTGTTTGTCCTGGGCCAATGAATCAATGGCCAATAACAAATCTTGACGGGGCATAGAAACAAAAGACATTTGTTTTCTCCTTGTTTGTTATATGTCTTTACTTATAAGGGCGGGGTCTTGTCAACCCCGCCCCTAAAAAAACTTTTTTTAAGAACACACCGATTATAGCAACGAATCGCCAGAAAGCAAGGAAAATTAACAAGATATTATTTGACGGGTTCGCTTTTGCGCTTTATACTGCGAAAGATGAAAATACTGGACAGATATTTTGCGCGCCAGTTGGTCGCGATTTTTATCATGCTGCTGCTGGTGCTGACCGGGCTGGCGTGGATGGTTCAGATTATGTCTATGTTAAAATTCCTGTTAAATTACGGAATAAACCTGACTAACTTTCTGGGACTGACCCTGTTGATGATACCTTTCATTATATCTATTATCATACCGTTTGTTACGTTTATTGCCGTGATTTTTGTGTATAACAAGATGATTTCTGATAATGAAATCACAGTTATGGCGTCGGTCGGCCTGTCCCCACGGCAACTGGCACGCCCAGCAATCAGTTTGGCAGTGTTGCTGACAATTGTGCATTTAATACTAAATTTATGGATTGTTCCCGTCAGCCAGGCTAAATTTTACAGTGTGCAATGGAATCTACGTTATGGCCTGGCCCACATGAAATTGCAAGAGGCTGCATTTACCGAATTGGCCAATGGACTGGTCGTCTATGTTGACAAGGTATCGGGCTATGACTTGTCCCAGGTGATGTTATCTGACACTCGTGACGAACACGCGCCTATAACAATATTTGCCGAGAAAGGCAAACTGGTATCCACTGCGCGGGGACTGTCCATTATTATGACAAACGGTTCATTACAGGCACGTGGCGACGCAATGACCACGGGGACTTTTGATACATTTGATATGGATTTAAATGTTGGCGACCGCGGGGGCGACGATAGTTTTCGTGTTCGCCGCATACCAACATTGCAACTGATAAAATCTGTCTTGGACGCTCCATCAGAAAAGCAGCACCAGACCGTTTTATCCGAATTGGGCACACGTTTCTTGGGCCCGATTATGAATTTGATTTTGGCGACATTGTGTGCGTTGATGCTGTTACGTACATCACTGTTACGTCGTCGCACCAGTTTCGCACCAATGGCCGCTGTTGCAGCGATGGCACTCGCAATGGCAGGATTTATGTCGGCGTCAAATATGTTATCCAGTCTGACTGATTTAGGTCTGTTGATTCTGGCCCAAGGCTTGGTATTATTTGGTATAATGTTCGCACTGTATAGAAAATGAAACGATTGATTCCGATTTTTGCATCATGCCTGGTTGCGACACATGCCGTCGCAATATCAATTGATCCAAACGCGCCAAAAACTATTACCGCCGATAAAATTGAATATGATGTAAAGTCTGAAACAATAAAAACATCGGGCAACACCGAAATTGTGAATACATCAGGCCAACGGGTAACGCTAACTGATTCGTATATCTCCAAAGACGGCAGTGACTTGGCTGGGGACGATATAAAAATCTGGCTGGGTCAACATGTATATATTGAATCTGATAATATCAGCCGCACTGGGACTGAAACAATTGCTAAAAATGCATTGTTTACTGCATGCGATGATTGCGACGCATTTGGCGACGCATGGCGGATTTCAACAACCGAAATCCGTCACAGCATGAATACACGTATGTTACAATTCTATAATCCGGTAATGTGGACGTATGGATTGCCAGTATTATGGTTGCCGTATTTTGAAATGCCAGACCCAGGCGTAAAACACAAGAGTGGTTTTTTAATGCCTGATTTTAAATCCACTAATAATATGGGAACCCAAATAAACATTCCGTTTTATATCGCACTGTCTGATACACACGATATGACGATAACGACATCATATTTGACCCAGGAAAATCCACTGTTCCAGTTGGAACATCGTCTGAATCTGGCCCATTCTCAATATCGCACACGTGGCGCATTTACCCATAACCGCGAAGGCAAGGATCGTTGGTATATATTCAACAACGACATCATTGAAATGGGCGAAAATGCACGTGCAATGGTGTATTTGGAACGCGCATCTGATAAAACATTTTTGCAAAAGTACGGATTCTATGGCGACCAGCCATACTTGGATTCTGGTGCGAAACTGGAATTGTTTGGACAAAGCAGTTATGTTGTCGCCGACACACATATATTCCAAGAATTACGTTCAACTCAGGGTCACTGGGCCGCGCCATCTGGCAATATATTACCAAACATTCGCGCAGTGCATCAAACTGCGCCACTGTTTGACGAGACATATGCAACATTTGGAACTGATATTTTGGGGATTTCTGGGTCTGGAACCGCGTCTCAGCGTATTATTGGTGACGCACGTGTAACGTCGCCATGGACACTGTGGGGTGGCAATCGTGTTACACTCAGTCTGGACGCCAGATATGACATATACAATTTTGACCACACAGATATGACCAACGGAACAAATTATACAGGACTGAAAAATCGTTTCTTGCCCAGCGGATATGCTGAATGGGCTTTACCTTTATATCGCCCTGGCGCATCATGGACCCAGGTTATTGAACCACGTGCGCGTATAACCATTATGCGTCGCACATCTGATGACAAGTTTGCCGCAAACAATGATTCGGCGGGTGCGTTGCTGTCGGACGCGACCCTGTTTTCAAATAAACGATTTGCCGGGCTGGATTTGTGGGAAAACGGAAATTATGCCGATTATGGGGTGCGATGGTCTGCATTTAACACCGATGGTCGTATGATAGAGGCATTTTTGGGCCAGACCCATGATTTCCAGGACCGCAAAGCAACCGATCCCAATAGTGGATTCAGAAACGGTGCATCTGACTATGTTGGCCGCATCGGGTTTAATAATATGAGTTGGTTGGATTTAACCAGTCGTTTTCGTCTGGCCCAAGAAAACCTGTCTTTGCGCCATATGGAAACATCTGCTATTATTGGTAACAGCGGAACATACTTGGATATCGGTCACATCTGGTCACAACAGTTTGATAACACATATACCGAAGAAGATACAATAAACGAATTAATGGGTGGCTTTGGCATTCAGTTATCTAATCGTTGGGCATTGCGATTTAATTCGGTCTATAATGCGACATTTGGCCGTTTCCATCGCCATACTGGTGGTATATTCTATAACCACCCGTGTTATTATATGTCACTGGAATATCGTCGTGATAACGCAATCAAAGATGACTATGTCGGAACAACCACGTTCCAATTCAGATTTGGTATGGCGATAAACGGTCAACGCTATTAAAAACAACAAAGGGGAAAAAGGATGAGGAAAAATATACTAGTTATGTTCGCAATATGTGCGTTGGTAATGCCCGCACGCGCCGCATCAGTTATCGCGTCGGTCAATGGCACCCCTGTCACAGACACGGATATTACTGCGCGTGTAAAATTGATGGCACGCCAGGGCAAAAACCCAACCGATAATCGTCGGGTTGCATTACAGGGTATAATTGACGACAACATTAAAATTGCATACGCAAAAAACTTTAACGCCGTTCCCGAAGACAAGGTTGTTGACGCAGAATTAAAGAAAATGAACCTGGGGGAACTGTCCGCATCAGAACGCGAAATGGCACGCAGTGCATTACGCGCAGAAATCGCATGGCAAATCATTGTCGGTCGAACGATTGTCCCAACGGTTGATGTTTCACGCGATGATATTGCGGTCGAACGCGCAAATATCGCACGTGAAAATGGTCTGCCGATTGAAATGACGATTGTGCGTCTGGTGGATATTCCGTCTGACGTCGCAACAAAATTGACCAAACCAAAATCTTGTGACGACGCAGTGGCAATGGCACAAATGCTGGGTGGCGCACCCCAGAAATTCACCGCGTTACAATATGAATTATCTGCAGATATTCGCGAACGCGTGGCAACATTGCCTAAAATGACATGGTCACCGGTGGTGGACAAATCTGTGCTGTTGGTCTGTGATACTAAAAAGACCAAAGAATACGGCAAACTGGACGATATGATAAAGCAAAACGCCACATTTAAACAGGCAATGTTTATTGCGGACCAACAACTGAAACAACTGCGCCGCAAAGCGGTAATTGTTATAAACGACGACAAGTATAAATTATGAAACCGATATTATTTAGTTTTACTGACGGTGAACTGGAAAAATTCATAACCGATATGGGCCAGCCACGCTTTCGTGCAAAGCAAATTCGTGATTGGTTAAATCGTGGTGCGCCGGATTTCGCGTCTATGAAGAACCTGCCCGAAACATTGCGCCGGGATTTAGACGCCACCGCGCAAACGTTGCCGGTGCGAATTGTCAAGAAACTGGAATCATCTGATGGCGAAACAACCAAATTTTTGCTGGAATTAAACGATTGCGAACAGATAGAATGCGTTCTGATGCGCACCACATACGGAAACAGCGTCTGTGTCAGTTCCCAGGCCGGATGCGCCATGGGATGTAAATTCTGTGCCAGCACACTGTTGGGACTGAAACGCAATTTAACCGCAGACGAAATATTTTCGCAAATCTTGGTTGCCCAGTGGGAACTGCGCCGTGACCATGACGCTGTGCGCGAACGCCCAATTCGCGCAAATGGTGACGCAAACAATGGGGACGTGTCGCACATCGTTGTTATGGGGACGGGCGAACCACTGCAAAACACACAGAATGTTATTGGATTTATTGAACGCGCAAATCGTGATATGGGTATCGGCTGGCGTCGGATTACCGTTTCTACGTGCGGAATTGTGCCGGGAATACATGAACTGGTCGCATGGGGCCGGCCAATTAACCTGGCAATATCACTGCACGCGCCAACTGACGAATTACGTGGGCAAATTATGCCGATAAACAACAAATATAAATTGGACGAGGTGTTGACCGCCGCAGACGAATTTACCGCCCTGCATAACCGCCAACTGATGATAGAATACATTTTATTGGCGAAAAAGAACGCCAACGGCGACACAGAATTATTTAACTGCACACCAGAATACGCCGAATTATTATCTGAACTGTTGCGTGGCAAGAACTGTATGGTGAATTTAATTCCGTGGAACGCGGTTGACGAACGTGATTTCGCGTCGCCATCGGGCAATGCTGTCCACCGTTTCCAGGATATATTGATTAAAAACGGAATTCATGCGCGTATTCGCCGTGAACGGGGCAGCGATATTGGTTCGGCCTGTGGTCAATTACGGTTAAATAACGCCGGCAAATAAAAAAACGGGGCCAACGCCCCGTCTTTTATTTATTAGGAATAATTTTGATTTCAACACGTCTGTTCTGTTGACGCCCCGCCGCATCAGCATTCGATGCGATTGGGTTGGACGGCCCCATACCCAAGATTTCAAAGCGCGACGCCTTGACGCCCTGGCCCTGCAAATACGCGGCAACCGCGTTTGCGCGATTACGCGACAGGGTCTGGTTGTATTCCGCACTGCCCGTGCTGTCGGTAAAGCCAGAAACCATAACGGTTGAATTGCTGTATTTATTCAAAACCTTGGCCACAGAATTCAATGTCGCATAGAATCCCGCATTGATGTCCGCAGAATCTGTCTTGAACGTGATGTTGCCCGGCATAATCAGACGAATGCTGTCGCCATTACGGACGACGCTGACGCCAGTTGACGCCAATTCTTGGCGCAATTCAGCCTCTTGCACGTCCAGATAATATCCAACGCCACCGCCCACGGCCGCACCCGCCAGGCCACCAACCAATGCGCCCTTGCCACGATTACCAGACACCAACGCGCCGGTCGCCGCACCCGTTGCCGCACCGATTGCAGTTCCCCATACGGCCTTGGATGTTTGGGCCTCGCCCGTGTAGGGGTTTACGGTTGTGCAACCCGCCAAAATCGCCGCCATGGCGGCAAAAACTGTAATTTTTTTCATTATGTATTCTCCTTTCATGTTCGGAGCGTATTGTAGCATAAAAAATCCCGCGTGCAAGGGGGATAAAAAGAGATAATAGAGCATAGATAATAGAGAATAGATAATAGATGCGGGGTTTGCGTCCGCAACACCAGGCCAAAAATTAAACCGCCATAAATGGCGGTTGAATTTTTGGTGGATGTTGAGGGACTCAAACCCCCGACCCTCTCGGTGTAAACGAGATGCTCTAATCAACTGAGCTAAACATCCAAAGCCGGCAAATCATAATTGATTTTTTGCCGTTTGTCCAGTTTTTATTTTTTACGGCATTGGGACACCGGCGGTTGCCGCGCCCATAACATCGTCAATCAATGCGTCTGCCTTGGTCTTGGCGTCGTTATATGCCGCCGAAACCAACGCCGCGACCGCGTCTGCGCCGCGCGCCAATACGTCTGGGCGAATTGTTATTTCAACCAAATCATATTTACCAGACATCGTGATTACGCACGCGCCATCATCTGCAATTCCAGACACGTGCATTGATGCCAACTTTTCCTGGGCCGCGGACACCTTGTTCTGTAATTCGGCGGCCTGGGCCATTAAACTTTCCATATCCATAAGAGATACCCCCATACAATAAAACATGCGCCCCAGACGGGGCGCATACCCCATTTTTACTTAGTCTGCGATTTCGCGACCTGTTTTCTGGTCAATGCCGACCATAGACATACGTGTTTTGCCACGTTTGTCGGCCCCCAGATAACGGACGTAAACCTTGTCACCTTCGTGAATCTTGGTATCTTCAATCTTGGCAATGCGTTCGCCAGTGATTTCAGAAATATGAACCATTGACTCAAATCCGTTCAAGATTTTCACAAACAGACCAAAATCTTTGATTCCAGATACGACGCCCTGGTAAATCATACCGACTTCTGGTTCTGCGACAATATCCTTGATACGGGCGATTGCGTTGTCTGCGTCGTCCTTGGACGTTGCCATAATTTTAATCGTTCCATCATCGGCCAAATCAATTTGAGTATTGGTTTCACGGGTCAACCCCTGGATAACGCAACCACCCTTGCCGATAACATCACGAACCTTGTCCGGATTGATTTTCATAGTGTATGCCTGGGGCGCATATTCAGACACGTGATTACGTGGTGCCTTGATTGCCTTTTCAATTTTGCCCAAGATGTGCATACGACCATCTTTTGCCTGGGCCAATGCGCGTTCCATAATTTCAAATGTGATAGATGTGATTTTAATATCCATCTGCAACGCAGTGATACCCTGGTCAGTTCCTGTTACCTTGAAATCCATATCGCCCAAGTGGTCTTCGTCACCCAAAATATCGGTCAAGATTGCGTAATCATCGCCCTCTTTAATCAGACCCATGGCGATACCTGCGACCGGACGTGTCAATGGCACGCCACCGTCCATCATTGCCAATGTCGCACCACACGTTGTCGCCATTGACGATGAACCATTTGATTCCAAAATGTCTGACACAATGCGGATAACATAGTCAAATTTTTCACGGCTTGGCACCATCGGGTGCAATGCACGCCATGCCAAATTACCATGACCCAATTCACGACGACCTGGGGATTTCAGACCCTTGGCCTCGCCCACGGAATAACCTGGGAAATTATAGTTCAGGATAAAATCGCGTTCTTCGGCACCGTCCAATGATTCCAATGGCAATGCGTCTTTGCCGCCCCCCAGTGTCAACGATACCAACGCCTGGGTTTCGCCACGTGTGAACAGGGCCGAACCATGTGCGCGTGGCAACACACCCAATTCAATTTCAATCGGACGCACAGTTTTTGTATCACGACCGTCAATACGTGGTTTGCCGGCCAAGATATTACCGCGCATAATGCGTGCTGTAATATTTTCAACAATTTCATCGGCAAACGATTCCAGCGTAGATGTCGCAGTTGTTGTTTCTGGGAACAATTCTGGGATACGTGCCTTGGCCGTGGTGTGAATATTCGCCAATGTGTCCAAACGAACCAATTTTTCCTTTATCTGCAATGCACTTTCAATGTCACCAGCAAAGCGTTCAAAATCAGATTCCATTGCGATGTATTCAGCGGACTTTTCAGGTGTTGCCCAACGCTGCTTGCCACATTTTTCGGTCAATTCGTTGATTGCCTGAATCACAACCTGTTGCGCATCAAAACCAAATTTAACCGCGCCCAGTGTTGTTTTTTCGTCCAGTTCGCCGATTTCAGATTCAACCATCAAAACGCCGTCTTTGGTTGCAGCAACGACCAAGTCCATTTCAGAATCTTCGGTCACTTTTTTTGACGGGTTCAAGATGTATTTGCCGTCCATATATCCAACACGTGCCGCGCCAATCGGGCCTGCGAACGGAACGCCAGACAATGCCAACGCCGCAGACGACGCAATCATCGCCAAAATATCCGGCTGGTTCTTTTTATCGTATGAGAACGTCTGTGCGATAATCTGAACCTTGTTCTTGAATGTTTCTGGGAACAACGGACGAATTGGGCGGTCAATCAAGCGTGCGGTCAATGTTTCGGCGGTTGATGCCTTGCCTTCGCGGCGGTCACGCGACCCCGGGATACGACCAGCAGACGCAAACTTTTCCTGGTAATCAACGGTAAGCGGAAAGAAATCCTGGCCTTCGACCGCCGTCTTTTCTGCACAAACAGTTGCCAAGACCATTGTGCCACCCATTGTTGCCAATACTGCACCGTTGGCCTGTTTCGCCATACGTCCCGTTTCCAGACGCAATGTTTCATCACCGTATGGGACTTCGACCACAACAGGATTGTTCAAATGCGTTTTTTCACCTTTATCAAATAAACCAAACAACATTATTTTTTCTCCATTTTATGTTTCGTTAGATGCGAAGAAAAATTATTCGTTTTTGCACTCTGGCAAAAGCACAAAAAAGAACAATTTCCCCATTCGCACCGACTGATTATAAATGATATTTGCTTTGATGCAAATATTTTCATTTACCTTTTTTGACCTGCCCTGCTGCGTACAGGTGACCATATTCCAAAACTGCCCGCATCATAACGTCGCCAAATCCGCGCTTTGACATAAAGCGATACGCCGCCACTATGTCATTCGCCCAATCACAAAATCCGGCCGTTTCCCAGTCAATAAACGCGGCAATATCGCCCGTTTCTGGGTTCACAATAAAATTACCCCCAATATCCCCATGATACCAACCATACATAAAACTGGGCTTTGCCTCACGAGGGCGCAATGATTTTAATTCCGCCGGGTCAGACGTGCCAATCTGGTAAATAAATGCCGCCAACTGTGATGCAATTTTATCTGCGTGACGCCGAACATCGCGCGGGCGCATTGTTCCCAGTGTTTCGCCCGTGATGAATTCGTATTTCAGCACATCCATTCCGCGAAATTGCAACAATTCCATTTTTGGCAAACGCACCGGTGACACGTTCCGAAATGCATCTGCGAACATTTTTTCGCGACGCGGGCTGTCTGCGCGGGCGGCAACCAACGGGAATTTATACGCAACTGTATTATTCAAAACAACGATTATCTTTTTCATACCGTTGTGTCCCTGGTATGTGCGAACAGTTGGTCGCACCAGGCCAGCGTCACGCACCGCAAAATCAACATACGATTTGATATCAAAATGCGCACGCACACGAATACGATGCCGCACAGATTTACTTGGAATGAAACCGCACAAAAGATTTGTTGCAAAAGTTTTTATAAACATTGAACCCACCATATATTTTTGTTTTGGACATATTCCTATGAATACAACAAAAAAGCAATAAAAAACCGGGCAACGCCCGGATTTATTATTTACGCAGACCCAATTTTTTAATCAGTTCTTCGTATTCAGAAACACTGTTCTTTTTGATATACGCCAACAGTTTCTTGCGACGGTTCACCATCAACAACAGACCACGTTTTGAATGTTGATCTTTGTGATTAGCCTTCATATGTTCGGTCAAATTGCGAATACGTTCTGTCAAAACAGCAACCTGGGACGCAGCCGAACCACCGTTGTCTTTTTCTGTTGTTTTAAATGCGTTTATCAGTTCAGACTTTTTTTCTTTTGTAATGGACATTACATTTTCCTTTGTATTTTAAATTGTTCGCTTTGGGCGCAACACGCCGTCTGCAACAGCACCAATTCCAATGAACACATCACCAGAATACACACGACGCAGACCATCGTCCCCACCCGTTTGAATAAACCCACCATTGCGATACCGCGTGGCCGATTTATTGTCCAGATTTAGAACCGGAATGTCCCCCAGTCCAAAATCCACTGGATTCAGATATTTTCTGAAATCGCCACCATTATTGACCAGATTTTCCAGAAAATCAAGTTTTACCGCATTTTTTAATGTGAAAGCGCCTGAACGCGTGCGACGTATCATATCAACCGTGGCCACGGCCCCGGTCGCAGCCGCAATATCCCGTGCCAAGGCGCGGACGTATGTCCCACGGCTGCACACTGTGCGAAATTGCCATGACGCATCGCGGCGCCCCATAAATTCCAGAGCAGAAATTTCAACCGTTCGCGCGGCAGGCGTAACATCGCGTCCCATACGTGCCAACTCGTATGCGCGACGCCCCGATACGTGCACCGCACTGAAAGCCGGGGGTATTTGAGAAATTTTTCCAACAAAACTCGGCAACACCGCCAGGACCGAATCTAATTCTGGGACAAAATCGTCTTGCCGAACAATACGCCCCGTAATATCCAATGTATCTGTTTGAAACCCGAATTGCATGGAAAACAGGTATTCTTTATCGCTGGGGCCAATCTCTTCAATAAACGGTATCATTTTTGTCGCCGTGCCCAGCGCAATTGGCAACACACCTGTTGCCATTGGGTCCAATGTCCCAATATGACCAACTGTTCGCACATCAAACATACGCGCCACACGCGCACCGGCGGTACGACTGAATAGACCGGACGACTTATCCAAAAATACCCACCCAGAATTATCCACGTGACGCAATCCGTAAATTTGATTTAAATCGTGCGAATTTGGTAAAAAAACGAACTAGTTCTGTCTTGGCGTTATCACGTCGCGGTGGCCACAGTTGTTGCATATTTTCACAATCCAGAATCGCGTCAAACGCATGTTGAGAAATCCTGGTATCCCCCCAAGTGCGACCAACAATATTACCATTTCGTTCTGCACGATCCGTCGGGGTCGTTGCAATCAAACGTTTGCCATCTGGGCGCACACGACACGCAACCAGGAATCGCGGCCCCCACGTAACCGCAGAATCTTTGTGCACACCACCAGCAATCGTTTCAGCACAAAAACCCAACTGAAATTCCGGCTGACCTACACGCAAATGTGTATTCTTGTGTGAACGCATAAAAAATGATTCCATCTGGCGCAGATAGTCGGTCAGTTCCAGCGAGTTATAAAATTCCATGCGTGACGGCATATAATATGGGGTTTTTAATACAATTTTTGCCTTTAATTTCATCTTATCGTCCTTTTGTGGATAGTTTGTGTGTTGTGTTATCCACTCCCTGCTCTACTCTCCGAATAACGATAATTGTGACTGTGCGCGTGACGTATCCTCTGACACGCAGTTCCGAGGCCGTTTAGGTGTCGCGACATTTTGCATCGCTGGCATTACATTATCGGACATGCCAGCCGATACAGCAGGCGTTCCAGATTCTAATCCTGCCAGAACAGATTCCGCACGCGACACAACCGATGCCGGCATTCCAGCCATGCGTGCCACATGTATACCATATGAGCGATTCGCAACGCCAGCAATAATTTTGTGCATAAACACGATTTCATTGTTATGTTCACGCACATCAATGGTCAAACACCGCACGTTATGCAGTTTGCCGGGGGTCGTCCCTGCCAATGCGGTCAATTCGTGATAGTGCGTTGCAAACAATGTTCGTGGCGACAAATTATTCAGGTATTCCAACACCGCCTGAGCAATGGCCATACCGTCATATGTTGCAGTTCCCCGCCCTATTTCATCGAAAATAATAAATGAACGCGATGTGGCCCGACGCAGAATATTTGCTGTTTCGCTCATTTCGACCATAAATGTTGATTGACCTGCTGCCAGGTTATCAGATGCGCCAACGCGACTGAACAACTGGTCGCATATCCCGATTGTGGCCGACGTCGCCGGCACAAACGAACCCAAATGCGACAGCACGACAATCAACGCGTTCTGGCGCAGGTATGTCGATTTACCCGCCATGTTGGGCCCCGTCAACAGTGCAATCGGTTGTGCATTTAAATTACAATCGTTTTTAACAAAATTATCCCCGCGCGAACGCAGTGCCCACTCTATCACTGGATGACGACCGCCTACAACGTCAAATGCGTCATCATCGGTAACATTTGGGCGCACCCATGAATAATTATGCGCAACGGTCGCCAATGAATACCAAACGTCCAGGTCTGCCAATAAATCTGCGACCGATAACAAATCATCAGAAATCGAACGAATTGCGTCAATCATATGGGCGATAATGTCTGCCTCTATCCCCGCGGCCTTTTCTGCGGCACTGCGCACATCATTGTCCAAATCAATCAGTTGCGCAGTTGTAAATCGCATATTGCCCGCCAACGTTTGGCGATGAATAAACCCAGACTCTGGTGCCATCAGGCTGTCTGCGCGGGCGGATGGAACCTCTATAAAATATCCAAGAATGTTATTATATTTTATTTTCAGTGTATGAACACCGGTGCATGCGGCATATTCCGCCTGGAGGCCCGCAATCGTTTCCTTGGCACCATGGGACAGTCCCCGCATATGATCCAGCGACGCGTCAAAACCATCACGAATAACCCCGCCATCACGGAAAAAAGTCGGCAATTCGTCAGCCAAACTGCGCCGTAATTGCAACGCCAATTCATCATGCGTGTTTATCGCCGCAAAGCGCGACGCTAAATCTGCGTCCAGACGTGGTCCCATCATTTTGAAATTCGGCAATTCAACCAAGAAATCTGCAACATGACGCATATCACGTGGTGTGCCACGACCAGACAACAGACGCGTCAAACTGCGCCCAACATCGGGCACCGACGTTAATGCACCCGCGACTGTACCCATAACGTCGGAATTTAACAACATGTGCGCAATATGTTCCTGGCGACGACGAATTTCCGCCACATCGCCTGACAGTGCACGCATATATCCACGCAACTTGCGTGCGCCAGCGGCAGTCTTGGTATTGTCCAGAACATCAATCAAACACGCCCCGCCATCGGCGATTGGTGCGTCAATTTCCAAACTGCGCCAGGTGGCCGAATCAATCAATAATTGCGCCCCAGATTTATACACATACGGCGCACGAAATGTAACTGATGCATCACGCTGGGTGTTAAATAAATACCCTGCCAATATTTCTATGGCCGATGCAGCAACCGTGTCGCCCCCAATAACACCCCCAAACACACGTGATACAATCTGCTCAATATCGGCACGATGATATAACTTTTCATACACAGGTGTTGTTTTGAATACATCACGCAGATGTAAAATCGTCGGGTTTTCCGCAATGGATTCGGGGTAAATAACCTCGGCTGGACGGATACGCACCAAATCGTCCAGTATGTCCGCCGTGCTTCCGACAAAAAACTCACCCGTCGAAATGTCGCATCCGGCAATATCAAACGTATCTGACGCCATAGTCACCGCAACCAAAAAATTTGAATTTTTTGGGGTCAGTAAATTTTCATCAGTCAATGTTCCTGGGGTCAGCACACGAACTACACGTCGTTCAATATATTTATGACCACGGGCTTTGGCCTGTGCTGGTGTTTCCATCTGTTCGACCAGCGCAACCTTGAACCCGGCACGCACCAAACGTCCGAAATAATTATCTGCTGCATGCCACGGAATTCCACACATTGGGATGTTCTCGCCTGCCCCATCAGTGCCACGCGCCGTCAAAACTAACCCCAGATTCTGGCTGATTGTTTTTGCATCTTCGAAAAAAGATTCATAAAAATCCCCTAATCGAAACATCAACAATGCGTCAGGATTTTCAGATTTCATATCCACGTATTGCTGCATAACGGGGGTCAATTTTGATTTATCCGCCACAACTATATCCGTTTATCTACGCACCAACTTTTAACGTTTCGATTTTTAACTCTGCCTCTTTCAGCAGTTGTTCGCAATATGCTTTTAATTTGATACCCTGTTCATACGCAGCAACCGAATCCGCCAAGGGCAATTGGCCAGATTCCATTTTTTTTACCAATTCAGTCAATTGATTATATGCTTCTTCGAATGACAGTTTTTTTTCGTCCATTTTACATCCTGTGTTTTTATAAAACTCACAATACAAAAAAAATTTGTGGTTGTAAAGAATTAAGCAGACGCGTATGCGTAATGTTTTCTTGATTTTTTAGCCGGCCCCAGTATATAATACGCAGTGTGATGACCGTATGTCATCATTGGGAATAAGAGCCCGTATCTTGTCGCGTCCGCAGGGACGATAAATACTCCAACCACTGGGGTTGGAGGGCTGTGAATATATTGAATAAGCACACTATTTCGACGAGAATAGCTCTTATCCTCCAACCACCTGAAATATATTCGGTGGTTTTTTGCCAAAAATACACACAAGGAGGGCAACATGCCAGAAGAACAAACCTTTAACTATGCCTTGGGCGATTTCTTGTGTCACGCACGCACACGCTCTAACCTGACCCAGGCCGAATTGGCTCGTCGTATCGGCGTTAGTCCACAACAAATACAAAAATACGAAAGCGGTAAAAATCGCATATCTGTTTATCGCATGTGGCAAATATTACATGCAACAAATATGTCTATTGCTGAATTCTTTGAAAATAAGTAAAAAACACCGGTATTTACCGGTGTTTTTTATCTTGTTTATCCAATCCCATCTTGGACAACATCGTGGTCAATGTAGGTGTATCCACCCCCAGATGCGACGCACGACGTATCAACCCCGCCAAAGCAAAAATCCCCTCGACAGTGCCAACCAATTCTTCGCCACGTGCAATTGACATTCCACCCGAAAAATTCCGACTGGTTTTTGACGTCGCCGACAGAAACAAATCCCCAATCCCACACAGGTCCAAAAACGTTTGCATTTGCGCCCCAGACGCCAGACCGATTTGCATAACTTCACCCCAAGCGCGGGTAAATATCATTGCACGTTCGTTTTCGCCAGACGCCGCAATCGAATTATATCCACAAATCAATGCAACAGCATTCTTGCCAATACCACACATTTCTGTCCCAATGACGTCACGACTTGGGGCAATGTATAACTGGTTTAAAATCGCCATGCCCGTTTCCAATGCCCGGTCTGTACGCGCCGCCAGTGTTGAACCTGTTGGAACGCCACGTGCAACCTCGGCCGCAAATTGCGGCCCAGACAAAACGGCATAATCTTTGCACGCAGGTATCATACCGGCGATAATTTCAGACATAAAATCACCGGTTGCAGGCTCTGCCCCCTTGGTACAAACAATCACCGGTTGGCCGCGATAAAACGCCGCAGCCCCACGCATAGTTTCACGGAAAAATGCCGCTGGCGTTACAACCAGCCATGCGTCCATATCACCCATGTCAGACATTTGGCGCGATACTATTAAATTTGCTGGCATTACGACACCGTCAAATTCTTTGACCGCGCCATCATATGACCATAAAATAACGTCTGCGCCACCACGTGCAGAAACTATTGCCAACGCCGTCCCCCACGCACCAGCGCCGATAACACCTACTTTCATTTTAACATCCTTAACTTTTTGTTTATTGCGGGGACACTGACCAATCCATCATATGATAAATCAATTGCACGCATATATGCGTCACGGGCCATATCGTATTCGCCTGTTTCCACATACATGTCCCCCAGATGCATAAATAACGCAGAACATTTTACCGACACCTCGCCCACGCGGGATAATATTTCAATGCCGGCAGGTGCACCTTCGCGCACAGCGACAACAACACCCAGCGTATCCCATGCAATTATATCAGTTGGATTTTTACGAACCAACGTCATTGCATATTCATATGCATTTTCAATTTCACGATTTTGGGCCGCCCAAATCTTGGCCTGTAACGCCAATATATCACCATCAATCGGCAATGCGCTTGACGCTGACTTTATATCATGCGCCGCCGCGTCTAAATCACCAAATACATAATAGATGTGCGCACGCGTCTTTAAAAAGAAAGCCCGTCCGCCTGACGTCAAGTTTGAATTATCCAACGCATTATTCACCACGCGCAGCGCGGCACGACGCTTGCCATTTTGAACATAATACGCAACCAGTTTGTCAGTTGCTGGCACGAACAACGGATTTTGCCGCACGGCCGTGCGCAATTCATGAACGTTGCCACTACGTTCTGCCACGCGCAGGACACCAAACAAATAAAACGGACTGGTTGGCTTTATCCGCGAAAAATATGCATTATAATCGCCAGAATTATTAAAGAAAAACTGGCCCAAATAATAATTCATTGCATCATTGTCTGAACCGAAATTTGGCCCAGTAATCTGGGCAAAGCGCAACAATAACAACGACAAATCAGAATACATCATTATCTGGGTATGCGAAACATTTTGAACCAAACTGAACGCCAATGCGTTTTTATAGCCGGCAAAAGTATCCCATGTCGGCAATGTATCATAATCAAGCATATACATTCCGCCCGGACGCGCGGTAAATTCACCCCGCAATTTTTCGGCCGCCGCGGTCATATTGTTGTGCTGGTAAAACGCCATGATATACATATAGTCGTTTATATTCATAAAGTCAGGACGCACCGCCGCAAATTCGGTTGCCGCCGCGTCGACATCACCTGTTTCGGCATAAATTTGCCCACGAACAAATGATTTCCATGAATCGTTTGTCGGTAATTTCTTGATGAATTTCAACGCGTCTGATTTGCGGCCGGTCGCAACCGATGACCATATGCGCAGCGGCGCGGCCAGGGCGGATTCATCCTTGCGGTGATTTTTATATACCGCGTCCCAGTTATCATTTGTAATCAAATACGCATCATATATTATGCGCGCTGGGGCAGTTTTATCGCCTTTTAAATCTGCACTGTCCGCTGGCAATTTTCCACCCAAAAAATCAGACAGATAACGCACCGAACGTACGGTCGCAAAATCAACATCTTGTAACTGGTCAGAAAATATCGCGGCCGCGTCAAAATCGTTGGTATAAACCGCATGCTGAGCCGCCAAAAACGCACCATATTTGGTCATCGGAAAATGATAAACTGCCGCATTTTTGTCCCGTGACGAATGATTCCAAATTGCAACACCGGTGCCAACAACCGCCGCCAGCATTGCCCCCCCAATAAATAAACTTTCTATTTTTCTCATAACTGTGTTAGAATAACGCTTATGAACAATAATGTCAAATTTCAAGAGTATGCCACAACGCTGCGCGAATGGTCAAAAAAGATGAACTTGATCGCCCCCAGCACGCTGACCGATATTGACGTGCGGCACTTTGCTGATTCGGCACAACTGGCCGACGTTTTGCCGCGCGACGTGCGAATCGCCGACATGGGCAGTGGGGCCGGTTTTCCGGGCGTTGTTTTGGCAATACTGGGGTGGAACGTAACATGCATTGAATCGATTGGTAAAAAGGCCGCCTTCTTGAACGAATTAAAAACACGGTTGGATTTACCAAATTTAACAATATTTCACGGCCGGGTCGAAGATTTTGTTAAAAAATTACCGGCAAACACCGGCAATTTAGTATTCACAGCACGCGCTTTTGCACCACTGGTTAAAATTTTGGGTTATGTTTCGCATAAAAAATGCCGGCTTTTTTTATTAAAAGGCCGGGACATTGAATCTGAAATCGCCGTCGCAAAACAAAAATATGACTTCGACTATACATTAACGCCATCAAAGACCGGCGACGGATTCATAATTACAATCGAAAAATACCGGTAATTTCATATGAAATAAAGTATAACACGCTGATACAAGTGTGTTTTTTATATTTTGCACAAAAAGCCAAATTTGACCGGCCGCGCAGCGACTCAAACAATTATATTGTTCATACCAGCACCACAAAAAAAAGAGCGCACCTTCACCCCATACCTTACAATTACAAACAAAAAAACACTTACAAACAATTACTATTTCATGTGAAACAAAACGCATTTCATTGATAACAGTAACTTTTTTGTTTTGCAAATATAAAAAACTTGACCGATTCGACTGTATTTTATAAGGTTAGGTTATAAACAATATGGACAAGGAAGAATGACAACAATAATTGCATTTGCAAATCAAAAGGGCGGTGTGGGCAAAACCACAACCGCGATAAACATTGGCGCATCGCTGGCAGCGATAGAAAAGCGCGTATTGCTGATTGACCTGGACCCCCAAGGAAATGCCGGCACAGGCCTGGGCTTTGTGCGCAGTGCACATCCAGAAAGTGTGTATGGCGTTATAATGGGAACAGCATTGGCTGCCGACAATATTTTGACAACAGCAGTGAAGAATTTGCATATTATGCCGTCCAGTATGGCGTTGGCCGGGGCAGAAATTGACTTGCTGGACGCGGACAATCGCGAATTCCGTCTGCGCGATGCTTTGGCCCAAATTGCCGAATATTATGATTATATATTGCTGGATTGTCCGCCAACGCTGGGCTATTTAACAATAAACGCACTGACTGCGGCTGACTATGTTGTTGTCCCTATGCAGTGCGAATTCTATTCACTGGAAGGCGTTCAGCAATTGATGATGACGATTCGGGCAGTACATGATAAGTTGAACTCTAAACTGAATGTATTGGGATTTTTGCTGACTATGTACGACCGTCGCTATGGCGTGACACGCGCTGTTGACGACGATGTTCGCCGTGCGTTTGGCGACCAGGTATTCAAGACAGTTGTCCCACGTAATGTCCGCATGTCCGAGGCCCCAAGTTTCGGCAAGCCGGCATTATTCTATGACTTTAACTGTCCTGGCGCCCAGGCGTATCTGCGCGTTGCGACCGAGATAATTCAAAAACTGGAAGGGGAACAAAATGGCAACTAAATTCGGACTGGGACGCGGCTTGGCCGATTTGCAAAGTGAAATGGGAACAAATGTTCCAAACATATCGGTTTTGACCGGTGCCGACGGTCGCGTTATTGTAAAGCATATTCCACTGATTCAAATTGGCGCAAACCCAGACCAGCCTCGCAAAACATTTAACGAAACAGACCTGGCAGATTTGGCGGCATCTATAAAAGAAAAGGGCGTATTAAGTCCGATAATTCTGCGTGCGGTGACGGGACGACCATATATGTATGAAATCGTCGCAGGTGAACGTCGCTATCGCGCCAGCAAAATGGCTGGACTGGCCGAAATTCCGGCATTGATAAAGAAAATGACAGATAACGACGCGATGGAAACCGCCCTGATTGAAAATGTCCAACGCGAAAACTTGAATCCAATAGAAGAGGCCATCGCATACCAAAACCTGATGGACAAATGTGAATATTCATTGGACGATGTGGCGCGTCTGATTAGTAAATCAGCCAGTTATATACGCAACAGCCTGCGTTTGGGCAGTCTGCCTGAAAGTGTCAAGGCCAAGGTGCGTTCTGGCGCAATTTCTGCATCGCATGCGCGCACAATCGCGGTTTCTGACAATCCTGAAGAATTGGCAAACGAAATCATTGCACACGGTTTATCGGTTGCTGAAACAGCCACACGCGTAAAGCAGGGCACACGGCGTAGCGGTGGACGCACATATGTCAACAAAACAATTGATGACGTGGCGCGGCGTGATATTGAATCACGCATCCATGTCGCCCTGGGCGTTCCGGTAAAATTGCAAGAACGCCGGGGTGGGGCAGGGCAAATTGTTTTATCTTTTGCCACACGAATCCAGATGAACGAATTGGTTGAAAAACTGACAAAATAAATCAAAAAAAGGCCGGCAAATACCGGCTTTTTTTAAATATTTTCTGGCTGTCAAAAAAGCGACAAAAAAACACCGGCATTTACCGGTGTTTTTTATATTTTTTACAACACTATTATTTAACAGTTGTTGTTGCGTTACGGTTGAATTTCCAAACCTTTTCGCCGGTTCCTTGAACCAATGGGCGTTCTTTACCATAAGAAATGGTCGAGATACGTTTAGAATCAATACCGTCTTTAACCAAAACAGCCTTGGCTGCGTTTGCACGACGTGCACCCAATGCCAAGTTGTATTCGGTAGAACCACGTTCGTCGCAGTTACCAGCAATCTGGACCTTGGTGTCTGCGTGATTCTTCATATACAATGACTGGCCCAACAGATTGTCGCGTGCTTCGTCAGAAATTTCCGAAGAATTGAACGCAAAGAATACGCGTTGATCATTCAAGTCAGCAGGTTCAACGATGCTGGAACCACCGCAGGCAGCCAACATACCAGCAACACCAGCCAACATAGCAAAGTTTTTAATTTTCATGAAAATACTCCCTT
>URSJ01000014.1 GCA_900550495.1 uncultured Rickettsiales bacterium
GGTGTGGCTCGTTTATGTAGCATTTGTACACTGCACTCGCCACACGGCACACATCTATACCGTTCTCTTTAATTTTGAACCGTCCCGTTTGGGACGGTTTTTTGTTTGCGTATCTGTGCGCGGTGTGGCTCGTTTATGTAGCATTTGTACACTGCTATTCCAGATGCGTGGAAATAAAAAACGCCCGACGGGCGTTTTTTTAATATTCAATCACACGGCGGGTAGTGTGTGTGCCAGATGGAACATAGCGCACAACGGGTTGATATTCTTGGTAATGGTCTATGACCTCGGTATATTTTTTTACGCGAACTGGGCGCAGTGCCCCGCCAGCGTTGCAATTACGTGCGCGTGACGCCAGGTCAATAGATGAACGAACGCGACAAGGCGCGGCAACCTGTGCCGGTTTTTGTTCGGAAACATACGCGTCGTCTGAAATTTCAACAGTGCTTATTTGAATTGATTCATACGTTGTTTCGGTTGTTGTTTCGCGACACGGACATGCGTATGCGCCGGCCGTTAATGACACAGTCAGCAAACAAAATACAGCAATTTTTTTCATAGTTAAAATCCTTGGTTGTTTTTGTGCGATAATCATAGGACAATAATTTTTAATTGTCAACTTTTTTGATATTGCGTCTGTGGGGCGAATACATTTTGCGTTCCTAATATTTATTTGACTTTTAATGGCCCGGGGTATAGAATACGCACGCGCGAAAGAAATTTTGCGCAACCGAACGGTGAAAATAATAAACTAAGCCCAAAGGAAAAACGGTATGATTGAAAAGAACTGGATGAGCCTGATAAAGCCGAAAAAGCTGAATATCACGGTTGATGAACATAACCCAAATTTAGCAAAACTGGTTGCTGAACCATTGGAAAAAGGATTTGGACTGACATTGGGCACGGCGTTGCGTCGCGTGCTGTTGTCGTCATTGCAGGGTTGTGCCCCAATCTATATCAAGATTGACGGTGTGCAACACGAATTTTCCAGCCTGCAAGGTGTCCGCGAAGACATTACAGATATTATCTTGAACCTGAAAGGTGTTTATTTCAAAGCATTGACCGAAGGTCAACACAAGGCAACCTTGAAAGTCAAGGGGCCGGCCGTTGTGACCGCAGGTATGATTGAAACATCTGGCGGGGTCGAGGTTATGAACAAAGACGCAGAAATCTGCACGCTGGATAAAAACGCGAATTTGGATATGGAAATCACATTGGCAACCGGCCGCGGTTATGTGCCGGCGTCTGCACATGCAGATGGTTTGCCATTGGGCGTGATTCCGGTTGATTCAATTTTCTCGCCAATTTTGAATGTTGCGACGGCTGTTTCGGAAACCCGCGTTGGCCAGTCGACAGACTATGATAAATTGGAAATGACCGTCAAAACCAACGGTGCTGTTTCGCCCGAAGATGCAATCGCATTTGCGGCGCGTATTTTGACAGACCAGTTGGTTGTCTTTATCAATTTTGAAGATCCGGCGCAAATCAATGCTCCGACCGAAGAAGAAAAGGCCAAGGACGCATTGCCGTTTGATCCGAAATTGTTAAAGCATGTTGATGAATTGGAATTGTCTGTTCGTGCAAACAATTGCTTAAAGAACGACAAAATCAATTGGTTGGGCGAATTGGTCCAAAAGACCGAAGCAGATATGTTGAAAACCCCGAACTTTGGCCGCAAGTCACTGAATGAAATCAAGGTTCAGTTAGAGGCTATGGGGCTGGGACTGGGCATGGAAGTACCGGGTTGGCCACCAGAAAATATTGCGGAGTTGGCCAAGAAGTACGAAGACCCTTATAAATAAATCCCCTTCGCTGGCGAAGGGGTGGCCGCAGGGCGGACGGGGTAGTGGCAAGCTATTCTGTTCCGTTTTGTGGAAACTAAATCCCACGCTGCTGGTGTAAATCAGGGTGTGGCGTCTCAATAAAATCCCCAGATGGTCTGGGGCAGAAACAAAAATACAAAGGAGTAATCTGATGAGACACGCAAAAGCAGGTCGCACATTTAACCGCGACACAAACGCACGCAAAGCACTGATGGTTGGCTTGGCGAAAAACTTGATTGAAAAAGAACAAATCAAAACAACATTGCCCAAGGCAAAAGATTTGCGTAGCGTTGTTGAAAAACTGATTACTCGCGCCAAGGTTGACACAGTTGCCAATCGTCGTTTGACAGCGTCTGAACTGGGTAACAGCTCGGCGGCCACCGTGAAAAAATTGTTCACAGTTTTGGGCCCATGCTATGCAAAACGCCCGGGTGGATATACCCGCGTATTAAAGGCAGGTTTCCGTTATGGTGATGCCGCGCCGATGGCGATTATTGAATTGGTTGACCGTGATGTTAACGCGAAAAAGGTTGTAAAACCGGCCGCCACTGATGAAACCGCTCAGGCACCTGTCGCCAAAAAGGAAAAGGCAGACGCACCAGCAACAGAAGCCAAGGATGCCCCAAAGACAACCAAGGCTGCACCAAAGGCACGCCGCACAACCAGCAAATAAGATTATGTAATAGTAGTTTTATTTCAGATAAAACACCGTCCGAATGGGGCGGTGTTTTGTTTGTGCGTGACGCATAAAAAACGCGTGGACGCATGGGACTTTATCGGGTGCGTTGGAATATATGAATGCGTTCAAAGCAGTTTTTGCGTTCTGTTTTTTCGTGTTGTAGCACTTCGCCAGTTTTTAATTCAATTTTGAATTTGTCATAACTGATATTTGACGATTGTGGCATTGAAACAATACGTCCGCCAAGCATCAGGCATTTGGTCAACCGCGCCAAAATATCAATCTGGTCGCGTCGTTCATAGCCATAATCAAATATGTTTGATATGTCGATTAAATCATATTTTTTTGTTGTATGCAGATTTAATTCCATGATGTCGCAATTAAAGAACTTGAACGGCCCGTGGATAATTTTTTGCAAGTATTTGTATTCGTTATCTGTAAATTGATTTTGTGGATATCCATCAACCGATGTGCCACGACTGAAATTGATAACATCAATGCGACTGCGCATTAAATCAATTGTTTGTGGGCGCAGTCGCGGGACAACATGCGTCATACTGAACATATTCAGTGGATTTGCGCTGTAACGTAATTCGCGCAATAATTGATAGTATTCGTCACGTGGTATAACCGGGATTGCGGCGGTCTTGATTTCTTGGATAATGCCTGCGCATTTTGTGATGTCGTATGTATCAACTGTTTTTGCGCCACCCAGGCGGTATGTCAAGGCCTGGTCGCCACTGCCGGCGACGGTCAGGACATGTTGTGCGCCACGTGTTATTTCACGTGCCCAACGCCAATTTTCGTTTGTTATCGTATATGCAGGGATATAGGATTTATCCATAATTGTAGTCCCCCTTGGTTTGTATTTTATATAACACAAAATATAAAATTGTCAAGTAATGCATAGGAATAAGTAAAAAGATGCTTTTATCGTGGCGTTTTTTGTGATAAAATCAGATAACTAGGAAGGTTTCAAGGTATGAGAAGGTTTGCAATTTTTTCAATGTTGGTTGCCGGATTACTTGCCACGGCAGATGCTGCCGCCCCGGTTCAGCGTCGTGGGCAAAATACCGCAAATTCTGGTGTGTCTGGCGCATCGGCGGCTCGCAGTGCAATGCCACGTGCTGGAAATGCTGCGTCGTCTCAAGCAACAACTGCTCGTAGTGCAACATCCGGTCGTGCAATCGTTTCGCGCAGTGCGACCCCTCAGCCTGTGGGCCAGGGCGTTGTTGCGCGTGCTGCTACTACACAGAAAGTTATTGGTACTGGGACCAAGGTTGCGTCGGCCACCAAAAACGTTGTTGTCAGCGAAGCGTGCCAACAAAAATACGACGGTTGCATGGATTCTTTCTGCATGATTGATAACGCCAGTGGCGGTCGTTGCATATGCAGTGACCGAAATGCCGAATTGGATTCTGTTCTGGCCGAGATAGAAAAGTTAGACCAGCAATCATACCAGATGGCAACCACGGGCGTTGAACGAATTGAAATGGGCGCGGACGCTGATGCGGCGATTTCGGCGGCAAATGCAGTGGTGGCCGACCTGCGTGGGGACAATGACAAGAAAACTGCACGTCAGTCGTTGGATTTAACAATGTGGAATTCAACGGTTGATTTTGATGATAGTGACGACGTGTGGGCTGATGATGATATCAGCGCGATTGCTGGCAAAACCGGTGATGCGTTGTATCGCGCATCTCACCGGGTTTGTGCGGAACAAATTCCAGAGTGTGCCAACGAAATATCTATGTTGCAAATGATGTATTCCCAGCGGGTAAAGTCTGATTGTGCTGCATATGAAAATAGTTTAAAACAACAAAAAAACGCCAGTGCAAATAAATTGTCGGTCGCAGAAAAGGCCCTGCGCGAGGCGGCATTGGAACAATATCGCACGGCAAATAAATACGACCTGGGGCAATGCACGGTTGAATTTAAAAATTGTATGATTTCGACGGGCGGCTGTGGCGATGATTTTTCGAAATGTGCATCGGTTGCGGCGTCTGATAACACCAATATCAATAAAAGTCGTCGCAGTAAAAACAAAACATATTCAATCGTTGGTGCGACAACAACGATTGAAATTTCTGCGTCAACATATGACACGCTGGTTTCAAAAAAGCCGCTGTGCGAAAACGTCACGAAACAATGCGTTGCCGTTGCAGGCCAGGTTTGGGATACGTTCTTACGCGAGGTTGCTCCTCAAATCAAATCGGCTGAACTTATCGCAGAAGACAACGCCAGACAATCGTGCGTCTCTTCTATATCGTCGTGTTTTCAAAAGGCATGTAAAGACACCATTGACCCAAATGACCCAGATGGTTCGTATGACCTTTGTTTAACCAGACCAGATACCGTCCTTAGTCTGTGCAAGATTCCGCTGAACGCGTGCGGTATTGACGCATCGTCATCGGCCAAGGCCGCAGAATCACAGATTTGGGGCTTTGTTGTCGCACGGTTGGCATCTATGCGTGTTGATTCCTGTACCCAGGAAGTCAAGTCGTGTCTGCAATCTGATGACAGATGTGGAAAGGATTATGCTCAATGTGTAGGGTTGGATTTGGAAAGTATTCGTGCAATGTGTCCATTAGAAAAACTGGTTGGGTGCCAGACAAATGGAAAACTGAATTCTATGGATGAAATTGATAATATCATCACTGGTATTTACCTGGACATTGATAATTCTTTATTGGAAAATTGCAAAAATGCCGTCAGTCAAAAGATGATTGAAATTTGTGGTGATACGGCGTCATGTTCGGCGTTTCAAACTGACGACATCATTGGCACAGAAAGCCTGAGCAGTTATACAAACAATGAAGGTGATTTTGTCGTTGATGGTTTGGTATCATTTGGCAATGTTATTGTTGATAAAACAACCAAAAAATCTGATACTGGTGTGTCATATGACACATATTCGGTAAATATCAATGATTATAAAAGCCATTTAGATGACACCGATGCATCTGTCGCGCGTGTAGTATCGTCGTTGCAATCAACTGCAAACAAGATTGAACAAAAAATTGTATTACTGCGCCAAGATCCCAAGGTTCAAATGTGTGTCGAGGGCCGTAACATGACCCAGATTCGCCGGGGCAGCACTGGTAACGCAACATCGCGTTTCCCGCACTTGCTGGACTCGTCAGTAATGGCGATTATATCGGCTGGTCTGGACCAGGCCAAGGCAAATTATGACAAGAAATATAACGAACTGTTGTCGTCGGCATTGGAATCACAGAACGACCAGATGAAAGCCTTGCTGTGTGCTGCGATGGCGTCTAGTGGCGAACCGCGTTGCATTTCATACAAATCAGATGGTAATGGTAACGCGATATGCGAAACATATGAATCAGCCGCGTTCGAAGATGTGTTTATCGGTGACACAGAAACACAAACAGGCATGGTCGGTACTGATTTATACGCAACTAAATATGTCATCGCAGGGGCAAAAATGTCTGATTTGGCGTCGGCCCAACAGCGTGGGCGTTCAGAATTCGTCCAGGTTGATTCATACGGCAATATGATGGGGCGCGTTGCCATGGCGTCAGTATATTCGCCAACCACTAATACATGTACTGTCACAACCACAACAACAGCATGCAAGGAAGTTGAATCCATAATATTGACCAGCACTGAAAAAACTTGTTCCAAGGGTGGAATCCATCTTTTTGCTGGATGTGGTGGGGGTGGTTTGTTTGGACTGGGGGGTAACAAAAAATCAACCAAAGTAACCCAGACATATGCCGGTCAATCGTGCACAGAATATGCTGAACCGGTTGTTACAACAAATGTTATCAAAATGTAAAAACGCCCATTCGGGCGTTTTTTTTATATCAAAACATCCAGGTCGTTTATGACGACAACACCGGATTTTTCCCAGTCTGCGCGACGGGCGTCGATGTTCATTATATTGTTACACGTCATATATAACACTGGTACAACATTATGTGCGGCAGCAATGCGGGTTACAGCGGTAATCGGTGACGGTTTTTGGCGGCCAGTGGCAAACCATGTGTCACCATCTGCAACCCAGAAACTGGGGTCGTCGTGTGTTGCAATTGCGTATTTGTCGGTGACGATTACGTCGTCGTCGATTGCGATAATCGGCATGTTATGTGCACCCAGAAAATCAGTAACCGCTGGTGCGCCTGTTGCGAGGGCAGCCTGGGTGACGGATTCTGGGTTGTCGTGCGAAATCTCGACTGTTGTGTCGTCGTCAAATCCATCAAACTTTATTTCACGAAATACCGGGGCAGGGGCGTCGGAAATGTCTTGGTCTGTTGTGGTGGACGGTGCAAAATCGTCAAACACACCCATATCGTCAAAGTTGCTGGGCAGGGGCAAATCGCCTGCGATATCTGTGGCTGGATTTTGGGTCGAGATGTTTTGTGGTGTTGTGCTGTTCATCGCGTGCATATCAAATGAAGAAAATTGTTCAGTGCCAACGCGTCCGCGTGCGCGCAGGAACGCCCCGCGCAGTTCCAGGGGCAGGCCGTCTGGTAATGGTTTCTCGGCCGGGGTGTCGTCTGCGGGTGTGGGTGTGTCGTCGGCGGGGGTATCGGCGGGGGCGGGCGGTGCAAACGCGCGCTTTAAAAATTTGGGAATTGGTATCGTGAACAGTGGCGCGCCACTGCGTGCGACCAATGTGGTTGTTGCGATATACATTGGCAACGCAGCCAGAATTAAAATTCCAAACACAAAACCGGCGAACCCGCGCAGGTGTGCGTGTGCCAAATATGACCAGTGCAGCGATGAAAACATATTGAAATTAAACAGACCGCGCAAAATCGCCCACATTATGAACACATATGTGATTGTCCATGTGATTATGTGCCGGCGAGATTTGATAAAGTCTGTAACTTTTTGCATGCGATTATTATAGACAATATATTATTTTTGTCAAGATTATAATCAAACGGTATTTTTGTCTAAAAAGGGCTTTTTTTTAGGTCTTTTTTATGGCATAATAATGGGGATAAAAGTAGGAGATTTTTTATGCAGAATTTGCTGAAAATGTTTGGTATATCGGGCGCGGTGTTGGGGCTGGTTGCCACGGTTTCTGGGGCGGACGCCGCCACAGGACGTGCGGCATACTCGAATATTCGTGCGTCTGTAAATGCAAATACCGCGATTGGTCGTATGCCGTCGATGCCGACATTGCCGATAAATTCTGTGGGAAATTTGTCGCCAGATTTGCCGTCTGATGGTGGCACAACGCCCGATAATCCCAAGCCCGATGATCCAAAGCCGGACGATCCGAAACCAGATGAACCCAAACCGGAATGCCCAGATGGTGGTGTTAAAAATTCAACGTATACAGTTGAAAACTGTATGACGGATATTCTGTCGTGTGTCAATGGTGGCGCGTTACCGGGTGGTCTGAACGATTTGTTTAACGAAGATTTGCGTAACGCAATCGTCAACGGTATGGGATTGTGCACGGTCCAGGTGGAAAAGTGTATCGCAACCGTTCGTCGCAATTGCAGAAATGTTTATCGCACATCGGCCGACGTGTGGTTGGATTTCAATTCCCGCCGGATTCAGCCGGAATATTACAACTTTGTTTTGCGCAAAACGGGTCTGACCCCGAACCAGGCGGAAAACACATGCCGTTTGTTGGACAAGAACACATATGGCACATCGTTTAATGCGGTCGCCAATAATGGCGGCGTGACATCAGAATACAATAAACGCACCGGTGCGTATAACAGTCAACAGGGCAATGTCTTGGTCAAAAATAATCCCCAGGGTGTCCAGGTGAACGATAACAACCCCGGCGTTGATGGCCAGCGTGGCCACTATGCGCGTTGGGACGCAACAACGGCGGATTGCTGGATTCGTGTTGCCGCGTATAACAAAGACAGCCAGATTAAAAACAGCTGGTTGTTCGGTGCCGCCGGTGACGACAAAATGGCCGAAGCCTGGAAACAGGCTGGTGACACATTTACGTGTAACAAGGACCTGTTTGGATTTTCATTGATGAACCAAACTAGCACGGCCGCGGTTGTCGGTATTGGTGGTGGAACATTGGTTGGTGCTGGTATCGGTGCAATTGCCGGACATGGTGCGCGCAATTTTGATTGCAGTAATGATGGCCAGGTGAAAAAACTGGGTGAACAGTTAAAGGCGTCGGGCAAGATTGCAATCTTGAACGAATATCTGGACGCGAGTAATCGTATCAGCAATAATTTCACGACATTGTCGCGGGCCCAGTGCGAGGATATCGTCGACCTGGCGGCATTGTATCCACAGTTGAGCTCGGCATTGTCGGATTGCGAAAGTATCAGCAACGTTTCGACATTGAATACGTGGACATTGACGCTCCATTGGGTGTCGACAGAACAGGAGAAAGCTCAAAACGCCCAAGCTATAATGGAAAGCGTTTTCCCAAAGTGTAAAGGCATGACATTGCAACAGTGTGGCAACCTGTTGGCAAACCAGTGCCAGATGGGAACAAGTGACTGTATTGAACAGTTAAAGACCGAAGGATATATTGATGGCGATTATGCACAGAACTTTACCCTTGATGTTAAAAGCAAGGAAGAACTGATTGGCAAGTGCACGTTCAAACCGATAAACATTGCTAAAAGAAACGGTGAAATGATTTATTGCCAGAATCCAGAAGGCCAGGGTTGTCAAACCGCCACGGATCTTAGCTCTGATGTCAGACGGCTGGGCGGGGCGTTGGATGATTTGGAAATCCTGAACGGTGAAAAATCCAATATGGCGAAAAGTATCGGTATCGGTGCAGCGGCTGGTGCCGGCACGGGTGGATTGGCCACGGCGATTACGGCATTTGTCGAACGCAGTAACATCAACTGTCGCGTTGGCGATGGTCTGGAACAGGTCGGATTCGGAAAATCGTATTCAATTGGCACGCTGAAAGATTTCTATGTGAAATGGAATCTGCACCTGCCGGATACAATTGCGCCGACGGCAAATGTAACTGATTGCACGACATGGCGGGCGGCATGTGGAACGCTGACTGATTTGAAACAGTGCGCTGCGGCCCAAGTAAATTACCGGCCGGCCGACGCCCCAACAATCAGATTGATTCAGGCGGCGTGCACCCCATCGGGCAGTGTGTGTATCGAAAACTATCCGGTTGCGGTATCATACGGCGCGTGCCAAGAGTAATTTATTTATGGTTGCATTATGGTGTCCAAAAAAAAACGCCCCCCCAGGCGTTTTTTTTAGTGACAGAGTGACAGAGTGACAGAGTGATATAGTGACAAAATGATAGAGTGATATAGTGATAGAGTGATATAGTGAGAAAGTGTAGGTGGGATTTTGTAAAAATCCCCTGTGTCATACCGTCGCAGACCGGGTTCCCCTCTGGGGAGTCAGGGGGGCACGCAGTGCCGGGACATTTTCTATATGCTGGCGAGATTCTCGGCGGCGGCTGTCAGTGACTTTGACATCTCTAGTATATTGCCCGATGTTGCGCTGTTATTTTCGCCGCAACTGAGTGTTATTTCAACACGACGACATGGTGCATAACGGCCCGCAGTTATTTGTTTAGATGCGGATTGGTTTTTACACTGTTTATAGTCTGGGGCGTTTTCTTGGCCAGATGGGATATCGCCGGCCCCACAGGTACAATTACTTTTGCCATCTGTATGAACGACAATGGTTTTATTTGATGTGTTTATCGCGTTTTTTACTGCGTTTGCGCGGTTTTGGCTAAGTTTTTTGTTTATCTTGGTTCCACCAATTGGGTCAGTATATCCAACGATGTCTACTGTGCATTTATTCCAGGCTGTATCATTCAATGCCGTACCAAATTGTGCCAAGGCCGTTTGTGCATCAGAGGTTAGGTCGTATTTGCCAATATCAAACAATTTTACAGCGGGCAATCTGATAGTTGCTGTGTTTGTTTTTGAGTCATTAATCGTTTTTGTGATTGCGTCTGGTAACGCTGATGACGCCGACACCTCTGGTGCAGTTTGTTGTGTGCTGGTATTTTCTTTTTCTTTCGGACTTTCGTTGTTTATTTCGGCGTTGCTGTTTTGTGTGCTATTTGTAATACTCTGGTCACATGTGTTAGTGTTTTGATTATACATTGATTCAGCATTGTTACACACACATTCTGGATATGTTCCAGTTGCGCCGTTTGTGGGGCATGCTGGTATTGGTGTCGTAGGCAGTGAGGCAATGGCGCGTTCCAATTTATACAGTGGGGCATATTTAGCCAAAATTTCGTCACTTTTATTTTGCTTGTTTGTGCCAGAATTCACGGTTTGATTAGCAATCGTGCCACCCATAACGCCGATGCCGGCGACAATCACGCCTGTTTTTAACTTGTTGGCGGTATCTGCCTTTTGCTGAGCCCATGCCTGGGCGTCGGCACCAGTTTTGTCACCCAATGCCCGCGACAAACTGGTAAATGCACCATCAGTTTTGCCGGTTGCTGCGTTGTCATACAGGCCCGTATCCGCCGCATCGATTATTGTTTCGGATTCAATACCGGGGGCCAATCCTAATGCGGTTTTGCGAACCTTTAAATCAGCGGCCAGTGTTTTATATTGTGTCACATATTGTGCCAATTCATTGCCGCCTGGCAATTCAATCCCGGTTTCGCCACCGCTGATATTTTTGCCCATACCATAATCGCACTTGATTGTCGCCAGGTATGCACGCATGTCATCTTCGGCGCGATCGTCAGCGCGTTGTTCTGATAATGCGGACAGTGTCTGGGATGCCCCGATGCCGGTCGCGCCAATTCCTGTTGCGCTAATCAGTTTGTTTTCTGTTGATTGTTCCTTGTCACGCATTTTTTGCGCATTTTCGCGCAGTTCGCTGATACGAGCCTGGGAATCGGCCTCGTTTAGTTTTGGTTGGGGAATTTCGGTGCATGACAAATTATCTGCGCTGATTTTATATCCGTCGCGGCACGCGGTAACGATACAAATTTCTTGGTTTTGTGTTTTGTCCCATTGACAATTGCCAGATTTGGCATTGGCGGGTAATGACTTGCAATTGCCGCCAATCGCAACGCAAGTATCCTTGGACACTTCGTATCCAGATTCACATTCGGTGACGTGACATTTGCCTTTTTTTAATTCGCCCTTGGTTGCATGTTCAATGGCTGCAATCTGGGCGTCGGTGCAAGGACCATCGCTGGCTACGCATGTGCCGTTCTGTAACATAAAGTGATCTTTACATTTTGTTACAACACAGTTTAATCTTTTGTTGGTATCGTCCCATCCATATTTTGCGGTTGCGGCGTTTGGGTCGGTGCTGGTGCAATCGGCGCCAACCTGGTCAACGCACGCATCACCGATGGTGATTGTTGTGCAGCTGGTGTTATCGCTCTTGCACTTGTCATCTGGATCAGTGGTGCACGAATCGTTGTTTATTTTTGTTGCTGTTGTTTGGCCGGTCAATTTGTATCGCGCAGATTCACATTCTGTCGGAACGCATTTGCCTGTCGAACTGTCATACAAAACATTTTTAGCGTTTGCTATAGATTTTGTCGCACATCCTGTTGCGGTAACTTCACCCAATAGCGCGGTATCTGCTGCCAGTGTAATATTTTGGCCGTTTGCCTGGGTGGCGGATAAATTTTGTGTTTTCATTCCAACGTATCTGATTGTCAATTGGGTGTCATCATTTGGAACATCGATTGAAAATTCGCCTTGTTCGTTGGTGGTTGTGCCGTTTGTCAGATTGTCAGCCTGTTGAATGGTTGCTGCATATAATGGTGCACCCAAGTCATCATAAACAGTGCCCGTGACCTTTACTGCAAATGCCGGAACGGTAATTGAAATTACAAAAATGGCAGTCAATAATTTTTTCATTAGTTATCGGTTATTTGTCGCTTTTATTGTTATCGGGCGTGTTATTATTGTTGTTGTCAGCGGATTTGTCGTTACCATAATTTTTCTGATATTCATCTTTGGCCTGTTTCAGGGCACGGTCTGCCTTGTTACGGTCAACCGCGCGATTGATTGCGCCAGATGTTACCGCACCAACCGCCGTGCCAATCCCAGAACCCATCAGTGATGATGTTGCCGACGTTTGTTCTCTGGTCAAACGATACGCATTTTCTTTGAAAGTGGTGACATCAATGCCAAACCAATTCTGGGTGCAATCAAATGTGTCGCCAGCATAGACCTTTTTAGATGCAAATGGCGTTTCTTGGTTGTCGCCCGCCCAGAAATTTACGGTATAGACGCATGTCAAACTGCGTTCGTCAAACATTGCGCCCAAACGGCGACACATTGTCGACATTTGGTCACGCAGGGCATACAGGCGTTGCTCGTCAGATTTAACCTGGGCCTCGGCCCCTTGACGCAGGGTGGCAAATACGTTCATTGTGCGACTGGCCAGGCCGTTGTCAACCGTTGTGCAATCGCGTGCAATCTGGGCACAGGCGGAAATTGCCATGTCGCCCGCAGATTTACCCAGGCACTTGGAATATGTAATGCCGCATTGGTCAACGATACATTCGTTATAACGGTTGCCACAGTCGATTATCTTATTATATGACGACAGACGTGCATTCATATCACGATCAGCACGAATTTCTGGTGCGAATTTTGCATACATCGCCGATGTGCATGTCGTAATTTTACGACGGCATGCGTTCATCTTGTCCCCCCACAGGGTGTCGGTGTCGCCACTGCATTTGGAAAAATCAGAACCACATTTTTCCGCCATGCACGTACGCAGGTCGGTGTCACATGCCATCTTGCCCGATGTGGTGGTGCGGGCGACCGATGATGATGCCCCTATGGAGTCAGCCGCGTCCAGGGCCGCACGTTGACGTTGTATCATTTCGGCGCGAATATCTTGCGATGTGTCAGTGCTACCAGCGTTGGCGTTGCCCAGGGCGGCGTCGAACTGTGATGTCTTGTCCATGATTACAACAGGTGTTGTTGTGTCGTCGGTGACCGACTGGGGCGTTTCGGTATCTGTTGTGTCAGATGTTATATCGTCCGTCGCGGTGGTGTTATCAGATGTACTGTCCGGTGCGGTATTATTCTGTCGCGTTATATTTGCAGTCAATGTCGGCATACGTGCCGATGCTTGATTTGTGCGGGTAATGGTTGGACGGGCACTTGCCGACGATGATGTGCCGCGCGGGACAACATTTGCAGCGCGTGCCGATGCGCACATACATATCGCAATTGCCGTGACACTGGTCACAATCATTGTTCTAAAAATGCCGTTTTGGTTTATCATTTATTCCAAAATTCCCATTTTTTTATTTCAGCACCGCGCACGCCAGATCATAGAATTTACATAAACTGGTTGCCATTGATATTTCAGATGAATTGTTGTCGCACTTGTTCGCCATACTTCGTTCGCATACGTTTTTAATACATGTTGCGCGTCCTGCGTTGTCGGTGCAATTTGCACGTGCAAGAGCCAGTTTTTTGTCGCGTGCGTCCTGGTATGATTTTGCGATTGCGTCTACCATAGCGGTAATGTTTTTAATCGCCGTGTCGCGAGCAGAAACAAGTTCGCTGCGAACAGCACCCAGATGTGCGTCGCAACCAGTAGCGGTCACACTGCATGCGGCAAAAAATTTGTCAAAATCTGCGTCGCTTGTGCATGCGCTGTAATCTGCGGTGCAGTGATTGTCAGAAATCATACATGCCGAGATGTCTATTTTGCATGATGCGGCTGATACTGTTTTGGCCGCCACGGTGCGTAATGACGCCATTTCGGCAGTAATACCCGCCGCACGGCAGGACTGTTCAATTAATTTATCGTATGCGTCTGCTGCATCGTCGGCGGTGCAATCGGTAATACGCGTGGTGCATTGCTGTATCGCCCATGCGTAACGAGCCGATGGGGGCGTTGGTGCAGATTTTAATTCACGGTCAGAGATAGTATATTTGGTGGACGCGCCGACGGAAACATTGCGCATGCCGGTCGCGCCAGGGGTGCCGGCGTTTTCAGTGCCACAATACTGGCATCGTGCCGCAGGATTAGATGACGCGTTTATCGCGCACACAGAATCCAGGCATCGCGTTAAATTCGCAACCGAACACGTCGCAAACGCGCCATATGGCACAATTGCGCCGCCGATAATAAAGAATAATATGCGTGCTTTCATTTCTCTCTGCTTGGGTAAATTATACCAAAAAAGTTGGGTATGCGACAACATAAAAAAGACGCATATAAATTATTTTTGATAAAAAGTTATATTTTTTCTATTGACAAAAAGTATATTTTGTCCTATATTGTGCTGTGTAATAAGAACAAAAAGGATTTCAAATGCCAGTAACACCAGAATTAGAAACACCAGAATTAGAAACATCACCAAATGGAAGCGGTAAACGTTTTTTGGCAATGGTTGGCGCAGGTTTGGCGGCCGCCGTTCTGTTGGTGTTTGGTATTAAACAGTGCAGCAATAAAAATACTGCATATGATGAACGTGATGCGGCTCGTAATGAAACAGAGCAGGTTGCCACGCGTGCAAATGCCGTTATTGACAGTCTGAACAATGTGAACGGGGCGCTGGATCGTGCACACCGTGAATGCAATTCGGTCGTAGGCGCGAAAGATGAACAGATTGATGCGTTAAACGATTCTATAATGGTGTTGAAAGACTCGTTGCAGAATGCTGCGCGTCAGTTACAAAAGGTCAGAAAGCCACGCCGTAACAACACACAAACGCGCCAGAACGTCCAGAATAAATCCGCTGGCAATAATGCTGGTCGTCCTGCAAGTATTGATAACAACAATGGTGGCACGGTCATCGTTGGTGATAACAATACGGTTGTTGTCAGCACCGGTACTTGCGCAACAGTAAATGCCGCGGCAGACACATTGAAACAGCACACTGTGACCATCACACGCCAGTGGATTGGCAAACGTCGCGTAAAATAATTGCGCATCAGGAAAAACAGTTCGCGGTAAATGCGAACTGTTTTTTTTATAGACATATAAATTCAATCTGTGTTATGATATTTGACACAGAGAGAGTTTTATATGAAATACATCAGAATTTTATTGCTTTCATTGTTTGTAATGCCGTTCGCGGCACGTGCGGCGTCGTCTGAATTTATGGTTGCGGCGCAACTGTTAGCGGCGGCGAAAAACGCCGATATTCAACAGGTTCAGGCCTTGATAAACAATGGTGCAAATGTGGATTTTGTGGATTCAACGGGAATGTCTATTGTCTGCACGGCGTTGATGAATAACGACGTTCGCGCGGCCCAGATTTTACAGATGTATGGGGCTGATGCGTCAAACTGTGACCGACAAATCCGAAAGTATAAATCCAAAAATACGACCACCGGTTCTGGCGGATTATTCGGTGGGCTGTCGTCCGCCCAGAGTATGACATTGGCGGCGGCGGGGGCCGCCGTTGTTGTTGGTGGGTTGTTATTGTTGACCGATGTGTTTGATCCGGGAAACGATAATAAATCGTCATCATCTGGTGGGGGGCGTGGTGATGATAAACCGGGTGGAAATACCGGTGGTGGTGCCACTGCTGCATTTACAACACCGTATGGGCCGGCAATGCCAACCGCCGCAGACGAGACTGCAAAACTGGCGGCCAGACTGGATTATTACAGCCCGACCACAAGTGGTATATTAAAGGATAATTTTGCGTTGATGAAGGCGTATAAACAAAACTATCTGTTGATGATGAGGGGGTATACCGCGTTGGCGCGGGGGTATATGGGGATGCGCACGTTGCGTAATTTATCAACGCGTACGCCGATTTCAATCAGTGGCAATAACCTGGGGTCAGAACCAGTAATGGGGGGGCGCCCAGTGAATGTTGCGTTGGTTACGACAAATGGTATCAATGCCATCAATGATTCGTCATTAGGGGATCGCATACTGCCATGGACGACGACCAATAATAATGGTACGACCGCAAATCCAGCGACGATTGATATGATTTCCAGCAAATATTATAATAATAAGTTGGTCGCAGGCAGCGACAGCACATCACTGGCAGGATACACCACAACCGAGGATTCAACGTTGATTGATTTTGTAGATTTATCGGGATTTGGCACTGCAATAAATAACCCCACAGCGACCAACAATGATAATCTGGTGGCGAAAATTGTCGGGGGCAAGGATTCTGGATACACCACGGCGGATTTTATCGGATTCATGCCAAATGGCCAAATGACGATATTTAGAACTGGTGGCGGTCAGAAGATGAAAAATGTTACAGGTGCAACGGCCGCCGGGACGTATACAATGGCGGGCACGGCGTTTGCAACAGGGGATACGCTGACACTGTTTGGTAAAACACTGACGGTTACGCGAACTGGCAATGTGATTGTTGCAACCGATGGCACAACGACGTATAACGGCTATATCGGGCTAGATGGTTTGCTGTATATTGACAGTGCGGCCGATGGAAAAATTAATCAGGCATATACGATTGCGGATAATAAATTGACATTGGGCAAGGAACTGGCGTCGGCGGATTACTATAATTACAAGGCGATGTTGCACGCGGCAGTATTGTCGAGCCGTGGTGACGCTGCGTCTGGGGGACGCTCGATGCCAAACATAATTGCTAATGCGTCAGTAATTTTGCCGTTGCGGGGTCAGAACGTTGAATCAATGGATGATTTGCTGTCATTTTCATCATCGCAATATGTGGCAAAGTTTGCCGAATTTGTGAACAAATATTATGATGTTGACGCGACCGATGGCACGGGTGGGACAAATAGTTTACCTGGTGCCGATGCGGTCAGTTTCTTTAATGGGTTGGGTTCGACATATTCGCCGTTGACGATGTTTTCGACCGGCGCATTTGAAACAGATAGTGCGTATTCTGGCAAGACCTTGTCCGCGACATTTGAAAATTCTGCACCGTTGGTGTTTGCAAATCTGAATCACCTGTTTATGTCGGTTGTTCCCATTGGGCAAGTTGGCACTGGCACATCTGCGGCGCAAAGTGTTTCTGGATATACACCGGCGAATAAATATCAAATCAGTCAATGGCATGACACCGCGTCTAATAAATATTACAAGGCGCGGGTGTGTGGTATCGCAGGGCGGGGCGCAAATGGTATTGACCCGTGGTGTTTTGCCGCGACAGGTGTGACCGATGAATTGGCAACTGCGGCAGCGGCTGGTGCGGCGGGCGCGGTGCAGTCAGCGTTCAGTTATATGGATAATAAACAATTGTTCGCGTTATTAGCATTGACGGCTGATGGGCCGTATTTGGGGTCGCTGGATGCCGGAAAATCTGTGACCAAGGCGGAACTGATTTCACATCTGCAAAATTTGTATACGATGCCTAATGAATATACATATCGTTGGGAAAAAGGTGGTGAAAACTATCTGGATGTATTCAAAGAGGTTTTTGGGTATGGTCTGATAAATGTTGCGCGTGCAACCACCCCAAATACCAAAGTATATTATTATGATGGTTCCAACATCGTATCGACCAAGGGCAATGCATACTGGCGTGCGGCTATAAACACCACGTTCCGGGCGTCGTCGGCGTTCAGTCCGCGTATGGCAACAATCAGTGCGCCGTTCTTTGATAAACTGGAAAGCGTTGACGGGGAAATGTCATTGCCACGTATTTGGAAAAATGAATTTACCGTCGGTGCGCAATCGCGTCGTGGGCTGTATATGGGGGACGTCTTGGGCGAATTCAGAACAAACAATGTCGCCGCGCCACGCACCCAGGTTGGCAATATTGGATTTTCAATGACGACGTCGTCACGTGCGTATAATGACAATATGGGCGGACTGGATACAATGCGGTTGGACTATGCACACGGTGCGTGGAATTTTGCCGCCGGGTATCAACATCATCAGACCGATGGCGCGTCGCGCTTTGATGGTATGTCAAATCCAATTCTGGGGTTGGCGTCAAATGCGGTGACAACAGATATGAATTACAACAGCGGTAAATGGTCGTTTGGTGCGCGTGCGTTTTCGGGCGCAATTACCAGCGAAGATTTACTGGAAAATGACCCAACAATTTCGTCGCAATATGCGCCGGCGCGTTTGGGATTGATTTCTGGGGCGCAATCACATATCGCATGGTACGGCAATAAATTTGGTTTTACAACCGCATTTGGTAATGCACATGAATCAGATACTTTGCTGGGGGCCCAGTCGGGCGGTCTGTTAAACCTGGGGGCTGGCGATACAATGTATGTTGATACCGAATTGTCATATCGGCCAACCGATGATGTCACGTTCAAGTTGCGCGGAACGGTTGCGCGGACAACATCAGATATGACGGGTGGTGATTTTATCATGGGAATGTCAGACGTTTATTCTGATGCGTTTGGGGTTGGATTGGACGCCGGTAATTTCAGTTTTGCCGTATCGCGCCCGTTGGGGGTAAATCGTGGGGTTATGCAATATTCGCATGCGGATTATGATATTATAGAGGTTGCAGACGGAAAATATGATATAGCAATCACAAATGCCGGTGTGCGTGATGTCAATCTGGCCCCGGAATACCGTGAATTGCGGTTCAGTGGCGCATATCGTCGTGCGCTGGGGGCGTTCACTGATGGGGCTGTTGGGTTTATATATCGTGTGAATCCAAATAACACAAATGAATTTGGCAATGAATCAATATTTATGCTGAAACTGAATCACAGATTAGGAATATAATTTCTCAATCTATTTTTTGTGTTGACAAAATAAAATATTTGTGTAATATTGCAGCTTGTGTAAATTAAAAAGGTGATAGTATGAATATTTATAATAGAATTGAATACATCAAAGATTATTTGAACGGCACGGCCAAAAAAACAATCGGCGTAAATGCCAGCGAAGATGCCAAAATTTTGGCTTATTTGGTCGACGACTGTCGCAAAATGCGCGGCCGTAATGGCGTGAAGTATTACTATTTGTTTTTAAGCGAGAATTCTGATTTACAGATTGCATATGCTTTGTTGGCACGCAATGGTTTCTTGCCACGCGTTCATAACACCAAAAGTTCTATTGTTTCGACCCAAATTATACGTATCCCGATGGATTCTGTGAAAAAAGACGCTGATAAAGTTGAATTCTTGCACCAGATTCAGTTGAACGCGTATAATGTCGTATTGTATAAAGAGGTCCAAGATAAAATAGCGGCTCTGCGTGATAAAAAATTAAAACAGAACGGCAAATAAAAAAATGACCCAATCGGGTCATTTTTTATTTAGATACAACAACCATTGCCGTGCGCAGAACAGTGTCGCCGAACATGTATCCGGTCTGCATTTCCTGGATAATGGTGTTGGGTGCCGTGCCGTCTGGGGCGGGGATAACCTGAATCGCGTTGTGGAATTGCGGATTCAGCGTCTGGCCAACGGATTCAATTTTTGTAATTCCAATTTGTGCAAACGCCGATTCAATCGCGCGTGACATTGATTTAATGCCGGGGTCATCAGGAGTGATTTTCTGTGCCGCCTGGACAGCGTCCATAACCGGCAAAATTTGTTTGGCAACGTTCATTGCGCTGGCACGACCACGTGATTCTATGTCCAGTGCCGCGCGCCGACGTGTGTTTTCTAATTCGGCAACGGTGCGTAAATATTTGTCATTTAATTCGTTGAATTCGGTTTTCAGCGCGGCCAATTCGGCGACCGCCGGGGCGCATTCGTCTGCAACATCGTCGGGGCAGGGCGCGTTATCCGATACAGACACCGTATCAACGGCAACTTCGTTTATATTTTTTTCTGTGTTTTTATTTTCGTCCATATTTTCTACCTGCTTATTTTTATACGATTCTGAAACAGGTGCGGGGGCGGCGGATTTGCCCCCACGCCGCACACTATATATTTATTCTATACTAGTTATTATAGGTATGAAATCATCTGGTTTCAAGGACGCACCACCAACCAGCACCCCATCAACATTTGCAATAGACATAATTTCGGCGGCATTTGACCCCTTGACACTGGCACCGTATAAAACAGGCGTCCCGTCCAGTCCCATATCGGTCAATGTGTTCGCAATCAGTGTGTGTGCCGCGCTGATTTCATCGGCGGTGGGGGTTATGCCTGCGCCAATGGCCCATCGTGGTTCGTATGCAACGATAACGTCGTGTGCGTCGGTCGGCACGGATTCACGCACGCCGGATTCAATAATTGCCATTGTTTTGCCGGCCTGTTTTTCGTCCATTGTTTCGCCAACGCATATAATCGGGGTCAGACCAGCGGCAATGGCGGCCGCGGCCTTGGCCCGGACAATGTCGTTTGTGTCGCCATGATATGCGCGACATTCACTGTGGCCGACAATGACGTATTTTGCCCCAGTTGCCGCAATCATATTGGCCGAAACCTCGCCCGTGAATGCGCCGTGATCGTGACGGCTGACGTCTTGGGCACCGATAAATGCAGTGCCAGATTCGGCACCCAATAATGGGTATGGAACGCACAGAATAACCCGATTTTTTGTTTTTACCCCGCGCAGTGCATCAATCATATTTTTCAGCATTTCACGTGTTCCGTTCATCTTCCAATTACCCGCGATAATTTTCATAGAATTTCCCTTTTTTTCGTTGATTTTCGTGCTATCGTTTTGCTATGGTATCGCAAAAGGGGATTAAATGCTAGAATATTTACGTAATGCAGCAGATAAACCAGTGGCAAAAGTTTTAATTGCCATATTGGCGTTTTCTTTTGTTGGTTGGGGTGTCGCCGAATGGGTTTTTGGGGGCAGTCGTGGTGATAACACATTGGTTCGCGTTGGTGATTCTGAGGTCACAATGCAACAGTATAATGCCGAACGCTCGCGCCAGTTGGCCCAGATGACGCGTGAACAACAGCGTGCGGTCTATACCGATGCGCAAACGGGGGCGGCATTTACGGCACGCGTGTTGGGTGACCTGTCAACCCAGCGTATGGCAGAAAACCGCGCAAATGATTTGGGCTTTGTCGTGACTGATGCACGTATCGCGCGTGAAATTCGTGAATTCCCAGAATTTCAACAAAATGGAAAGTTTTCAGCATATCTGTTTGACGTCGTGTTGGCAAATTCTGGCTATACCGAGGCCCAGTTTGCCGATGTCCTGCGTAATCAAATATTGCGCGGATATGCGATTGGCGCGATTGGGGTAAAAATGCCAGTGCCTGGGTTCGCGGCGACGGCGACATATAATGCCCGCTATGGCCAGAAACAGATTGATTTAGCAACGGTAAAATTTTCTGATTTCAAGGTTGGACAACCGACGGACGCGCAATTACAGGAATACTATGCCGCGCATCCGCAAATCGTCCCGGAAAGTCGCACTGTTTCGTATGTCTTGATTCCAGCAGAAATGAGCAAGCCTGACGCCTATGACGCAGGTTTGGCCATTGCGCAAAAGGTTGAAGATGACATCATCGCAGGCGAAACGATGGCAACGGCGGCCAAACGTCACGGTGCGAAATACGTATCGCTGGGCGCGTTCACGGCGGATAAACGTCCGGCAGACGCAATTATGAACGACAAAATGGTTGCCAAGATTTTTGATATGGAGGTCGGCCTGGAAAGCGAACTGACTGAAACCAAACAGGGTTTTGTAATTGTTCGCGTGGACAAGGTTGCGCCCCAGCATAACGCAGAATTTGCATCTGTGAAAAAGAATCTGGTTGCCGATTGGCAGCGTGACGCCCAACGCAAACAGGCATACGTTCGTGCAAACGAAATCTTGGTTGATTTAAACAAGACGGGCAAATTGGCGGATAAAAAATCAGTGACTGTGTCGCGCACATCGGGCGCACCGACAGATGTTCTGGTTGCGGCATTCCGTGCGCCGGCCGGCGATAATTCCATTGTTGATGGTGCGGACGCGTTCTATGTCCTGCATACTGGGGATTTTGTTGCGCCAAAAATGGACGCGAAAAAAATGGCTGATGTTCGCAAAGAATTACAGAACACACAATCGCGCGAAATTACAGACGATTATAATGCGTTCTTGATTCGCACGTATCCGGTCAAGGTAAATCACAAGGTTTATGATAAATTCTTTGCAAAATAAGAAATAACCAACGCCCCACCCGGGGCGTTTTAATTTTATATACGTTTGTCTTGCTAACAGGCGGATTTTGGCCTAAAATAGCAGTGGTGTCGGGTGTTCCGACACTGGGGCGTCAGAACCTCTGAATTTTAGGTGTCCGTGGGGACAAAAAAACAGCCCAGCATCCGATATTACTCGGTGGAACATGGGTATATTGGCTGCAAAAATGTATGTTGATGCATTAAGAGATAATGTTAACCGAAGTATGAAATTTAACTGGTCAGAAGGGAAATGGCACGGCAAAGCACCAACTGGGACTGCCCAACCTGCATTAGGCAGTGCGCGATAAGCAATTCTCGAACCTACTTTCTCGCAATTGGTAATGGTGTGAAAGAGTTTTTACAAAAAATGTGATGTGCCCATTTGGACACATCAAGATTTAATCGTCGTCGTCAAAATAATCGTATTCTTGTTTTTGTTGAGGCGCGTTTTCAGAAATAGAAACTTTATCATTTGGATTCTGTATAGCAATGATAGTTTTTAATAATTCCAAATCTCCAGCATCCTTTAATTTATGAATCATTCTATGGCAATCTGGACACAATACACAAAAATCATCCTTATTCAGCATTCTTGTATCATTTACAGCCATATTTGCATAAGGGATTTTATGGTGTAGTTCAATATAGCCATTACCAATATCGCCATATTTATCTTTCATATTCTTGCCACAAACCATACAGTTATAACCAAGTATAGTTTTTAGTTTTCGTTTGTCTGTGGCTGAAATACGCCCTTCGTATGCAACGTGATTAGCAAGTTTCTTTTGTTCTTGAATTTCTAGGTTGTTTGCAATCTCGTCTTGTTGTTCTTGTGTGGCACCACTTTCTTTTACCCAAGATAAATCTGCTTTCATATTCATATCAGCAATTTCATCAATGGCTTTACGAACGGTTGGATTAGATTTTGCTTTTTCTGAATTGTCAGATGTTAATTTACGAACCAAAGATTCTTTATGCTCTGTATAAGATTCTTCCAGTGTTTTTGGTCTGGGTTTTTGTTGTTGGTTCTCAGTTGATTTTTTCGTATTATATTGTTGGTTATTATGAGAATCTTTGAATCTAGCGTTTAACTCTTTATACATTTTGGCTATATCCGTAGAATATGCAATATGGGGTAAAATTAATTTTACTTTATCATTTGTAGATAACTCTACAGATTCATCTTCCATTGAAAATGTAATAAAATATATAATAGCTGTAATAATACCAATTGCAACGGAACATAAGTACCAACTGTCAGCAAAATCCATATGTTGATTACTTAGTTTCCAAAACAATGATATAACAAAATAAATTCCTGTTATCCAAGAAATTCCTCTTGTTAAAGGTAACCATAATTTATATTTTTGCTCATTTTTTATATGAAACGCATCCCAACAAGTAATTAAAAACTCATTTATTACATCATCTGGTGTCAGGGGACGTATTTTAAAGGCTCTTGTACCATTTCCGTACATTAATGTACCAAAATTATCCTTAATAGATGTGTCTACAAAAACGGTATCTTGTGCTATAAATTTTGTATAAAAATACATGTGGTATTTTCGTCTAAAATCTTGATATTTTGTATGGTCTAAAATAAACTTATACAAAGCCATAAAGGACTCCTATATGGGATAATATTGTTTATTTTAATGGGATAAAAATCAGATTTCAATGAATAATTAAAATATCAAACACCCCAGCAGATTCGAACTGGGGATTTTTTTGAAAAAGGTTAGATTTCCAAGGTTTTTATAATCAGAGTTCGAAAGTGGCTGAAAAACGGCCTTTCTTCGTTTGGTTACTTTTGAACTTTTCCCAAGTATTGGAAAACAAAGAAAAACACTGCCTTTTTGGCAGTGTTGTTTATCTTGGTTGGGGCAGCTGGATTCGAACCAACACTGACGGAGTCAGAGTCCGGAGTTC
>URSJ01000015.1 GCA_900550495.1 uncultured Rickettsiales bacterium
TGGAAAAACATTTATTGATGACGATTCCATTGTTTATCCTTTTGCGGTGTTGGGCAACGCGACCACGGACAAGAAACCGGCCGCCGCACCTGCGTCTGCACCGGAAACAGGCTATAAATCATCAGAACGCACGGCATTGGAAAACCAGTTGTTACAGATTGAATCTGCCGCCCGTGCCGAAGGGGCCGCGGTCGCAGAATAACATTTATTGCCAGCATGTTTGTTATTGGCGTCGCCCATTTTTTTCGGGCGGCGTTTTTTATTGTGAATTCGTTCCCGATGACATATTTGCGTAATTATGCGAAAATACAGGCGTATGAAACAAAGGACCAAAAATGCTGAGAATAAAAATATGTTTGACGATATTTTTTATCTATGAAATCGTGGCAACGATATTGCTGCATGCGTCGCGTGCATGTGCACCGATGTTTGGATTGGGATTTTGCAGTGATGTCGTATTCAAATACTTTGTCGTATGTGCCGCGGTGCCGATGTTAGTATTTGTCATAGCAATGTGGGTGCATGAAATTGTTATCGCACGTCGTCGTCGTCGGTCTGTGTTCTATCGTGCACGTGGCGCGGCGATGCGTATTGCGTCAAACGTCCGTGACCGCATTACCCGCAATATTTCCCAGCAAGACCTGGAAAAAATGATTGCCGCCGCGTTGATTGTCGGAATAAAGAAATACGCCGCCCGAAATGCAAATGTGCGCCGGTTTATGGATGATGTAATGGCGTCTGAATATATGGACGATGACGACGAATACGCCGCAGATGACACAGATGACGCGCATGATGTCACGCCCGCGCCACGCAGTCGCGCCACCACATCTGACAAGTCGCGTCGCGCCCGCCCGCGCACCCGTAAAAAGTAAGATTTATATGTGTTCTGAACCTTTCATTCCGTCCCCACCCGGGGACGTTTTTTGTATAATCAAATAAAAAAACCGCGGGTGACCGCGGTAATTCTGGTGCCAGTTGTCGGACTTGAACCAACGACCCTCTGATTACAAAGGATAGCACTGTGTATAATATAGCAGAAGAAAACAAGAAACCAATCCAAATAGAAATGGGATAGAAAAAATTCTCATTTTCTCAGCTGTATAGTATCGGGAAAATGAGAAACTTGTTTTTATACTTTGGGAACGAACAAAAACGCAACATCGCAAGCGTCGTTTGCCAGGCGAAAAAGCCCGAATAACACCGTGTTGTTGCAAAGAAAAGTGGGGTGGCTAAGGCCGCCCCACTATCCTGTATAGTGCGATATAGTGGATAAAATCATAAAGTTTTCACATTTGTGGAGGCGTTTCATTGGTTACGCAATTATTGCCCTCGTATCTATAACTGACAACTAAACCATAACGAATACCGAACGTAGTCTCGCATGTAAGCCCCAGTGTGGTAGGAGCGTTATTCCCATACGTTGTTGTCGTCATACTATTCCCATAAAAATTTGTATACGAGGTAGATGGACCGCCCGGAATATATAAAGTTCGGTCATCTCTAAATGTAAGAAATTTAAGGTTATTATCTACCGAATATGACCTAACGGGCACTCCCCATGCGTATATTAGTTCCCTTTTTATTCTTCGCAATCATCATTTGGAACAATTCCACATCTATCTTGAATTTCTTCATCGTCTTCCCAGCCAGTCGGTGCCATCATTATAGCGTCTACACATCTCTCTGCTTCATATTCCCTGCGTTCAATTTCCATATCGTCAAGATAGTAGTCGTCTGCATCAGATTGTGTATTGTTAATCGTATGATTATTAGCTTTCTTTATACAATTAGCTACATTGTCATATTCTTGGCCCATAGCGTCTTGTATACATTGGTCGCAAATCTTAGCTTCAGGATATTGGGCTAATTTTTCATTTGCTATTGGAAACCCACAACTAATACATCGTTTCATTTAATTCCCCTTTATATAAAAACAAAAAAGACCGCCAAGAATTGACGGTCGGGGAGTTGATAAATCACGTATTTGGTAATGACTCTGTTGCTTTCGGATACTCCCTGTTTTATAGCAAACAGCCCCCCGACCAAAGTCGGGGATATAACGGCATAAGCAAACCGCTACACCAGATACAGTGCCTTTTTCAAGGCATTGCCAAATACGAGGACTTATCACAGCCCCGAACCCAATTCCCATTGGATTCATGAAGAATGATATCAGAAATGTCATCAAAAGCAACTAATGTTTCTATGATATGCCATAATGTCTTTTGTAATCATTAGAATGTTTCTTGGCCGCTTTTAGCAAAATATCAATTGGCTTATAGCCTGGTTCCTTGCGAAACAATGCCGAACAAATACTGCCACCACAACAAGTTGAAATATTTATTGTTTTGTCTTTATATCGCTCTTGGACTTCGTTTATCTTTTGGTTTAATCTTGCTGTGACAACGAAATTTATTGCTTCAGGGCTTTTCTTTAAGTGTTCAACCATGTCAGATATTCTATGTATTATAAAATCCCCATAAAATTTTGTTTCGTTTTCTGTTGGTTTATAACCTTGATGCACTACTTTATTTCTCAATTGTTTAAGGGTGTGTTTTTTGTGAGTGATTTCATTTTCTACTTTTTCTTTTTCTGTGTCATATGGCGCGGCATTAAATTCCAATAAATAAAGAAAACAAAATGCGCCATATTGTCTTTCTGATAAATTCTTAAGCTGTTTCCAAGTATCGTTAAAAGTTGCGTACGGAACTTGTCTCTTTGCGCAAATGGTTTCTATAAAAAATTCAAAAAATCTTTCTTCGGCCGCAACAAAATTCAAAAAAGCGCCTCTATAGTTGTTACGCGCAAGATCATCGATCCCCATGTCTAATAAAAATTCATACTGCATGTTTTGGTGAATTCCAATTGTAATATGACCCTTAGGACAAACGAATTCTTCTATCTGAAATTCATCAGTAGCATTATCCCATAAACTTTGTCGCTTGTATTGCTCATGCTTATAAATTGGGGGCATAATACCTTGTTTGCAAGCCTCTTCTTGGCAAGCAGGACACCATTCAAAAATTTGTCTGTGAAGCATTATATGGCCTTATGTGTTTGTGGTACATATAGATATAAATGAAAAGCATTTCAAGGGGGGGCTAATGCTCTCGGCTGGACGCGTGTCTTTTGCGGCTGATGGTGGCCGCCAAAAGCCTCGCGCAGCCGCTTATATTCATTGTATGACGGTTGTAGCAGGGACAAAAAATCACTGGATAAATAAAATGTTTTTACATTAAAAAAACCGCGGGTGACCGCGGTAATTCTGGTGCCAGTTGTCGGACTTGAACCAACGACCCTCTGATTACAAATCAGATGCTCTACCAGCTGAGCTAAACTGGCAACGGGCTTTACTATACATGGTTCAGAAAATAATTTCAAGTATAAAAATTTATAAATCACTTGATTTTATATAATAACTGTAAAAAATATATGTCAAAGGCAAAATTATGATTAAATTACCAGAATTATTGGCCCCAGCAGGCACATTGGACGCGTTCAAAACCGCTATTTTATATGGGGCTGACGCAATTTATGCTGGGTTGCCGGGTTTTTCAATGCGTGCGCGTGCAAAAATCACCACTGATGAAGTCCGCCAGGGCATAGAACTGGCGCACGCGGCCGGGAAAAAGGTTTATTTGGCGTTTAACCTGTTTGCGCACGAACGCGAGTATGCAAATATGAAACGCGTCAGTGAAATAATAAACTATCTGGCCCCTGATGCGTTGATTGTTGCTGACCCAGGTGTTATGATGTGGGTGCGCGACCATCACCCTGATATGCCGATACACGTGTCAACCCAGGCGAATATTTGTTCCGCGGCGTCGGTCAAATTCTGGCAGAATGCCGGTGCCAGTCTGTGCGTCCTGGCGCGCGAGGTCCCATTTGCCGAGTTTTGCGCAATCCGTGCCGCCTGCCCAGATGTTGGGCTGGAAATTTTTGTTCACGGCGCAATGTGTATGAGTTATTCTGGCCGTTGCCTGTTGTCTAATTTTATCACCGGTCGCCCGGCCAATCGTGGGGCGTGCGCACAACTGTGCCGATGGAAATACGATGTTATTTTGCGCGAAACAGAATCTGGGATTGAAATGCCGATAACCGAAGATGAACGTGGCGCGTATATTATGAATTCGCGCGATTTGTGTTTGATGCCGCGCCTGGCCGAGATTATTGCCGCGCATCCTGATTCGTTAAAGATAGAGGGTCGCAATCGCAGTGAATACTATGTCGGTATGGTAACAAATGCGTATCGGTGTGCGATGGACGCGTATGCGGCGGACCCTGATAATTTTGACCCGGCACCATTTATGGCGGAACTAAATAAACTGGAATCGCGCGGTTATACCACGGCATTCTTTGATGGGAATTTGGGGGCGGGTGCGCACGATTATGAAACAACGCGGTCAACATCTGACTGGCACGTCGCAGGGGTGGTGACGGCAACTGATTCAGAAAAAATCACGTTAGAATTACGAAATGAAATTCGCGCTGGGACAGAAATCACATTTGTTGTGCCGGGGCAAATCAGTGGCGTGACAATTTCGTTGCCACAAATCATAAATGCAAAAAATGGTGATACCCAGCCTAAAATGTCGGCCGGCCAGCACAACAGCATTGTGATTCCGCGTTCGTGGATTTCCCCAGAATCGTGGGAAAAAATTGTTCCATACGTTTTGGCATACCAGCATAAATAAATTTTGCAAGAAAAAGATTTCTTTGACATTATTCCCAAAATGGGTATACCCTGGTGAACGTTCGTATCATAAAAGCGCACTGTTGCCAATAATGGGCGGTGTGGATATGAACCCCAGTCTTGCCAATAATGGGGGCTGTGGCATTTCATCACAACGAAGGAGTTATTTGATGAAAAAATCTGTAAAGTTTGCAGTTGCGGCGTCTGTATTGACTATGCCTGCGATGGCCGCGAACGTTCCGGGCCAGTTGTATTCAACGGTCCACAATATGGAAAATCCGTTGTATTTGCCAGAACAGAATATGTTCTATTCCAAATTGTCCAACGGTATTATGTTAAAGGTTGCCGATAATTCATGGGCACACCGCGAAAAAAATCACGACGGTGGATTTGAATTTCCGATTGTTCGTGTCCAAGAAGAAATGGGATACGGTATTACAGATCGTTGGGCGGCGCATTTTATGTTGCAATATACCCACGACAACGATATTGGCCGCACCGGTTTGTCGGGTGGTCGTTTGGGCACAACATACCGCATTTTGAACCTGTATAACGGGTTTGTGTGGGACGTGTATGGCGACATCCATTTGGGCGGCGTCGGTGAAATGCGCGGCACATACAATGTGCGTGGCGGATTAAATCCTGCGACAGTGTATGGCGTGTTTGATTACGATAATTATTCCGACGGTATGTGGGGATTCCACGCCGGGACCAAGTTCGGTCACGTTTGGGATAAATTGACATTACAGGTCTATGCCGAAGTTTTACGCACATTTGCCGATGACAACAATATGATACGTGTTGTCGGTGATACGAAACCTTTGGGGCCATCTGGGGGAACGGGTGTAATGTCAACCGCGACACAATTGGCATTGGCTGGTGCGCCAAGTCAGATTTCTGCAAAGATTAAGGGCTATACTGATTTCAGTGCCGGTATCAATGGATTCTATCAGTTTTCTGACCGGTGGAGCACGGGCGGCTGGTTCAAATTCAATCGCCATTCGGACAAGGGCGTTGAAAAAATCACCAGCGATATTCCAGCCCAGTTGCAAAGTTTGAAAGTGGCACTGGAAAAACAATTGGCCGATATGGAAGACGGCTGGGACGAATACGTTGTCGGTATTTCTGTTGCAAACCAATTGACAGACAATACCCAGGTGGCACTGTATGGCGAATACACATTTGACGACTCGCATCGTAAATCTCAGAATGGGACCGATGTCAAGGCAGAAATGGGCGTTCGTTTGAACTTTACGTTCTAGGGTCTTGGATAATAAAAACAACAAAATATATTGGACTAAATCCCGCCTGGTGCGGGATTTTGTTTTATACTAAATGCTTTTATGGGGACGATTTTTATGATATAATATGCTAAAAAGAAATGGGCGATTATATGAAAAAAATTAGTGTTTTTGCCGTGTTAACGGGCGTGCTGGCGGCATTGCCAATTTGCGCGGACGCGGCGTATCCTGTGTACCAGGCGGCGTATCCGACCAATGTGGTCGTGCCATCATACCAGGCAACCACCCCCCAGGGCCAGGTTATGTACTTGCCATCGGCAAACAGTCGTGTTGTAAATACAAATCAAAATGTTGTGCAACAACAGGCCGTTGTCCGAAACAACGCGGCCCAGCCAACGCGTATCACGGGCCAGTTGCCACGTGTGGGGTCCCGTGCGACAAATGCCGGGCGTCAATATTACCAGGCGTCTGACTATGAACGTTTGGCGGACAGTGGGTTGTATATTGGCATATCGGCCGGATATTCGGCCAGCATTGATGGCGGAATGGACGCTGATTATACAAACGAAGAAAACGCATTTGTTGTCCCGGGCGCGTTCAAACGGGCGGATTTTGATTCTGATTCTGTGATTCCGTTACAGTTATCTGTTGGCGCAGCAATCAATAATGATGTGCGTGTTGATTTTTCTTATTTACGTTATTCGGGTCTTGGGTATGCCAAAATGGTTCAGACTGCTGATGGCACAGGTAATTATGTCGATGCCCAGGTCAGCGGTGGTGCAATTACATCAAATACAACGATGTTGAACGTGTATTATAATATTGATTCATATACAGGATACCTGGCCGGTGGGGCATTGCGTCCGTATATTGGTGCCGGCGTTGGTATTTCATTGAATACAATCGCAGACTATATTGTTTATGATAAAACATTTTATTCTGAAATGGAACCGTCGGCGGCGGGTGCGGGTGACTTGACGGGTATTTCTGATATTTATGCGTATCATAATGGTGGCACATCGGAACAGTTCGCATTTATGCTGGAAGGTGGTCTGACCACAGAAATGGACGGCGGTATTAAATTGGATTTCTTTGTTCGTTATGCCAATCTGGGCAAGGTAAAAACATCGGGCAGTATCGTTGTGTCCCAGACAGAATGGCTGGGGGACGGTGCCGGTGGTGAATATCAGGCCCCATACGACAGTGTGTTCCATTATACCAACTGGTATGAAAGTGGTCGCCTGAGTATGATTGATTTGGGCGTCCGGGCAAGATTGCAGTTCTAGAGCACAGAGCATAGATAATAGAGCATAGATATGGTGGCAGACGGCAGCATCACAATACAAAAAAGCAGAGATTTCGCCGTCCGTATCTATAACTTGTGTAAATATTTAACAGGAGAGAAAAACGAAATAATTTTATCGCGTCAATTGTTGAAATCCGGAACCAGTATAGGTGCTAATCTGGCAGAGGCCAAGTGTGCAATATCAACAGATGATTTTTTGGCAAAAGTGTATATCGCATACAAAGAATGTTCCGAGACGCTGTATTGGTTGGATTTATTAAAAAACGTTGGCCTGATTCCTGGGGAATGGTATGACAGTATAAATACAGACTGTGAAGAGATAATGAAACTATTGACGGCAACAATAAAGACTAAAAAGCGGGCAAATACGAAATGAAGTCACATTATTATCTGTTATCTATTATCTATGCTCTATTATCTGGCGGCAGTGCCGCCAATGCTGGTATTCGTATTGGCAATGCGTCGCGCAGTTATGCATCGGGCTATCAACAGGTAAATGCCCAGCGTGAACAAATGGCGATGGCGTCCCAGACACCGATTGCAACGACGGCGTCGGCAGATGCGGACACAAATCTGCCAGTGCGTGTCGCAAATGCTGATTTGGCGCAAAAATTGTCGCGCGGTGAAATCGACAATCGCACAAATGTTGCGCGTCTGGAATCGTGCGCGATGATTTATCCTAATGGCGAATTTGCGTGGGATACACCGACTGTTGGTCGTGGTGCAGGGGGGGGACAGACATGTGTCGCGGTCATTGAACTGCGCGGGGCAAATATGGGCGCAAATGGCACTGACGCCGTGTTTGCGCGGGCAAATCTGGCCGCGGGCGACGCGTTCAAGTGCAACATTTCTGAATTCCCTGAAAATTCATATACAGTCGCGGCGGGGCAGATTGTGTTTCCTGCAGATGCAGAGCCTACCAAAGATGACGTTGTGCGCGTCATGAACCAAGAACAAAAACAAAACGCAGGTTTGAAAATTGCGGCGGGAACAATTGTCGCGGCAGTTGCTGGTAATATGGCCGGCAAGAACGAAGTCGGTCAAGAAGGACTGTTGGGGACTGGTAAGCACAAGACCCAGAGCACTGTTGTCGGTGGTCTGACCGGGGCAGCGATTATGACGGCGAATACATATGGGGGCAAGGTTGTCGGCGATACAGTGTTATCCGCTGGTATCAACGCGGCTGCGGGCGGTATGATTGGGAACATTATGGCAACGGGGGATTCTGTGTTGCGCATAGAAGACTGTAAAATAAACGGCGTTTCAAATTCCTGTCTGTGGGGTATGATTGTCAGCAGCTCGTCATTAGACAACAAACAAAACGCATATTTTAATATCAGTGACGGCAAAACAACAATTATTTGTGACGGACAAGATGCAAATTGCAAAACCCAAGAGTTGATATCTATCCGATTGGACGCATATAAAGACCAAGATATAGAAGAGATTACTGAACAGCAATTTGAAAAAATCAGAAATGACGGCAGCTTGGCATTTTACTATAATCCTGCGACAAAAAAAATGGCAAATGTCGGCGATATGTCTGGGGGTATCTATGCGAAAATTGCCAGTGCTGGTATTCCGGGTCGTCGAATTGCGGCGATGATACCAGATGTGCGCGACAAAACATTTGGTATGAAAAAAGCAGATTGGCGCAAATGGAAAAGTGAACATAAGACTGCCAAGATTTATGGTCGCACTGCCAAGGGCGAGGCGTATGATTTACCAGAAGATAATACAAAAGGTGGCCAACAGACCCAGTATTCAATCGATGATTTTTATCCGGTTATGTTAGACGCCAGCGATGGTGGCATCGTTGACTTGGGAAACAAGGCGCGTTTAAAAAGCACACTGATTGGTGCCGGTGCTGGTGGCGCATTGGGCGCATTTTCGGGATATCAGGGGGCCCAGGATGACGTTGAAAGTCGTTGGGTTGCCGCAATGCGCGAATACAAGGATTCTTTGCAAAAGGTGTATTGTGTCACGGGCTCGCGATTCTTGGGATATTATAACGACCAGGTTGTGATTCCAACCTTGTCAGACCAGTAATTAAAAATGTCCGCCCAAGCGGACATTTTTTTGTTTTTAAGTCGTCATAAATAAAAAAAACGCGCCTGGGGCGCGCTTTTTATCCGTTGATGATTTCGGTCACACAACGCGGAACGTCGGCGATGGCAATGCGTTCTTGGCGCATATCGTCACGATGACGCAGGGTTACTGTGCCGTCTTCCAGTGTTTGGTGGTCAACCGTTATGCAAACCGGTGTGCCGATTTCGTCGTGACGACGATAGTTCTTGCCGATGTTGCCAGAATTTTCCAGTTCAATACGGCCAATGTGCAACGCACGCAACGAATTTTCAATGTCGCTTGCCGTCTGAACTAATTCTGGTACATTGCGTGCCAGTGGAATAACCGCGGCCTTGACCGGGGACAATTTCGGTTTCAGTTTCAATACTGTGCGTGTTTTGCCGTCTGGCAATGTTTCTTCGGCGTATGCTTCCAGCATTACGGCCAGCATAGCGCGATTTACGCCCATTGCAGTTTCAATAACAAATGGGATAAAACTTTCGCCACTTTGTGGGTCAGAATACGCCAGTTTCACCGTGCTGTCGCGGTTTTCCATAACGTGCGCCGCGATTTTGAATTCGTTTTGCGCCTTGGTATGTGACCCCAGGTCAAAGTCCTGGCGATTGTGGACACCTTCTACCTCGTCAAAGCCATCTGGGAACGCGTATTCAATGTCGCCGGCTGCCTTAGCATAGTGAGCCAATTTTTCGTGCGGTGTAAAGCGTAATTTATCCGCCGGAATTCCCAGCGCATCTATCCACCACGCCATACGTGTTTTTTTCCAGTATTCAAAGTATTTTTCGTCATCGGCCGGATTTACAAAATACTGCATTTCTGCCTGTTCAAATTCGCGCATACGAAATACGAACCCACGTGGGGAAATTTCATTACGAAACGACTTGCCGATTTGGGCGATGCCGAATGGCAATTTGTGTGGGCATGCGTCCAGAACATTTTTGAAATTCACATACGTTGTTGTCGCCGTTTCAGGGCGCAGGTATGCGTTGATTGCGCCGTCAGCGGTTGCCCCAATAGACAGCCCCATCATCAGCTGGTATGCGCGTGGGTCGGTTAAATCCGTGCTGCCACAATTATCGCATTTTGTCGGGTCTTTCATTTTATCCTGGCGCATGCGGGCACCGCATTTTTTACATTCAACCAACGGGTCAGAAAAACTGCCTTCGTGCCCAGAATATTTCCACATCAGACGATTTGAAATCAATGCCGCGTCCAATCCTTCGATATCATTGCGTGAATAAATCATCGCGTTCCACCACGCGTTCTTGATATTCTTCATCAATTCAACACCGTATGGGCCGTAATCGTATGCACCGCCAAGGCCACCATAAATTTCAGAACCTGTGAAAATAAAACCGCGTCGCTTGCACAGTGCGACAATATCATTTACTGACTTTGCTGGCATTTTTGTCCTTTATTTTTAACGCAACAATTATTATACGGTTTTTGCATATTTGCAACAAAAAGAAACGGGGCCATTGCCCCGTTTGTATTATTTATATGTTTTACTGTATATCGGGGGCAATTGCCGCAACAGGGCACACTGCCGCACATGTCCCACACGAAATGCATTTTGACGGGTCAATTACGCATTTGCCGTCTGGGCCGGCGCTGATTGCGCAAACTGGGCATGCGCCCATACACGTGTGACAACCAATACATTTAGAAGGGTCTATTTTATAAGCCATTTTTTCTGTCCTTAGTGTTTTGTTAGTTTAAATTAGTCGCGGTTAAACAAACTCAGTAAATACTGGAACATTGCAATAAACGAGATATACAGATGCAACGCCCCCAATACAGCCAGTTGATTTCTTTGATGCTCGTCGCCACCGGCTGCATATGCATTTTTCAAATTCTGCATATCATACGCAGTGAACAGCGCGAACACCAACACACCAATCAAACACACAATTGTGCCAAATGTGCCACCAACGATTGCCGGCCATATAAACGACGCCAGTCCGACCAAGATTAAACCAATCATACCCATCATCAGGAATATGCCCAAGAACGACAGGTTCTTGACGGTTTTATATCCGAACAACGCCATGCACGCGAACATAATCGCCGCCAGCACGAATGCCGCCAATATGGTCAGTGGATTATTTGTGATTGCAACAATCAACAGTGGTGTCATCACAATACCAACCAACGCGGCATAGATGAACAACAATGCCGCGGCCTTGGCCGGTTGCATTGAAAATACGCGCACCTGGGCCCAGATGGACAATGCCAATCCGCCGAACATCAAGATGTAATACAGCGGTGACAAGCCATTTGCCGTAAACAGCATACCCCACAATGGTGTTGCCATTGTAATAAATGCCGCCAGTGCTGTCACCCCAACTGCGCCGAACATCAACGCGAATATGCGTTTCAGATACAGGTCAATGCCACTGGCACGAACCATAGTTTCAGATTTTTTTGCTATCATAACTTTCTCCTTGTTATTTGGTAAATATATAATACAATGAATTCGTAAATTCAAGAACAATAATGGGGGTTTGTTATGTTAAAACCAAAAAAATTAGATACATGCGCTAACGACAAATCGGCTATTTACAATAATCTAAGCGCGGATTTAAAGCGTGCACAGAAACAGCTGGAAGAGAGAATCAAAATGCGGGACGAAAAGGGTATTAAACGTCTACAGGAAATTATCAATAACCTGAACCAGACCCTGGATGCCCGTGTAAAATAATCTATATGTCAAACAAAAGGTTGTTATAATGGATGTTATTTATGATGGCAGTTTGCCACGTAACGGCGGTTCTTCCAGGGCCGCAGATGATGAATATATTGCGTCACAGAATTTTGCATTTTTTGCTAATCGTATTCGTGTGTTGAATACATTGTGTGGGTTAGAGCAAAAATTAGTAGATTGTAAAGAACAGTTGGCTGTGTGGCAGAAAACTGCGTCTGATGATGTCAAAAGAATTGCCAAAATGCAAGAGATTATCAAGAATCTGGAACAAACTCTTGGTTGTTCGCCTGTATATCAGGCAATATTGTCAAGACGTAATCAGCAAGTTAAATAAGAAAAATGGCAATCGTTCTGAATCCAATTTCGCCGGTGGCGTTTTCGGTGTTCGGGCTTGATATCCGGTGGTATGCGCTGGCCTATGTGGCGGCGTTTATCGCTGGGTATTTTTTGTTCCGTTGCCTGATGCGCCGTGCCGACAGCCAGATAAAACTGGATAAAAAGCAACTAGACGATTTGTTGACAGCGGTAATCCTGGGGGTAATCCTGGGGGGGCGATTGGGATATGTGTTGTTCTATAATCTGCCGTTCTTTTTGGCGCACCCGTTGGAAATATTCGCGGTGTGGCACGGCGGGATGAGTTTTCATGGTGGTCTGTTGGGGGTGATTATCGCGACGTTTTTATTCGCGCACAAATTGCATAATGCCCCAGATTCTGGTATCAGTGGCGGAACGTATAACATCGCGTTTCGCATACTGGATTTGCTGGCAATCGTGACGCCGATTGGGTTCTTTTTCGGCCGCATCGCTAATTTTATTAATATGGAGGTTATGGGGCGTCCAACTGATATCCCGTGGGCGGTTGTGTTCGCCGGTGAATCATTGATTCCCCGTCACCCCAGCCCGTTATACGAGGCCGCCACCGAAGGCATATTGTTATTTGCGTTTATGTATTGTCTGTATCGTTTTACTGGGTTGCGTCGTTATGCAGGGGCCTTGGGCGGAATGCTGGGAATGGGATACGCGGTTGCGCGCATATTCTGCGAACAGTTTCGCGCACCTGATGTCCAGATTGGCTTTTTGACCAGTTGGGGGCTGACGATGGGGCAGTTATTGTCGGCAATAATGTTTGTCGCCGGCGCAACGATTTTTACAGTTGCAATACGTAAAAAATAAATATAGAATATACGCGCACAGTTGCCAAAACTCGTGCCACAAACAAAACCGCAGGTTTGAAAGACCGGCGGATAAAATGAAACAGTTTCGGATGGGTGGCAGAGCGGTCGAATGCGACGGTCTTGAAAACCGCTGAAGGGGCAACTCTTCCGGGGGTTCGAATCCCTCCCCATCCGCCAGGAATAAGTATAAGTTAAATTTTATGCGATATTTATCCCAAAAATCCCCGCACTCTGCGGGGATTTTGCTATTTCACTGACTCTGGTAAGCCATCGGTTTCGCGCATATCTGCCCCATTTATCGGATAACTATATCTTGTCCAATTCCGCATAGTCAGAGAATTTTTATCATTTATCATCAGCAGATCTTGGCGTTAAACCTTCTGTAGATGTAGGTTTAGCATTTAATAAATGATTTCCGTTTCTATCAAGGACTATAGATAAGTTTAATAACGCTCCTAAAGTGCAGACCAAGACACTCATAGCTGTTCCTTGTGGGGTATCTTCTTTAAATGAATATTCTGTAGCAAAACATTTCCTTACCATATAAGGAGCAAAGTGTTTAAATTTGCAAAACAATTGATAGTTTTCATAGTTTACGTCTATTCCATTATAATATTCAGCAATATGCGGCATATGTGATGTTACGTATTTTAAAACATCATCAAAAGTTTCTTTGGATATATTTTTTATTTTATCTCCATGCCAGTTGTTTTTATAATTTTCACGTTTTAATAGTTCGTTATCATCTGTTGTTGGTATACGCAAAAAGCGTTGGCAATTATTATTTTTTAACATGTCTAATACAGTTTTTGCTCTGTCTGGATGTACTCTTAACATTTCTATTTGTTCAACATATCCAAAATCTATAAAATCATTTCCGTTAGTATGTTTATGTTTGTCAAACCATAGTAATTGTATTTCTGCTTCTATAATTTGACTTGTTAAAGACGCGGCGACGAATATTCTGCCATGTTCTACCGCAGTTAATATTTCGGCAGCTAATGAAACCATAGCAGCGGACATACTTTGAACGCCCATTAAAAATTTATTTTTATTGGTTGCACTAAGTTTAAAATTTTGAGCGGTATCAACAAACATTCTCAATTTTTTTATGAGAGTTTCTTGATCATCGTTAGCAAAAGGAATTTCTTGAATATTCTGTTCCATGTGTTGGCCATATATTAGAGCTAGAATTTTAAGAATTTTTATCAAGATAATCAATTATAAAACTCTCTTTCCTGATCCTTAAAGGTCGAATGTTTAGCGGAAATGGCGAAGAGGTTTTGTAAATTCACCGATATGGGGACATTACCGTCCAGTATTGTCGTGATTATTTTGGGGGACAGATAGGCTAATGCCAAGTATTTATAAATTGTACGTTCCGCCTTGTGTTCTACCTTGGTAATTTGCCCTATGGTCTGACCACGTTCAAACATGGATTTATATCGCCATCCGTATGCCAGTGCGCGAATCAACTGCAGGTTGTTTTCTTTGGTTGTCATTATTGTTCGACCGCATGCGTCATATTGATTTGTTGAAACACGATTATTGATAACTATTGCCCGTTCAATAATAATTTGCTTGCCATCATTACTTTTACACACATTAAGTAGGTTGCTGTGAGCGTTGGGATTCGTATATTCTGGCGTTTGAAAGCCTATATCAATCGGTGTGATGTTTATGTATAATGTTAGTCTGTTATTATTATACACAACCTTATCCAGCATGGCACTTAATAACCTGGTTCGAATTTCGTATGTCATGTTGGCAAAATCAATGGCTTTCCAATTCTGGGCAATATCGTGTGGGATGAGTTCAGATATATTCGCATCTAACATATTTTGCACTGTCTCGCACGTTATTCGGTCTATATCGTTTGCCGGCAGGTATAGCCCCGGCCTGCAATAGTGACGTGCCTTGGATTTGCTGGTGGATTTTGTTTTGAATATGTTCCCGGCCATATCAAAAATCTTGCCACGCAGCATATATTGCCCATAAATGCATTGGCTGGTGTTACGGTTGTTGTTTTCGGTCAACATTTCTTGCACCTGATTAAATACCGATGTTTGGATAATTGTATCATGCAGGCCAGCGTATGTTTCGTTCGTTTTCTTGTTCCTGACGCGACCAATATATATCGGGTTCTGCAGCAGATTATTTAATGCGTGCTTGCAAAATACCGTGCCGCCCATTGTTTCACCTTTTTGTGAGGTCCATTGTTTGTTGGTTATATTATTTTCAATGCACCAGTGATGCAGATTACCCAGTGATTTTAGTTCAAGGTATTTTTCAAATATACGGCGCACGGTGGCCGCCTCTGCCGCATTCGGCACAAGTTTCTTGTTCACAACATCATACCCCAATGGCGGTATTCCGCCGGTCCAGAATCCTTTGGCTTTTGATGCGCGGATTTTATCCCGAACTCGCTCGGCGGACACTTCTCGCTCAAACTGGGCGAATGACAGCAACATATTTAACGTTAATTTGCCCATGGATGTACTGGTATCAAATGCCTGGGTGATGGATACAAAGTTGCAATTATGTCGGTCAAATTCTCGCATCATATTATGAAAGTCCATAATAGAACGCGACAGTCTATCAACCTTGTAAACGACCACAACTTGAATTAATCCGGCGCCAATATCGTCCAACATTTGCTTTAATGCGGGTCGCTCCATCGTGCCACCAGATATGCCACCATCTGTATAGGTTTTATAATGTTCCCAACCCTGGAAAGATTGAGACATAATATAGTTGCGACAGGCTTCTTCCTGGTTGTGCAGGGAGTTAAATTCTAACTCCAATCCCTTTTCGGTGGATTTTCGCACATAAATCGCGCATTTAATTTTGGTCATTTGGCACCTTTATTAGTTGTCACAATTACTGCTTACAAAGAGCCAGAAGTCAAGTTGATTTGAACATAAATTGACCTATAGCATTTATAGGTATATACTTATGAAAAATATGAAGGAACAAAGATGAATCCGATAATTTGGTTAAAAGATAATCTACCTCAAATGGATGCAGAAAAAAGAAAAGTTATAGAATTTGTTTTTTTGTGGCAGGAATATAACTTCAGATATCAAATGGGTTATGAAGATAATTTGCATGATAGGGAAAGAGCTTTAGAATTAAAAGATAATCAAGAAGCTCAGACTAAATATGCAGAACTTAAAAATGAGTTTATAGACACATTTTCAAATATTGATTCTTTAGTGTCAGATAATAAACCGCGCACAAAATTATTCATTGATTATACAAGTCAACATGCCAAGGAATATCATCGCAATGGTAAAGATTCTTTGGAGGATTTTTTAGATGTTGTTTATCAAATTCGATGCAATTTTTTGCATGGCGAAAAACTTAGAAGAGAAGATGAGCCTATAGATGTAAAATTAATATGTTGGGCAAAAGATTGCTTGGAAAAACTCTTAAACGAGATTCATTACTTTAACTAGTGGTCACAGATTTGTTGTTCAGTCCAAAGAAATCCGTGCCAGACACTTTCATTCCGATCATTGCGTATGCGGCGGCGGATAAACTGGGGTACGTTTTTCCATTGTATTCAAATTTATGGTCATCTATCACGCGCAGTATAAATAATTGGCCTTTATAGTTTTTTCTGATAACGGTTCCGGGCTTAAGTTCATATTTTAATCTGCGCGTAGATTGCAGATATGTATCTGGATCTTTGGCATACTTATTTAGGCGGGTTATATATTTTTGCTCTAAATGACATTTGTTGCGTTTACACTGAATTTGGTACCATAAAGGTCGTATCATATGCTTTGGCGTAATATTTGTTGGGGTTCGTACAATTTGCAGCCACAGTTGTTGTAATTGCTCTTTTGGAACTTTTTGTAATTCATCATAACTTTTCGGAATTTCCATGTGTGAACCTTTTGCGTGGTTGCGCAATGAATGATTATGTTTTTGCATAAGTCAAATGAAATAGATTGAAAATAAGGCAGTTTTAGCATATTATAGGAATAATAGACATCAAAAGGGCTTATTATGGCAAAAGAAATTGTTTACATTTTAACAAATCCAAGTTTGGACGGATGGATAAAAATTGGTATGACGTCCAAAAATGATATTGCTCAACGGCTGAAACAGTTAAATGATTCTGAGGCAATTCCGTTAGATTTTCGCGTTTATGCATTGCTGTATTGTGATAGTGCACATAAAACAGAAGGCCTAATTCATAGATTATTTGATGCAATAAATCCAGAAATTCACGCAATTGAACACCGAGCAAATGGTCGTGTTAGAAAAAAAGAATTTTTCCAGATAGATCCAGAAAAAGCATATGAGGTTATGGAAACAGTTGTTGCATTGGCGCCTGATAGTTATGAATTAGTAAAGCCGGAAGCAACAAAAGAAGAAAAATACATAGAAAATATTGTAAAAGAAGTATCTCAGAAAGATAGAAGAGCACGTACAACATTTAAAATGTTGAATATACCTGTTGGGACGGAATTAGAGTTTGCGAAAGATGCAAATATAAAATGTATAGTGGTAGATGATATAAATACAGTTAAGTATAATGGCGAAAATTTTTCGATTAGTAACCTTGCATGGAAACTATCGGGTCGCTCAAGAGATACTGGCGTTAACGGTTTCTATGAGTTTTTATATAAAGGTGAACGCTTGTGGGATCTGCGTATGCGTTTAGAAGCAGAAAATAACTGCAATATTGATATGGCTTGAGTTATTCCACATTAAACCATTTTTCGGTGGTGGTGGGCAAGTTGTCTGCGCCACCGTTTTCAATATCTTGAATAAAATTTTCTAACTCGTTGCCCAGGTTGTTAATCTTTAAAGCCGTTAAGCACGTCATTATAATTTCAAAATTACTGGCATTTTTGGATAAATTTATTGTTATTTGTGGGTATTTCGGCATTTGGGCCTCCTTTGGTTGTATTACTGCTTATGTTTCAGTATAAGTCAAATTGTTTCTTTACCCCATAATTGTGGCGCGGGGTGGACCCCATTTTGCGCGTGACCACGCATAATGGACGCCGTGTGCAAATGCATCGCATTGGTCTTTGAATGTGACACTGGGAAAGCCCAGTAATTCGCGTTTAAAATCTGCCCACCAAGGCCCCGTCACAGATGGAAATAAAACGGTGCCATTTTCAATGTATACGGTTATGCCGTTAAATCGTGTTATTTTATCGGTGTCTGCCACCACCGGTTTTACATGGCCCATGTATTTAGACACACTTTGCAAATGTTGTATCAATTGTGTGCCAGATGATGCATCCTCTATCACAAAATTTGTGGGACATTTTGGATATTGTTCGCGCGTCATATCGTATAATTCTTCTACCTTTTTAACAAGGTCCGGAAACGATAGTCGCCCGCGATAAACATCCAGCAAATATATCTTTTTGTTAGTGCACTCCACACCAAATATTGTAAATGCGGAATATGCGTTATTGGGACTAGTCTTGGATGCTGTGTCGCATGCGATAACAATTTCATTAAAACTTGGTAATTCGCCGTTATAGTAATGCAACCAATCCTCGGATACCAAATTCCCCGTGGCTGGCGCTGGTAATTGCTGATACTGGCCGGCAAAGGCGTATTCGCCCATATCACTGCGCATATTGCAGATTGTATCCATGTTTTCGCGCGAAGAATGCAGTGGTTCGCCAACCGCTCGTGTAACGGTATTCGTTTCCTGGCGTATTCGGTCGGTATAGACCCATGTTTCGCCCGTATCGGCAATTGCAGGCAGGCGGATATGCTTAAAACCTGCTTTTGATTCCAATAAAAAACCAGTTAAATCATTTTGGTGCAGACGTTGCATAATCAAAATGATTTTACCGGTCGCTTTATTGTTCAGGCGTGAACACAGGGTTGTTCCATACCACTCATTGACTTTCTCGCGTTGTGTGTCGCTCATTGCATCTGTGGGTTTTAATGGGTCGTCAATTATAATCCAATCTGCACCACGTCCGGTCAATGTTCCACCGATTGATGTGGACATGCGTCCACCGCCACGTGTGGTTTCAAAGTCAGATACAGAACGGCGATTTTGTGCCAATTGTGTTGCAGGAAACATTTCCATATACCACGGCGACATCATAATACGCCGGCAATCGTTGGCGAATTTTTCAGCCAATTGGTCATTATAACTGACACAGATAATATTGAGTTTCGGGTTATGACCCAGCAAGAATGCGGGTAACGCCACCGAGCAAATTATGGATTTTAAATGACGTGGTGGAATATTTATAATAAGTTTATTATTTTTACCTTCCATCATATCCATAATTTCGCTGCATATAAGATTTATATGCCAATTGTCACTAAATTTATCACCTGATATTTCGGTGAATACTTTGTGAACAAATGGCTTAAAGTCTGTTCGCAAAATGGCGTGCAGTAATGCAATTTTATTCATTGTCGTGGATGCCTAAATATTTATTTAATATTTCACGGTCTGTGGGGGTAATATCGTCTGCCTGCATATGTGCGCGTGTGGCTTTCTTTTCGTCAATCTGTAATATATATGGCAATAATATTTGCATGCTTTTCAGGTCGCCCGATGCGGCACTGTTTGCCAAACGCAATAACATTGCCTGTTTTTTGCTGATGCGGATTGGGGCGCCATCAATCGTGGCTGATACTTTTTTACTGATTATTCCATCAAGCAGGCGAAGCGTGTTCATTGCGCCTTTGGGACGTCCCTTGGGATTACCAGATTGCCCAGGCTTAAAGCGGGTTGCTTTTGGTGGGCGGCAATATCCAACTTTGTCTTTATCGCTGTTATTCATTGGATTCTCCTTTGGCTTTTAATAATTCGTTATATGTTTTACCCGATTGAATATGTACAGCATCAATCCTAAACAGATTTTGAAACCGCCGAATGGTTGTATCTATGTACAGCGGTTCATATTCAATTCCGCGACAGATGCGATGTGCCTTGTGCGCGGCGATAAGCGTGCTGCCCGAACCCAGAAAAGAATCAAGTACAATTTCGCCGCGCCGTGTGACGTCAAGTATCGCATCTTGCAGCATTTCAACAGGTTTTACCGTTGGGTGCATGCGTATGTCGCCTTTGTGGTGGCCAAATGCATTTACACCAGCATATTGCCATACGTTGGTGCGATAACGACCGTGACGTCCCAGTTTTACGTTATTTGTATGGCCGACTTTGCCGTTGCGAAATATAAAGCATAGTTCATGCTGACTGCGATACAGGCTGCCCATGCCGCCGGATGATTTAACCCATACGCATATATTTATAAAATCAGTAAATGTTGCGTGACCGGCGGCCAAAATTTCGCCCATGTGGCGCCAATCCATAAAATTATAGTATAATGCGCCATTGCGCGAGAATTTCGCACACAACGCGAAGTTTTTGCGCAAAAATTCTGTAAATTCATCAGGTGACATTTCGCCCGATGCCATGGCAAATTCTTTGTGTTTTACAGTGCCGGTGCCACACACATGACCATTGACGGGCACATTGAACGGCGGGTCCTGTAAAATCATATCAGCCAAGTCATTGCCCATCAGGTTTGTAAAAAACTCGGCGTCCAGACTATTGCCACAGATAATGCGATGTGGCCCCATTTGCCAAATGTCACCGGGGCGCGTGACAATTTCATTTTCAGGAATATATGGAATGGCATTGGTTTTTGCGTCTGCCGTCTTTGTGGTATCGGCATTAAACATCGTGTCTAATTCAATACTATCAAATCCCGTGACAGATAAGTCCATATCTTCACAACTGGATTCTATTTTTTCAAGTTCCAGTTTCAGCAGTTCAATATTCCAGCCACCATTTTCGGCGATTTTATTATCGGCCAGACGATATGCCATTTTTTGTGCATCAGAAAGGTGGGAAAGACGAATTGTTGGCACTGTTTCCAAGCCCAAAATTTGTGCCGCCGCCATACGGCCATGACCGGCAATGATTTCGCCAGATTCATCTATCAGTATGGGATTATTAAATCCAAATTGCCGGATAGATTCAGCAATCTGAGCAATTTGTTTTTGCGAATGTTCTTTCGCATTGTTTGCATAGGTTTTGATGTGGCTTATATTGATTTTTTCAATTTTTAGATCCATATCGGTCTCCTTTGCTTTAAATTAAAACAGCAGGAGACATTGATTACAATTTCGTACGTTTTTGCGCGCAATTACGAATGTGGAATATATGCACGCAACCAATCCACAATCGTTCGGTCGGATGGGGTAAGTTTGCCATGCTTATTAGGCTCTTGCAATGGAACTCCATGGATTTGTTCATACAAATCTTTCAATTTTTGTAAATTATCTTGGGCAGAATTACCATTTCTGGCATTAATTCTTTGAAATAAATATTTGGGGGACTGAAGAATAGATATACAGGCATCGCGTTTTGTTGGGCGATTTAATCTGCCAATTTCTCCCTTTTTATCTGCAATGTAAGATTGGGCTAATAAATAACTTAGTTCCCGAATATATGTTATGCAACTGATAACACTGTATTTATACACGTCAGTAGATTGTTTGTCAGATTGTTCCAATAAAGTCCAAGCTTTATCAATGTTTAAAAACATTTCCCCAATTAAAAATTGTTTCTGGGTCAGGTTTAATTTTTTGAGAAACCAGTCAGATGGCATAGGGGATATTATATGTAATTCAGCTTCTGTTGCAGAAAACATATTGCCAGATTCTTCTAAAACGCGGTTTTCTTCTTTGAAGCATATGCCAGAAAATTGATGACATTCATCAAGTGGCGCTACCTTAGATACCAGTTCATTTATTTTAATTTTCAGTGTTTCAAAATCTTGTATTTCCAGTAGTTTGGTAATTTGTACATTTTCTTGTCCCCAGACTTTGAACGCAAAAAACAGAGGTCTTGAAAAACACTTGCGAAAAAATAAATTTTTCCAACTAGTATCAAAAAACAAATTAATATATTTTATCTGTATTTGTTTAGCCATGGTTCGTTCCTGTGTATAAGAGGTAACATAGCAAACAATTCGTTAGAATCAACGGAAATGGTATAGTAAGGGAGCATGTATCCCTGTTGTTAACATTTGCTCTGTACTACTGCCAGAAGTCTGACCATTGCCATAGTGTCTTGTCCGCAATAGTCATGCAAGTTCTGCATCATGGTGGCAGTTTGCTCTGCGGTCTGGCGACCTGTCATAAAGTCCATGAATTGTTCGCTGGCCTCGGTCCCGTTATGAATACCCATATGTTCATACGACATATCTGGCACAAATGCGGGCAGTGTTTGTTTTATAGATGCGTTGCCATTTTGGCATGGACGGTATAGCCCGCGATTGCGGAATGGCGAAAGTAAATCCAACATACGTTCATTGATTGCGACCAGAGGCTCGGCATATTCTGGGAAATCACGTGCCATTTCTGCATTGCGCCCTTGCTCAAAGCCCCGGTTATATACAATAACAGAACCTGTATCACCAATGGTTTCAATTAAGCGTTTAATCAATCCAGGGCGTGGGTCTGTCCCCGCCACATTATGCAAATATTCATAGTGTTCTAATTCACTGCCCGGTGTGCGTTGAACATGCAGTGAAAACTGAAAACATATTTGTTGATATGGACGCGAGTTGTCAAACATTGGCACGGCTGGCATTATGGATTCATAGTCCAGAAAATACAGTGGCCACTGCAATTGGTTCGTAAATTCACGCAATATATCTGTATTAATTGTTTCTGTGTCGTTCAGGAATGCTTCTATATCCCCGGGGTGCATTTGTTTTTGATAAAATGTACTCGGAACATTATGCAGGTC
>URSJ01000016.1 GCA_900550495.1 uncultured Rickettsiales bacterium
TTCAAGGACGGTTTCGCGTTCAGATTTTGATAAAAGAATTCCGCCAAAAGGCGGAATTCTTATCGGCCATCAATATTGTACTTCTACGTCTATATGATGAACGCAGTGTTGGGGTCTGGAATGATTGTGTGCCTGTATGCCATTCGCCCGATGTGACATCGGTTATTTGCAATTCGTCCAGTTCCATGCAACGCCAGTTATTGGGTGAGCCCGGTATTATCGGTCCGTGGTTACTTTCACCGCCGAACTGATAAAACAAAGCTTGCGGTTTGCCGCATGTGTGTCCGAGTGCGTGTGGGCACAATTTTCGCAATCGACCATGGTAAAACCCCGTGATTTGCTGGTGGTGTAGAATTGCGTTACGTACAATTTGATATTTGTCGCCAAACATAATTTTTCCTCCTATGGTTTTGGCGTGTTAAAAAACAACTTGCCACCCCGTAGGAGTTGTGATATAATCACCCTATAGTTAGAAGACTATGGGGCAAGTTGTAGCTTGCTCTTTTTTAGACCTCGGTGTTACAGCATCGGGGTCTTGTTTTGTATTCGAAACATTCGTTTCAGAATGCTTTCACTATACAAAAAATGCTTGATTGTGTCAAGAACTAAAATTGGTGATTCTGTGAAAACATCACAAAATTATAAAATGCTGGCAGGCTTGTATAAACTGTTGATTCTTTTTTTTGCATTTTTTTCACCGAAAGATGCTTGACATGTGTTATAATAACGTTATCATAACAACCAACACAAAGGTGTTTCAATGCTTATTGATTTTTCTGTATCGAACTTTTTGTCATTCAAAGACCCAGTCTATTTTTCTTTGAAAAAAGCAAGTAAATCCAATAGACATAAGGAATTAGTGAAGAATGGCATCTTAAGCGGTGCTTGTATTTATGGTGCAAATAATTCTGGTAAAACGAATCTGATTCGTGCCATCCAGTTTGTCGTAATGGCCATTACTACTGGCAATGTTTCCGGAATTTATAAAAATTTCTACACTTTTATCCCAAATGATGACAATGTGTCAAAGTTTGCGATATCTTTCAGACAAAACAGACATATTTATAAATATATTCTGGAATGCAATGCTACGGGGGTTTCTAAAGAAGAATTGTATTGCGACACAAAAACCGTGTTCAAGCGTTCAGAACAAGATGTGGAAAAATTGACAGACTACGCCTTGTTAGGCAACGACAGTTATTATACCACCAGAAAATTTACAAAGACGGACTTGTTTTTGAGCAAATTATATGCAGATAATGTGTTGAACGAACCAAATTTGGCACATAAAGAGATATTTGTAGATGTTCATAACTGGTTGAAAAATGTTCTGTGCGTACGGTTGGCGTCCACGGTTGGTTACGCTTTCTATAAGTACTTGCGAGAGGGAACCGATTTTAAGGATTATTTGAGAGAGTTATTGGAAAAAATAGACCCTAGCATAACAAAGATAGAATGGGAACCAATCGCGGGCGGCGAATTGAAGATGTTGATAGCCGGTGCAAGTGAACGCTATGGTCAAGTACAACCAGACCATATATTTGCACGCAGTGGTTACGATTTCTTTATTTTGGAGAAAACGGACGGTATATATTCTGGAAAGAAGTTGTATACGTACCACAATGACCAACGCTTTGAAATAGAATGGGAATCGGACGGGACTAAGAAAATAATAGAGTTGGCCCTGGCGTTTTTCTTGGTGAAAACAACGGATACAGTTGCATTAATTGATGAATTGGATTCGTCGCTGCATCCTGTTATGGTACGTTATCTATTAGGTTCGTGCCTGAATACGGAATGTCAATCGCAAATAATAACAACTTTACACAATATTAATTTGTTGACCCAAGAGCTGTGGCGTGTGGACCAAATTTGGTTTACGGAAAAGGCGGTGGATGGTCGGTCAAAGTTGTATTCACTACAACAATATGCGCCTAGATTTGATAAAAATGTACTTAAGGATTATTTGCGTGGTCAGTATGGAGCAATTCCAGCATTGGGGGTATGGAAATGGTGATGCCGCAATTCCGATTGTTCATAGACCTGTTTTCAGAAGGCAGGAGAACAGAACCTAGCTATATAGAAAGTTTTGCGGAGCAGTATGCCAACGGTGTAGTGAAGGTTGTCATACGTCGGAGCGGTGTGCATTTACCCGAGTTAGTAGAAAGTGCCATTGAACTGTCAAAACAACAGGGCGCGTCTAGATATTCAAATCGTCACATATACGTTGTGGCCGATAAAGATGAATTATCTGATGCTGAACTGCAACGCTTGTGTGCCAAAGTTTCTACCTATAATGCAAATTGTACGAAGCATCACCAGAAAATCACTTTGTGTATTTCAAATCCGTGCATAGAATTGTGGGCATTGGCACATTTTATGAAGAAAAAGTTTCCTGTAACGGCCGCTGGGTGCCAAGAAAAATTGAAAGAGTTTATGCCGAAATTCAACCATGGAAATGGTCAAGGAACATCTTTATTCAATATCAATTTAATGACAGAGGATAAATATAAACAGGCTAAGGATTTGGCAACGTCATGGTGTGCTAATTGTGAACATAACCCGAATGGTTGCCCTTATACAGATATTTATATCCTGTTGGAAGATATTAGACGTGCTTAGTCTGGTGGTTTGTGCTGGTGACGAGGACACAGGTAGTGCAAGAGTCGCATCAAAAAACGGCCCAACGGGTATAAGGCGCGTTGATACCGATAGAACCGGTCTGTTAGAACATTTCTGAGCCTAGAACGGTTCTTGGGGTGTTTGGATTCTGATGTCGTGGCAGCCGGTTTCTTTGCGGCAATTTGTTCTGGTTGTATTGTTGGCAGGCAGGGCGCATAGCTTTTACACTTGTCAGAATCAAATAGTAATACAGCGGGCCAAAAGCGGTCAGAGAAGTTATATTTGGTCAGCTGTTTTGTTATGTATTTAGCCAAATTGAGTAAGTATTGCTGTGTTTGTATCGGTTTCAAGACATAATCCAAGTCAGTATCTGTTTGAAATTTTTGTTTGAACAAGCTGTTCGTGCTGAATAGTGCGTTTTGTACGTCCTGTTCTGAAAATGTGTTGTTGGTTTGTGGATTGATGAAATTACCCAAAATGTGATAGTGATATGTGCCAGATTGTCCTGATTCAATGACCATAATAAAATCAGAAAACTTGTTATACCAACGATTATGCGAAATCAGGTGCTTTTCAAATCGTCTAAGTATAAAAGAGATTTGTTTTAATGCTGTGTTTATATTGGTTGTTTTCTGGCACAATGGAACATGTATGGTCAAGAAATGCGAAAAAGAACCCTTGCACATCCAACTGGCTATTTCTGTTCGTATTGCTGTACTGGTCATATTTTATCTTTCTTTTTTTGTATAACTGTGTTCCTGGACCGCGTGGGTCATTGATATGATACGTGGCGGATTTCTGGGATAAAATGCGTTTATACACAGAACGCACAATATGTCCAGAAAGAAAAAATGACACCCATTGGTTATTGTGTGCCAATGGGTGCTTTGCGGAAACTGTGTTGGACTTGGGATAGATGTTCATTTTTCCGCAAAGACATCTGGCAGGTCCGTATAAATTAGAACTGTGGGCTATGATTAAAAAATCAAAACTTTGAATAATTTTTTATAGATTAACGTTTTTGAACAGTGTACACTGCATGACATATAACTGATACCAATTTGATGCCACCATCAAATTGTACAAATGGTCATCAGAAAGCGAAAAAAAGTGGGTAATCAAACGGTTGGATTTTTTCGGAACGCGCCCCTTTGCTCGCACCAGATATTCAAAACCACCCGTTTGGGTGGTTTTTTGTTTTTGTATTTTTCGTTGTTTGGGCCATTGAAATAATTTTCCCTTGCGTGGGAATAAAATCTTGCATATTATATGGGACGTATATCTGCATAGAAATACAACTAATCATGGCACATTTGCTTGCTTCACCAAAACATATACCAAAAGGGGAAACAATGAAAAAAATCGCAATTTTAACATCTGTATTGGCACTGGCCGCATGCGGTGGTGGCGGCGGCGGTGGCGGTGGCGCCGGCGGTACCCAACTGCCACCACCATTACCACCAGTCATGCTTGAAGATGGCAACAGCACAACGACGGTTAAGCGTAATGTCGACGACATTAATTATCAATTATACCAAAAATTAAAATCAAACACTGAATTAATTTCTGTGTACAACCCATTTATCGATGCATCAACCGAATCTGCGAAATATGCTAAATCTGTGGAATTGGTTGATGAAATGAAAGAAACGCTTCGTGCGTGGTGCCAGGCGGCCGCGGCCTCAGCCGATGGTGCAAAAATCTATGCCCAAAATAACTACGATAAGGCACACCGGGCATTGCTGATTTGGGGCGCAACATCGGCCGAGCTGGGTGATTACAACAAATTGGCGGACTATTTTACAGCAAAGGGGTTGAACAATCCTGAAACATTTAATGCGCGTATTTACGCGTGGCGCACCGCGGACGCCACCCAGGCAGCATTAGCGGCCGATTTTGGACAGGGCTTCATATCATCGTTGAAGGGTGACGCTACAGCAACAGGTGATGCCACATTAAAGTTTGATAACAACGGCAAATTAACCGAAGTCGATATTAGACGGAATAATAGTGCATTAAGAACTTATACTGTTGACGAAAATGGCAAGATAACAAAACTTACTGAAAGAACTGTAAGGCCTGGTGGAGTAGTGGGCTCGCCGAGGACCCTGCCCACACCAGATTCCAGTCGCGTGGCGACATTTGGTAATGTTGTCGGATTACAATATTCTGATTTCGGATATTTAACCCACGGTCCGGCCACAATGATTGCTGGCAGCACAAACCCTGCCGACGGTTTGACATTTGCCGGTGGATACCAGATAATGAAACGCGATTTGCAAGGTGCAGGGGAATTCAAGGGTGTTGCAATCGCCGTTATCAAAAATTCCCAGGGCGATATGATGGAGACCGCGACCAGGGACGCCAACGTATATGTTGACCCCAGTTCGTCTGAGACCACGTTAACGGCGAATTTTACACACGCCGCCAACCCGTGGTATGATGTCAAATTGTCAAATGACGATGTGCGGATGTATGATAATGGCGCGAATATTCCTGAACAATTCCGCGTCAAAATATCCGAGACGTCGGACATACCAGAGGGGCACGCTAACAAGTATCTGGTGACGCAGGCCTTTGGCGAAGGGGTTGACCCAACCGAAATGGTTGCCACAGGTGCGGTGACGGGTATGACTAGTGCGACCGATGATGGGAATAAAATAGATGCGCATTTCTCGTTCGGTGGCAAATTTGAACAATAAATAAATTGCACATCGCATAAATGCGTAAATATATTTTCTGGGTGATGTTATTCGCCCAGAAAATATTTTAATTGTCAAATTGATTTATAATTACATAATATTATTCGTATGAAACGAATTGTGTTTGCGATTTTGTTATCTGTTCTGGTTGTGCCAATGGTGCGCGCGGACAACGACGATAAAAAATCCACAGAAATTACTATGACCACAACACAGGCCATGCAGTTGGCGGGCCAGTTGGTCAACAATGGCGATTATGAACACGCCTATCAAATGCTGACGATGATGCCAGATACGGGAAACGGGGAACTGGAAACCGAACGGTGGTTTTTGCTGGCCCAGATTGCATCGCGTCGTGGCGACATTGATGGCGCAATTCGCATTTATCAAAAAATACTGGACGCGCGACCAGACGCGGCACGCGTGCGGTTTGAATTGGCACTGTGCTATATGCACCAAGGACGCTGGGCACGTGCGGATTATCATCTGCGTTTGGCAATGGCGGGCGATGATTTGTCTGATGACGCAAAACGTATGATGAACTATTATCGCTATGTCGTGCGCCAGAATAAAAATTGGAACGTGTATTTTAATTTTGGTGCCGCGCCTGATAATAATGTCAATAATGCCACCGGTGGTGACGAATGTCTGATGACAATATTCGGCCCGTTTTGCCGAAAGTTGAGTGAACCAGAATCAGCTGTTGGGGCGAATTTTCAACTGGGGGGTGATTACGAATTCAAATTGTCTGACCAATGGCGATGGAAATCAGACGCCAGCATTTACACAAATATTTATGACAAGCACGATTATGACGACCTGTATTTAACCGCCGGTACGGGGCCACGGTATCTGTGGTCGCGTGGGGACGTGTGGCTGGCCGGGGTGGTGGCGCGTCGCTGGTATGGTTGGGACGAATACAGTTGGTCGGCCGGGGCGAAACTGAACACGAATTACGATTTTACGCGCAAATTATCGGGCGGATTGTATTTGCAGTTCTTGGATAACAAATACGATGACTATGGCGATATTCTGGACGGGCAAACGTATTCAGGAACGGCGCGCCTGACGTATTCGTTTAATGCGCGTCTGTATATGACTGTGCGTGGGGGCGTGGCGCGTAATACGGCAATAAATGACGCCTATGCATATTGGCAACCCAATGTTGCAATCGGCATTGGCGCAGAATTGCCGTGGGGATTCAGTGTATATGGCGAACCCAGTGTTTATTGGACGCGATACGATGATGGGCTGTACACGGCGCACAATGGGGCGTGGACCAAGATTACGGCGCACGATTTCACACATCGTTATTCGTTGTCTGTTTCAAATAACAAATTGGACGTGTGGGGATTTGTTCCGACCCTGACGGTCAGTTATACCCAGCGCGATTCCAACCTGTGGCAGCGCGAATTCAAAAAAACCGCCATTGAATTCACAATGATGCAACGGTTCTGAACAGAGAGCAATGAAAGTGGGCAAGTGATAAAGTGATTTAGTGATAGAGTTTGGCACACTGGTGGCGCACTTGTTTTTTCGTCGCGGACCAGGTTCCCCCTCTGGGAAGTCGGGGTGTCCGCACAGCGGACGGGGGGCGTTTTTTTTACACCGTCATACCGGCGCAGGCCGGTATCCATTGTCCCACAGGGACATCTTTATTTGCACCATAACCTGGATTCCGGGGTCAAGCCCCAGGATGACAAGAGTAAAAAACGGACCAAGTTCCCCTCTGGCCAGAGGGGTGCCCGCAGGGCGGGGTGTCGGTGTTTTGTGATGGTGTTTTCTTTTTTACGTATATTGTGCAACAGTGTGCGTGGGTAATTTCATAGACCCTATTCCTGCCTGCGCAGGAATGACAAATAGCGGCAGTGTGTTTTATTTTTACGAACATTGTTCCCGTTTGTGCTATTTACTTGATTTCTACACCGTCATACCGGCGCAGGCCGGTATCCATTGCCCCGCAGGGACATCTTTATTTGCACCATAACCTGGATTCCGGGGTCAAGCCCCGGAATGACAAAGGCGGTAGTGTGTTTTTATTTTTACGGGCATTATCTCCGGTTCCTTTTTATGAACATTGTCCGTGTTTGTGCTATTCACTTGATTCCTTGCGCCGTCATACCGGCGCAGGCCGGTATCCATTGCCCCGCAGGGACCGACGATGCCGACACCCCGGCTGGCCAGGGGGAAAAACTAAAAAAACGCGCCATTGGCGCGTTTTGAAAGGATAAAAAACAAACTGTTAATTAAAACAATTTGAATTTGTAGTTCGTGCCGGCACGGAACGCAACGTCTGCGTCAGATACGCCTGCACCAACATTGACAGACCAGTTATTGGTCAGACCCATCGCGGCACCAAATGCAACCGCAGATTGGCTGTTATAGTTGCCGAATCCGGCACCAACGGACACCTCGCCACGTTGAACGCCCGACACAGCGACCGACGACAATGCGACCGAGCTGGCAACACCTGCAGACAGGTCTTTGTCCAGTTTGTCAATCTTTTTGTCGGTGTATGCATTTGCCGCCGCCAGCGATAATGCTGCGCGTTCATTTGCGTATGCCTTGGCATTGTTCAATGTCAATGCATCTTGGGTGTCTGCATATCCTTTGGCACTGTTCAGGGTTTCAACGTCCGCCGCTGCAAAGTCTGTACGAATGGCGTTATCTGCCAAAGTGAACGCTTCGCGAACTGCAGCGTCTTTTTCATCTGTGTATGTTTTTGCAGACGCCAATGTTGCCTGGTCCCCAGCGGCCATATCAGAACGAATCTGGGTATCAGCTGCCGCAAATTCACTACGAACTGCGTCGTCCCCAGCGGTCATATCAGAACGGATCTGGGTATCAGCTGCCGCAAATTCACTACGAACTGCGTCGTCCCCAGTGGTCAGTGCTTCATTGATTACGCCACCATCGGTAACCGATGCAGCAATCGCGTCGTTTGCACGGCCGTCAATCGTAGCGGTAATTGGCGCGTTAAAGATTTCACTTGCAGCGGCCTGGCGTTTATTGTCCGCGGTCCAGCCGTTGGTTGTGGTTTCTTTGTTCGCCAATGCGGCGTCCCAATTTTCGCCAGCGGTCGCGATTGTTGCATAGCGGTTGTTCAATTCGTTGACCGTGTTTGTGTCGTTTTCAAACACTGTGTTGGCTGCGTTGAATAACGGTGCTTCTGCGGTATAGCTTGCACCAGTTGACGTTTTTGCGGTATCAACATTTGTTGTATCGGTTGTGAACGCCGCTTGCATACCATTGAACTCAGTTTCCAATGTTGAACCTGCGTCTGGCGTAACCACCACATTGCGTTCATCAACCAATGATGTTCCATCGGCGTTCAGATGATACGTATTGCCACTTTCGTCTGTGTATTTATAGCGTGTGCCGTCAAATGTTGGGGCGTTGCCATTTTTCACAGTGATGGTTGCGTCATCGCCTGATACGTATGTGTTGTTCAGTGTGACGTCTTGTGTGAAATCCTGTGCAGATTCGCCCAATGTCACGTTTTCGCCGGCACCGTTTTTGTATGTGTAATTATTGCGGTCCATTGTTGCGCCTGCGACGATTTCCTGGGTCGTGGTAATGTCGCCAGACGCAGCTGTTGCCCCGGTATAGTCGGACTGTTGTGGCAGACTGCCTGTGTTTTCTGGGTCGTATGCCTGCCAGTTGCCAGCGGCGTCTTTGTATTTAAAGTCGCCTGCGTCTGGGTCATCTGCATAGTTCTTGGTGACGGTGGAACCATTGTAATCAACATAGGTGTATTTATAATCTGCTGCATTCAGTGGTGTTCCAACATTAGCCGTGCCATTTGCAGTCGTATATTCGCCAGCAAACGTCACATCAGTTGCCGCGTGTGCGCCAGCAAAGGCCAAAATGCCCGCCAGTGAAAACGCAGTCAAAACCAAAGGTTTTTTCATGTTTAGTCCTTTTATTTAAATTAATTTAAACTGTGACGCAGGATGCGCCACGCATTTACTGTTACACAAACGAACGTTTGTGTAAGTGCCAGTGGTCTGTATTCTTATAAAATCGGCAAAAAGCCAGGAATACGGTAGAAATCTGGTATTTTTTACGTTTTGAAAAAAAATTTTTTAATATCAAAAAAACAGTTGATTTAAACGTTCCTTTAAAATGACAGAAAATAGGAGATAAAAATGTCAATAATTGGATACATTCGTGTCAGTTCAAATAAACAAACCCTAGAACATCAACGCTTTGAAATCAGCCAGTTTGCAACCGCAAACAAAATGGAAATCAGCCACTGGGTCCAGGAAACAATATCGTCGCGCCAGCCGTTAGATAAACGGCAACTGGGCGAACTGTTAAAGAAACTGAAACGCGACGATATTTTAATATCGTGTGAAATATCGCGATTGGGACGGTCGCTGTTGGAAGTAATGCGAATCCTGGAAACGTGTATGAACAAAGGGGTCAAGGTTTGGACGATAAAGGAAAATTATCGCCTGGGCGACGATATTCAAAGCAAGGTTATGGCGTTTGCGTTTGGACTGGCTGCGGAAATTGAACGCAATCTGATATCACAGCGCACACGGGCGTCGCTGAACAATATTCGTGCAACGGGCAAGAAACTGGGACGGCCATTGTCGGCACAGTCAAAAAAACTGAAATTGACGCGCAATGCGAATAAAATCCGACAATTACTGGACGCCGGCGTGTCGCGATATAAAATTTCGCAGATTATGCGCGTCCAGCCAATCACTGTGAACCGTTTCCTGGCCCGTATGGGTTGGGACACAGAAAACACCCCGCCGGGGTGTTTTTTAGGGGGCAACGGGAACAACAAAGATTGAGTCCACCCCAGCGAACGTTTTTTTATTTCTGTTCCAGGCCCAGATTTTCTGGGGTCAATTTGCCGGACGCCGCCAGCACCGCAAAGAACGCCGAGATACGTCCGAACTTTGCCTGGGCCAGGGACACCTGGGTATTCAGCAATTCTTGTTCCGCGTTCAGCACGTCCAACACTGTGCGACGGCCACGCTTTTGCTCGTCACGCGTGCCGTTCAGTGCCATCTGGTTCGCCTTGACCCCGGCCTGGGCGGCGGCAATCGCAGATTCTTGGGCCGTGTACATATTCCACGCCTGGTGCAGGGATTCCGAAATCATACGACGTGTGTTTATGGTATCTTCTTGGATACCGTCAACGGTGGAACGAACCTTGTCCACGTTGGCGAACGCGTTGCCCTTGTCATACAGGGGCATTTTCAGATAGACACCAATACGACTGTCGCGGGCGCGGTCAATGTATGGAATATCGTCAATCTGCATAACCGCACCGCGGACGTCAACCGACGGCAATATAGTCTTGCGTGCGACGACGATTTTTTCACGTGCGGCCTTTTCCTTGGATTCCAGCGCACGCAGTGCAGGGTGGTTGGACATCGCGTATTCATTGGCGGCATCCACCGATTCTGGGAACAGTTTTTCAACGCGCGACAAATCAATTTCTGTGAATTTATCAGGCGTATTTCCGGCAATGCGACGGAACGTTTCAATCGCGTTGTCATATTTCGCCTGGGCGTCGGCCAGACCATATTTTGCCATTTCGACACGCGCAGACGCCTGGGCAACATCGGTCTTGGTCAATCGGCCAACACGCGCGTTATCGGCACAATAATTATAGTATTCTTGTAAAACGCGCTGGTTGTTTTGGTTCAGTTTCAAAACCTCGTCCGCACGCAGGACGGCGATATAGGCGTTGATTGTGTTCAAAAATACATCTGATTCCGTCGCATACAGCGCAGATGTTTCTGCGTCACGAACGGCGCGTGCGCCCTTTATCTGGGCAACGGTGGAAAATCCCTGGAATATATTTTGTTGAAATTCAACGCCAACTTGCGTTGGGTTATAATCAAATGTGTAATCGCCGACCTTGGTTCGTGCCGCACCGGCATTTGCCGACAGGCCCAGATACGGTTTCGCCCCAGATGACGCCGCTGATACATCTGCGTCCGCCGCACGAACAGCTGCACGCCCACTGTTGATAACTGGGCTGGATTCATACACAGATTGCAATTCAGAATACATATCGGCATTTGCCGCCAGTGTCACCAGCGTGCCCAGTATCCCGATAAATCCATAACAGTTTTTCATATCTTTTCCCCTTATAATGTTGTTTTAAACTTTTTAATTGCAAAAATCCATATTATTATACCCACCCCCAGCATATATGCACACTGGCGCGTAAAGTATTCAATATCTGACCCTTTTAGAATAATGTTGCGAACCATATACGCGTAATGCGACAACGGGTTTATTGAACTGACATACTGTAATAACGTCGGCATATTTTCGGTTGGGATAATCGCGCCCGATAACATCAGCGACATAAATGCAACAATCACGACGCCCAGTAATGCCTGTTGCTGGGTATTGGTATAGTTGGACAATAAAACCGCAATGCCCGACGCCGGCACGCAAAAAACCAAGAAGCCCAAAATAAACATAAAGTTTGACCCAACAAACGGAATACCAAACACTGTGCGACCAATAAACAGGATTGATAGCATAATCAAAAACGACACCAAGATATACGGCAAAACCTTGCCCAAGATGATTTCATATTTTGATATTGGCGCAGACACCAGTGTTTCAATTGTGCCACTTTCTTTTTCCTTGGTAATAGAAATCGTAATCAAAATCAACAACGCCAAAAACACCAGCACCGCAATCAACGACGGCACCATAAACCACGGGGTGCTAAGTTCTGGGTTAAACAGAATACGCATATCAAACCGAATTGGCGACGCGGGCAGGGCATAATTCATTTCGCGCACTGTTGACATCACGACACCGGCCAGATAGCCTTCTATGCTTTGTGCCTTTAATATATTCATTGAATCAATCAGAATTTGAATTTCGCCTTCGCCACGCATCAATGCACGTGTCAGACCGCCACTGGGCGCGACAATCGCCACGTCGGCCGCCCCAGACTGAACCACAGATACCGCGTCGCGCGTGGAATCGTCGGCGCGAACAAACCACCCAGAACCAATCGCGTGATTATAAACCTTTTCCATAACGACATCGCCAGGCGTCATATCAACCGCCAGACGCAGATTCTTGGCTTCCAGTGTGATTGCGCCACTGTAAATAATCAACTGGACCGCTGGCATAACCATAACCGCGACCAACAACACAGGGTCACGCAACAGCGCGATAAGTTCTTTTTTGAAAAATCCAAGCAGACGTTTGTTTTTCATTCCAGCGTCCTTTTAAAACGTGTCAGGCACGCCACCAACAGCACAACTGCAATCGCGCTGATTGCGGCAAACTGACGCCACAGGGCGGTAATAGGACTGCCCTTTAAGAATTGGTCGCGCGTGATTTCAATATAAAAACGTGCCGGAAATACGTCAGATACGGCCTGGTATATACCGCCCATATATTCAACCGGAAATACAAAGCCCGATAATACCACCGTCGGCAACAGCCCGATAATCAATGCGAATTGAATTGCAACCTCTTGTTTATGTGTGGATACAGATATTAGCAATCCCATTGATAAATACCCCAGGATAAATATCAGTGTCGCCAGCGTCAGTGTTAAATAACTGCCGACAAATGGGACGCCAAACACTGTGCGCGCCACAATAAACACCAGGATAAATCCGATAAATGATAAAATCGCATACGGCAAAACCTTGCCGGTGATGATTTCCAGGGTTGTTGCAGGGGTAGACAACAACATTTCCATTGAACCTTTTTCCCATTCGCGACATATCGTCAGCGTGGTCAGCATAATTGCAACCAGTGCAATAATTGCCGCCGACAGGCCCGGCACCGAAAACCACCGCGAATTCAGTTCTGGGTTAAACAGGTATCGTGATTTGAACGACAGTGGCGATGCAGATGCATCAACCTTTAAAATCTTGGTGGCGGCATTTGTGTTTATCGTCGTCATATAATTTGTAATCGCGATAATAGACGAATTGTCTGCACCATCAACCATGACCTGGACGTTGCCGGTGCGACCGGCAAAAATCTCGCGCTCAAAGTTTGGTGGCACAACCAAAACGGCGCGTGCGCGTTCGGCCAATATTTCATTAAATCCATCATCAGGATTGTCAATCGGGTATGTTTTGAAATAATCTGAACTGCCAAACGTGTCAATCAGTTCGCGCGAACTTTCGGTGCGGTCGGCGTCGTAATACGCCATCTTGATTGAACGAATATTAAACTCGATAGAATTCCCCAATATCAAAACGATTGCCAACGGCAACAATAACGCAATAATCAGCGTGAACGGGTCGCGCAAAATATGCTTGCATTCCTTGGAAAAAATCGCCGCTGCACGTTCGCGGGAAAAAAATCTCATCGGTTTTGCCCCTCTACCAATCTGATGAATACGTCTTCTAGTGATGGTGAAATCTTTTTTATGTCAAAATATTTTTTGTATTTAGCAACCTGGGCGGCGACGTCCACGCCATCACGAAATCTGATGTGCCAGTGTCGTCCATACGGTTCGCAAATATCCAAAACTTTGTTCGGCGGAAATACCGGATTGTCCACGCGTGGGGTAAAGTTATACAGACTGTCCCCAAATGTCTGTTTCTTTAAATTCGCCGGGGAATCAATCGCAATCAATTCGCCCGCACGCATCAATGCGATACGGTCACAGTTTTCCGCCTCGTCCATATAATGTGTGGTGACAAAGATAGTCTTGCCATCGGCAGCCAATTTTTTTATCAGCGACCAAAAACGCACGCGTGACATTGGGGCTACGCCGGCGGTCGGCTCGTCCAAAAATATAATCTTGGGATCGTGCAACAGGGCAACGCACAGTGCGATTTCTTGCTTTATCCCGCCGGGTAAATCGCGCACGACAGTTGACAGTTTTTCGTCAAATCCAATAAATTTTAACAGCGCACGCCGCCGACGCAGATACACAGATTTCGGTAAATCACGCAGGGCGGCCGCAAAATCAAAATTTTCTTTTATCGACAGACCGTCATATAACGTAAAATGCTGAGACATATATCCGACACATTGTTTGATAATGTTTGCGTTGCCGTTGGTGAAAGTATGCCCATCAATAATAACGCCGCCATCAGATGCCGGCAACAATCCGCACAGCACGCGTATGGTTGTTGTTTTCCCAGCACCGTTCGCGCCCAAGAACCCAAATATTTCCCCGCGGGCAACCTGGAACGATACATCGCGCACGGCACAAAAATCGCCGAAACGAACATACAAATTTGACACATCAACAATGCATTTCGTCATTTTGCGCCCCCGCGTTTCAAGAAATATTCATCAAAATTCGCAGACCGCGAGGTGCGCAATAATTCGCGTGGCTCGCCTGTGCCAAGAACGCGGCCGCGTTCCATCAGGACAACCGAACTGCAACGTTCGGCTTCGTCCATGTATGCGGTGGTCATGATAACCAGAATACCTTGTTGTTGCGCGTTATGTAATAAATCCCAAAATTCACGGCGACTGATTGGGTCAACACCGTTCGTTGGCTCGTCCAACAGCATTACACGTGGACTGCGCAACAATGCACAAATCAGCCCCAGTTTTTTATACATCCCCCCCGACAAATTTCCAGCCGTTCGATTCAGAAATTTATCCAGACGTGCCATATGTAACAATTCGGCTCGCTTCTTTTTATATTCATCATCTTGGATTCCATACAGACGTCGAAAAAAATCCAAATGTTCGTCCACCGATAAATCGGCATATAAACTCTGGCTTTGTGGCATATATGCGATTGATGCGCGGGTGTCGTTAAAGTCAATTGGTGCGCCGCCGGCCGTGTATGTGATTGTGCCACTGTTTTGCTTCATCAAATGCAGCATCAACCGAAACAGTGTCGTTTTGCCTGCGCCGGCCGGGCCAATTACACCATACAGCGTCCCCGGGTTAAATTGCATGGACACATCGTCCAATGCGATAATTGACCCAAAACGCTTGGTTACGCCCGAAATATCAATACCAATTTGCTTATTCATGTAACAAAGTGCTTTCAATTGTCATGCCAGATTTCAGTGTTAAATCTGGATTTTCAAATTTGACTTTGACACCATATACCAGACGGGTGCGTTCTTCGCGGGTCTGGACGTTTTTCGGTGTGAATTCGGCCTGTTCATTGATTTTGATAATTTTACCGACGAATTTTTTTCCGTTTGCCTCGGGCAGGGTTCCAACAACATTATCGCCTACGTTTAGTTTGTGTAACATATCATATGGAACATAGAAATATGCCCAAATGTCGTATGGATTGGCCAATGACACCAGCGTTGTTCCCGGGGCGACGATTTCGCCAACCTCGCGGAATTTGGTGATAACCATACCGTCAATTGGTGATGTAACATTGCACCACGACAGTTTCAGGTCGTTGTCGCGCTTGTTCCGGGCAACAACGTCGTATTCGGCCTGGGACATATGCCCCTTGGCGACCAGGGCATCTGCACGCGCATAATCGTTGTCAATTTGTTGTGCCAATATTTTATATGCGTCACACGTCATTGTCAGCAATGTCTGGCCATTAGACACCGTGTCCCCTTCGGCGACATTGAATTCAGAAATATCAGACGAAACGCGTGCCGAAATGATAACCTTGGTCGTTTCCAGTGTCCCAGCATATGAATATGGTTTATGCGAAATTACGAACTTTACAACCAAAAATGCTGCAATAATCACCGCGGCCGCGATGCCACATGCGCGTATCATTTTTTTCTGTTTTGCCTTCATCAGAAAAGCCCCCCCTGTGTTTTTGTGTAACTTGATTATTGCAAATTTACGCGGTGACGTGCCCCGGGTATGAATTCACAATCCATTGTTGCGATGAAAATATCATTTTATGTGATTTAATACAAGTAGAATTATTATTTTTTTTAATAATTTTTTTTCTTGCACAATTGTTATTGGTGCAGCGTGGTGCAATTTATGCTTTACATTTGCAAATTTTTCCGTAATAATCTGGGGGCTTGGGATAATCCCTGGCGTAGAACAGGTCAAACACAAAATGAAAGCGATGAATTTGAAAAAAAAATTGTAATCGGGCGTGCGACCATCAGTTTTAACGACGGACGCACTTTCTCTGCGTCCGTTTTTTATAACAGTGCATCAAAGGAAAAAATAAAATGTCAGAAAACACAACCATTTCATCTAATGAATTACAGGCGCGCCTGCAAAAGGCGGAAAATATTCGCGCCCGCGACGGCGTTGTGTGGAAAGATAAATTTGATCGCACACACACAATTTCAGATGCCCGCGAATTGGCGGACGGAACATCGGTTAAACTGGCTGGGCGCGTAACGGCCTTGCGTTGGTTGGGCAAATTGATGTTTGGTCGCATTTATGATATTGCTGGCGAAATTCAGTTCTCTATGTCCCGCGAAGAATTGGGTGAAGAACAGTACAAGTTTATGAAGGCGAACGTTGACCTGGGTGATTTCATTGGTATTGATGGTGAATTGTATCACACGACCGCAGGCGAATTGACGGTGCGCGTTGCAAAATACACCATTTTGTCCAAGGCACTGCGTCCATTACCGGAAAAATTCCATGGTCTGACCGACACGGAAACCCGCTATCGTCAGCGGTATTTGGATATTATTTCAAACCCAGAAACCCGCAAAACATTATTGGGGCGTTTCCAGATGACACAGTATTGGCGTGAATTTATGAACAACAACGGATTTTTGGAAATTGAAACGCCGGTTATGCAAAATGTTGCGTCTGGGGCGGCGGCACGTCCGTTCTTGACCCATCACAATGCACTGGACGCGGATTTCCAGTTGCGCATTTCGCCGGAATTGTTCTTGAAATTGGCAAACTGTGCCGGGTTTGACCGCGTGTACGAGGTGGCCAAGGATTTTCGTAACGAGGGTATGGACGCCATGCACCTGCAAGAATTCACAATGGTGGAATGGTATGCGGCGTATTGGGATTGGAAACGCAATTTGAAATTCACATGGGAACTGATTCAGAATCTGATTCAGCGTTGCCGTGGCACATTACAGATTTCATACCAAGGCACCGAACTGGATTTTTCTAAATACGAAATGATGGATTACACTGCGAAGATGAACGAATTGTTTGGGTGTAATATTTTGGACTTTGATGATGTTGATGCATTGCGCAAACAACTGGTCGACCAGGGCATGTTCCCCGCAGGCGAACTGGACGATTTAAAATCTGTGCCGACATTGGTCGACTATGTATACAAGCGCAAGATTCGCGACAGCATTATTCAACCGACGTTCCTGTATAACTATCCGACATATATGGTGCCACTGGCGCGTCACAGTGATGCAGACGATCGTTGTTTGGACATGTTCCAGTTGCTGGTATGTGGCGCAGAATTATGCAAGGGATATTCTGAACTGGTGAACCCAATTCAGCAATTGGAGGCATTTGAACAACAGGCGAAAAATATCGCTGGTGGTGATGAAGAGGCTTTTAACCCTGATAATGATTATGTACGCGCAATGGAACACGGTTTCCCACCGATTTCTGGCGTTGGGGTGGGTGTTGACAGATTGGCTAGTATTATATTCGACCAGCCAACCCTGCGCGATGTCATTCTGTTTCCGATAATGAAGTAAATATGGAGTATATGTGTCATGACAGAACCGTATCACAACAGCTGTATCGTTGATATGGTTGCGGATAATGAACGGAAAAATCTGGCTATCATAGAAGATGCGCGTGCGTCTGGCCGTATAAATGACCAGGCGGCCAGATATCTAAGTGCACTGTATTCAGACAGTTTGATTTGGTATCGCGAAATGTTCTATTTCTTGGGCAAATGCTTTGGTGCGCCCAAGGCCCCCGTTGCGCGATATGACTATGATACAGATAGCGCAATTGATGAACCATTACGTATCGCAGATATAAACCCGCTGTCACCATATATTGTGCATCATCGTCTAGATGCCGACCCCATGCGTAATCAGTTCTTTACTGCGGTGGCTGGGCATAATATTGACCTGTCGGTATCATCAATTGTTACGGTTATTGTTGGGACCCAAAAAAATATTCACCGTTCATTGGAAAAGGTTGTTGGAAAATATTATGCGTCATACGTGGACGAGGTTGCCAATACCGTCTATGGCGTTATTTCAGCGCATGAACGTCCGGCATCAGCGACGGCGATTGCCGACAAAATTCGCAAGAAATTATCAGAAAAGTATATTTCAACCCCATCGGAAACTGTCCTGTCAATCATTGGCTCTGGCCATGAACAGATTGCGGTTGATTTGGTGCGTGCGCTGGATAAAATCCGACCGCCCCGTCTGCGCCTGCAAGATGTATGGCGCGTAAAATGCCTGTTTGACCTGATACCCCAGGCGCGGACATTTATTGAACGCGTGCGTCAGATGATGCCAGAACGTATTTTGTCGGTCAAGGACGGCTTCTATGATATGGAAAACCCACGTAATTATCGTGATGCGAAACTAATAATCGATATTGGTAAAAATGGTCTGGTTGTGCCAATGGAAATTATATGCCAGGTTCACACGTTCTTTGAATACGAACGTAAGACGCACGGGCACTATGAAATATCACGTAAAAAGACATCTGCACAGAGCAAGAATCTTGAACGTCGTCTGTCTGATTTCATGGAAGGTGGGGCAAAAGAATACAACCTTTTGATATGCAACTGTCTGGAAGAACTATTTGACCGCGTTGGCTGGAATATCTTGTATGGCCAGGGCAATAATGTTTCGTTATTTGAAGGTTTTCCAAAAAAGTGCACGATGTATTATCCCCAGCGGGTTGTGGATTTAATCATGGGCAAACTGGAAGATGCCATTGAGAACGAGGTTTTTCACATCACTGACGCGCCAGCCCCATTGACCCAGGCCCAAGAGATAGAGATTTTCCGTTTCATGACGAACTTTATCCTGGTTGCGGCAATGCCATATGGTCATCGTGGCTGGTCAGTGCCACTGGACAGCCTGTCGGGGCGTCTGTTTAACTTTGTCATGACCGAGGTTCAGCGTTACTATAAAAAGCCAACCGTATAATAAAAACGTGGGCGCGTCCCACGTTTAATTTTTTGCTGGGGCGCATTATATCATATTTTTGCATAAATCCATAGGAAAGTTATTTTCTTGCATTACGTAATCATTTCATACAAAATTACCACAGGTTCTTGGGGGAACAGCACAGAACCATAACAAGCATAAGAAAGGATAGGATTATGCGTCAAGGCAAAGTAAAATGGTATAACGGTAAAAAATGTTTTGGTTTTATTACACCAGATACACCGAATGCCGATGGTAACACCGATGATGTTTTTGTTCATTCCAGCGCATTAAAGGCAGCAGGTATCAGATTTTTAAATGAAAACGACATTGTCGAGTTTGACGAAGAAGTTCGTAACGGCAAATTGTCGGTAACTGAATTAAAATTGATTCAGCGGGACGAAGAATCTGCGCGTCGTTTTCACGAACGTCGTGCCGAACACCGTCGTGCAATCGAAGACAGAAAACAGCGCGAGGAAAAATCAACCAGACGTGGATTTGCGTTTTGGAAAAAATCATAAAAACGGGGCGACGGCCCCGTTCTTTTTTTGCACGTAAAGCGCACGGTTGACTGGCTGTGGTGGCGACGCTTGTTCTTATTTTCTTGTATTTTTCATCATTTACACTACAATATATTTAAAACAACTAACCAAAGGATTTTATTATGTGGACAGCAATCGCAATCGCAGCAGTTTTAATTTTATATGTTATCGCCGTGTATAACGGTCTGGTTGCACGCAAAAACCAGGCACGCGAGGCTTTCGCCACGATTGATACACAGTTAAAGCGCCGATATGATTTAATACCGAATTTAGTTGAAACGGTGCGTGGCGCAGCAAAGCATGAACGTGAAACTCTGGACGCGGTTGTCGCCGCGCGCAGCAGCGCAATGAACGCCACTGGTGATGCACGTGCCGCGGCAGAAAATCAACTGTCGGCGACATTGAAAAGTATTTTTGCATTGTCAGAAAATTATCCGACATTGCGTGCAAACGAAAACTTTTTGGAATTACAGCGCGAAATTACGGATACAGAAACTAAAATCCAGGCCACACGTCAATTCTATAACAGTGTTGTTATGGCACTGAATACCCAGATTGACCAGTTTCCGTCAAACTTTATCGCGCGTATGTTTGGCATAACGCACGAAAAACTGTTTGAAATTGACGATGCCACTCAGCGCGAAGCACCGTCGGTGAAATTTTAATGCGGAATTTCGCATAAAATGCCCAGATGGTCAGAAAACACTTGATTTTCTGACAAAAACACTATAGACTGGGTGCGCTGGGTAATCAGAACTGATTACGGCGACGGTGATTTTTTGGTCCCGCACGCGATAAGGAATCTGTGACAAGCCTGGCACCTAAAAACCAAAAACAAAGGATAACATTATGGCAAGAGCAGGCGCGAAACGCAGCACTCGTAAATTAAAAATCGCCCGCAGTTTGGGCGTGAACCTGTGGGGTCAGGCAAAATCCCCATTTAACAAACGTAAATATAAACCGGGTCAGCATGGGCCAACATCACGTGGTGGCAACTCGTCTGATTACGCAAAACAGATGCGTGCAAAACAGACATTAAAGGGTTATTATGGCAACGTTGGTGAAAAAAAGTTCCGTGCATATTACCTGGAAGCCGACAATATGAAGGGCGATACCCCAGATAACTTGATTGGTTTGCTGGAACGTCGTTTGGACGCAGTTGTATATCGTGCGAAATTGGCACCGACTGTTTTCTCGTCACGCCAGTTGATTAGTCACGGTCACATCTATGTCAATGGCAAACGCGTTAAAATCGCATCATACCAGGTAAAACCAGGCGATGTCATCACTGTCAGCGAAAAAGCGAAACAGATGCCGTTGGTTGTTTTGGCACTGGAATCTGCGGAACGCAACTGGCCAGACTATATCAACGTTGACAGCGCGAATTTCACTGCAACATTTGCACGGATTCCGGCGTTCCAGGACGTTCCATATCCGGTTCAGATGTTCCCAGAATTGGTCGTTGAATTCTATTCTCGATAAAGATAATAGGAATCGAGACAATTATGAAAAACGCGCTGAAATGGCGCGTTTTTTGTTTTGATTTTTACATACAAATATCGTATCATTAAACACAAGAAAAACAGTAAGAGTATTATCATGTCCAAAGATGTTATTTTAACAGGTATCCGTCCAACAGGCCCACTGCACATCGGGCATATGGTTGGTGCGTTGATACCAAATGTTGCAATGCAAAACGCCGGCGGCTATGCGAAAATGTATGCGATGATTGCCGACGCCCAAGGGTTGACAGATAATTTTGATAATCCGGCCAAGGTGCGCGAAAATGTCATGGAAATTACACTGGATATGTTGGCGGCTGGCTATGACCCGACAAAAACAACTATGTTTATCCAGTCCGAGGTATCAGAACTGACCGAACTGACGTTTTATTATATGAATCTGGTGACAATTGCGCGGTTGCAACGTAATCCAACGGTTAAAAATGAAATTGCACAAAAAGAAAAGTTTAACGGTGGCGTGCCGGTTGGATTCTTTACATATCCAATTTCTCAGGCGTCTGACATTACGGCGTTTGACGCGAATATTGTGCCCGTGGGCGACGACCAGTTACCTATGCTGGAACAGGCGGCGGAAATTGTGCATAAATTCAACAGTATTTATGGCGAAACATTGACGATGCCACGCGCGGTTGTTCCGCAATCTAAATCGGCGGCGCGTTTGCCGGGGACGGACGGCAATGCAAAGATGAGTAAGTCTTTGAACAACGGTATTTATCTGAAAGATTCTGCGGACGAAATCGCGGCCAAGGTTAAAACAATGTTCACCGACCCAAATCATATTCGCATAGAAGACCCAGGAAACACGACGGACAATCCAGTATTTATTTATTTGTCGGTGTTTGCACGTCCAGAACATTTTGCGGCGTTTTTGCCAGAATACGCGAACTATGCCGAATTGGCGGCGCACTATGAACGTGGCGGTTTGGGCGATGTCAAGGTCAAGAAATTCTTGAACAACGTAATGCAGGAAACATTGCGCCCAATTCGTGAACGTCGCGAGGCGTTGGCGCGTGACCCCGCATCGGTGATGGAAATCTTGCGTCGTGGCACAATGGATGCGCGCGCGGCGGCGGCTGAAACCGTCAAACGGGTCAAGGCCGCAATGAAACTGAACTATTTTGACTAGATAAAACACAGCAAGGGAGAGAAATATGAAAAAATCATTCGTCTGGGTGGGCAGTGTAATCGGCACAGGTGCGGTACTGGCATTGGTGTTTGGCTGGCTGGAACAGCCACGCGATGTTCGTACTGTGTCGGTATCGGGCGAATGCCTGACTACCGCGCCCAAGGACAGAACGGCAATCACATTGCGCGTGACAACGTTGGACACGTCTGCGGCGGTTTCTATGAAACAGGCCACGGCGAAAGTTGCCGAAATCACAGAATACCTGAAAAAGCAAGATGTCCAGATGCAGACCACCGATTTCAATTC
>URSJ01000017.1 GCA_900550495.1 uncultured Rickettsiales bacterium
GGGGGGGGGGCGGAAACAACAAAAATTCCCTGATAATCCCTGTATTTTGTTGTATGGCGTTCGCCGTAGAATCTTGCCACGCCGCCAGTTATAATAAACCGCCCATTTTGGGCGTTTTATTATACGAAAGAGTGGACGAACGCTTTGCAATGCGGGCGTTGACTTGGACTGGGAATAGTTGTATATATGTCGGGATATGAAAAAATCAGATGTTTTTGTTTTGCCACAATCACAGGAAATCATAAAGTATGTGCGCCGGCACTATCATAATGATTTAGAATTTTTATGGGTTAAATTACCCCTGGCGGCCGTGTGGCGCAACAGTGCCAGTCGTAAATGGTATGGCGTAATGATGATTTTGCCACGGTCAAAAATCGGGCTGTCTGGTGATGGCGTGGCAGAGGTTTTAAATCTGCACGCAGAACCGGCGTTCATAGATATGGTGGTTGACCGTGTTCGTTTCTTTCCAGGTTACCATATGAACAAGCGACACTGGCTGACAATATGTTTGGACGGTTCAATCGCCACAGATGATGTAATAAAATTACTGGACGCCAGTTTTGCGTTATCACACTAGTATCGCCCCAAACGGGGCGATGTTTTATACGTTTACTTTAATGTGGCAATCGTGTCGGCGATTTTATACGACAGACGCGCAACCAGGTGACTTTGTTCTGCGACGATGGCGTTATAGTTTGGCGCACCAGACGTCATCGGTGTTTTGGCGGTCAGTGTGTTTTTCTTTTGCACCAGGACATCGCCACGTTCGTTTGTAATCATCCACCACGCGGCCAATGTTATATCACCATTTGCAACCGTGTCAAAACGCACGAATTCAACCGATACGGTGTATTTGGCCGCCTTGCGCGTGCCGATACGCGCAGGACGCGCACTGATGTTTTTCGCATACGCATTCATATTTTCAGAAATCACCACGGGCAGGGCATTATCCAATCCTTCTATCCATCGATCAAATTCGGCAACAGTAACTGCGGTTGAATCATTTTGACGCACGACCATTTGTGGACGTGCAACCGATTGCGGAACAGTAACCGATTCAATCGCAATATTCGTTGTCGTGGCAGGACCCCGTGTTTGGGCGACCGACGGCGTATACAGTGCATAAAAGCGAGATTGTGGACTGGTGTGGCTGCCGAAACAGCCGGTCAACGCCAAACTGACGACGGAAACAATTAAAATATTCTTGCGCATATCAATATCCTCCTTTGCCTTTTAATAATGCCTCGGGGTGGCGTTCCAGATAGTCACTCAATCTGGATACAGCCTGGGCGGCCGCGCTGACATCGCGAACCATTTTGTTGAAATCTGTGACACTGGCCGATACCGGGTCGCCCAGTGCATTTACAACGCGATTAATTCCTGCAACCGCTGCACTGGTTTGACGCAACAAATCTGGTATTGTGCTGTTCAAGTTTTGCAGCAATGCGTTCGTGTTGTTGGAAATATCCTGAAAAGGTATTTTCTGCAAATTCTGAGATAATTCATCAAATATTGACGGTATAGTCGGAATTTCTGGGTCGTCAATGCCGTATTTTTTTGCCAAGAATTTCGCCGGATATTCCGGATAGAAATCCAGTTCAATTATCATTTGACCTGTCAAAACACTTTGACTTTGCAATTTCCCTTTCAGTCCGTGCGTCACCAATGCGTCCAGCCATTTTGTGTCGCCCATCGTTTCAACTGCGGCCTTGGACGCGTTGGTCATAACCTTGGGGTCAAATGTGATATAGACCGGAATAATAATTTTATCTTCGCTATTTGGCATCAGTTGAATCTTTTCAACCTTGCCCACGGGAACGCCACGAAAATACACCTGGGACCCGACGGACAGACCGCTGACCGAGCCCTCAAAAAATAACACAGGCGTCATTTTTGTGCGCATAAATCGATGACCGAAAAAGAACACCAATGATAATATTGCCAGCGCGATACCAAAAATCATAAATGCGCCGACCGCACGCTTGTTTGGTTTTAACATTTTTTCCCCTTTGTGTTTCCACGTGTCAAGAATTCGATAATTTCGTGATTCTTGGTTGTTTGTAGTAATGTATGCGGATTACCACGGCCGCTGATTCCATGCGTTGTGGCGTCCAGATATATAGAATTTGTTGCGATTGTATTGATTGAGTCCAGTTCGTGCGTGACCATGATAATCGTTGTGCCTGCGCGATTGATTGTTACAATCAAATCGTCCAGTTGCTTTGACCGTATTGGGTCCAGACCGGCCGACGGTTCGTCAAAAAATACAACGTCTGGATTCAGTGCCAGTGCCCGCGCCAGCGCCGCACGCTTTATCATGCCACCACTGATTTCAGTTGGATATAAATCACGCGCTGCACGCAATCCAACCAGATTCAATTTTTCATCTACCCGATGTGCTATTTGTGATTGGGATAAATGTCCCATCAATTCCATGGGTAATGCAATATTTTCGGCAACGGTCATAGATGAAAATAATGCACCACTTTGAAAAGAAATGCCGAATGTTTGTAAAATCTCGTTTCGTGCCACATCATCAATCGCCCACAGGTCGGTGCCATCAATAAACACGCCGCCGGTTTCAGGCCGCTTTAATCCAATCAATGTTTTCATAATGGTGCTTTTGCCACTGCCACTGCCACCCATGATAACAAATATATCACCACGATTTACGGCAAAGTCAATATGTGACACAATGATCCGATTACCATATGCAATGGTTAAATCTGTTACGGTGATAATCGGCCCATTTTTTGTTCGCATTTTTGTTATATATCCAGCCAGTTAAATATCAATGTTAAAATTGCCGTCACGACAATGCACCAAACGATACTGTATACCACGGCACGTGTTGTTGCACGACCTATGCCGTCGGCACTGCGTTGTGTATTCAGACCACAATAACAACCGCAAATACCAATAACCCAGCCATATACCCAGCCGTGCAAGACGCCAATCGCAAAATTGTTAAACGTCAACCAGTCAAATGTCATCGTCCAGTATTCTGTCATTGAAACGTTCATCAATAACAGTGCGATACATGCCCCACCTAATATGCCAACGATATCGGCTATGATTGTCAATATTGGCATGGTCAGTGTCAGAGCCAGAACGCGTGGTAACACCAAGAAATCAATGGGTCGTACGCCCATTGTGCGCAATGCATCAATTTCCTGATTTACCTGCATAGAACCGATTTCGGCGGCATATGCTGCACCAGTGCGCCCCGACATAATAATGCCTGTCATGATTGCGCCTAATATGCGCGTTGTTGCGATGGCCAGCAGTGCTGCAACATATATTTCGGCACCAAACATTTCTAATTGCATTACGCCAACAAACGCAATGATGACACCAATCATAAAACCGATTAAACATGTAATTGGAACAGCACGAATTCCTGCTTTTTCTAGTTCTGTCCACAGGTCGATTCTGCGAAACACTGCGCGACCACGCAGCAATCGCCCAAACGACGAAAACACCGCCGTGCAAAACACCGCGCCATCGCGGACACGTTCCAGTAATCGCAATGTGTAATCGCCGACACAGTCAAATAGTCCTGTGCATTTCGCCCGATTTGGTAAAAGTGACCGTAATCCCCGCATCAAACTACATTCCTGGTATCTAATATATGAATATTGGCATAAATTTGCAAGCCAAGTCAAACATAAAAGATTTGACAATTATCCCACGTGCGCGTCACAATGTACCTGTTATGAAACCAAATGAATTTAAAACAAACGTGATGCGCATACTGGATGCAGCGCATATTTCATATCGGCATTATTCGTATGCCGATACACCTGCGTTATCTGGGGTGGACGTCGCAGCTGTGTTGCAACAAAATCCGCACCAGGTGTTCAAGACACTGGTAACAGTTGCGCGTTCAAATAAATACTATGTTTTTATGTTGCCGGTGTGTTGCGCGTTGGATTTGAAAAAGGCAGCAGCGGCTGTTGGGGAAAAGTCTTTATCAATGTTGCCACAGCGCGAATTGTTGGGGCTGACTGGGTATGTGCATGGTGGGTGCAGTCCGATTGGCATGAAAAAGCAGTTTCAAACGGTTATCGACACGTCGGCACAAACATTTCCGACAATCATATTTAGTGCCGGCAAAATCGGATACCAGGTTGATGTTGCGCCGTCTGATATTGCACAGATAATTCCATTGTGTTTTGCGGATATTTGTGCATTATCGATTGATAGTGACTATGATTGAATTAAAGAAGTCCAAAACATCTCGTTGCACATCAGCATAATTTGTGTCCATCAATAATTCGTGTCGTGCGTTTGGGTAAATGATAATTGTCAGATTATTCATATCGTTTGCGTGGTATGTGCGATACAGCGCGGTGGCCAGGCGACTGTTCATGCTGACGATATCGCTACTGCCGCTGATAATCAACAGGGGCATATTACGTTTAACATCATATGTCAATTGCAACAGGTTCTTGAACAGCGAATAATAAAATCCATATGAAAAATATTTTGCGCGCATTGGGTCGGCGTCGCGCAGGGCCACCTGGTGCGCGTCACGTGTTAAATATTTATCGGCATGTCGACCGCGGATGGGCAGGGTGGCTTCTATCAATCGGGCGGGGGCATCGGGGCCGAATAATTTCTGGCCCAACCATGCAATGTCACGGGCAAAAGTCAATACACCACGTGGATATTTTGCAGTGCCAGACAAACACACGCCCGCTGCACACAAATCTGTTTTTTGCATTAAACGCTGGGTTATAAAACTGCCATAACTGTGGCCGAACAAAAATATAGGTAAATCATATTTTTTGCACAAGCATTTTAATATTTCATATTCATCAGACACAATTGACATAAACATATCTGGAACACCGTCAGTCTTGCCGATTTTGTCCGGACTGCCAGCGGTGCGTCCGTGACCGCGGTGGTCGTCGCCAAAAACAATGTATCCGTTTTGATTTAAGTATCTGGCAAATCGGTCATAGCGCAACACGTGTTCGTCCATACCGTGAATAATCTGAACAACCCCGATTGGATTACGCACATCGTCCCATAACGAACAATATAGTCGCGTTCCATCAGATGTAATAAATTCGGTAGTTTTCATAATGTGTCATTCCATATGTGAAAAATATTTCATATGAAATGATATGTGAATTATGCTCCAAATGGCATAGGTTTGTTTTCCGTATTGCTTATACATTTTGTCCAGCAACGGTGCCACTGGCCCACGCCCAATGCAGGTTAAATCCACCCAGATCGCCCGCGATATCCAATACCTCGCCCGCAAAGAACAGACCAGGACGCAATTTGGATTCCATTGTTTTTGATGATACAGCATCTGTCGCAACGCCACCCCGAGTAACCTCTGCACTGGGGGTGCCGTGATATTTATACGCATCGCGTGGAATGATGATTCTGTTTATGTGGGCCGCAATCTGGCGCAATGTAACGTCACGTAAATCGGCAATGTTTTTGTCGGCGGCGTCGCGCACAATCCATCGCGCAACGCGCAACGGTATGTATTCTGATAATATTGTCGGTACAGATTTGCGTCCCGTGGTGCGTCGTGCTGTGCGCAGTAATTCAAACGTATCCATGCCGGGCATCAAATTGATAATTATATCGCTGTCATTATTACGCACAGTTGCACGATATATTGCTGGCCCACCAACGCCGCTGTGTGTGAATAACAATGAATCAGAAAAACTTTCACCCGCTACAGACACATCAACAGGTATTGATATCCCTGCCAGGTCGGACGAAAACATGTCGGTCTTTATTGCGCACAGGGCGGGGCGGATTGGAACAATTCGGTGACCAAATGATTTTGCAATTTTATAACCAATGTCCGATGTTACCAGTGCGGGGAATGTGACGCCGCCCGTTGCCACAATCACCGTATCCGACTGAAATGTTGCATGATTTGTTGTTACGGTAAAAAGCCCATTGGAAAATACCACATCAGACACGATTGTATTTTGCATAATCTGGGCACCGCGTGCGTCATTCATCAATGCGCGAACAATATCACCGGCCCCCGTTGCACAGAAATATTGTCCGGGCGTCTTTTCAGTCCATTTTATGTTATGTGCGCATGCCCAATCTAATATATCGGTGGGTGTTACACGCGACAGTGCGCCCCGGACAAAATCTGGGTTTTCACCAAAGTATCGATTGCAGGCAGCGGCATCATTTGTGAAATTGCAACGTCCGCCACCTGATGAGGCAACCTTGCGTGCGGGGGCTGTGCCCATATCCAGAATCAGCGTTCGCCGACCACGCACAACGGCATATCTTGCTGCGGTCAGACCTGCTGCACCACCACCAATAATGATAACGTCATATTTTTGCATGTTTGATATTTTATATCGTGCGAGTGTGAAAATCCATTATTAAAAAAACAATTCCGCCCAGGGTGCCCTGGGCGGGGAAATTACCATGCTGTGTATCCCGTATTACATGTGCTGACACACTTGTTTCCGACACGTCGTCTGGACCCTGTGTCATCTGAATACTCGGTACAGATTGGCTTGCACTCGTTATTTTCCAGGTTATAAATTTCGCCTTGGTACATGCACGACGCGATTTCGCATCCGCGGACATAACTGCTGGCGGCACGTTCACCATTGACGCCGAACATATTCGCGCAGCGACCGCATTCTGCATTTGTATCGTTTGTTTCCGACGGATCGTTTGTATATCCTGGGTTGCATGACGTTGCAATACATGCGTTCCACGTGTTTGTATCGTGATTCCATTCGTGTGTACCAGTGCCATTATCTACGGTGCATGGCTGAACATCAGATACGCATGCATTTGCCGCTATATGGTATCCAGACTCACATTCCATTACTGTGCACGCGCCAAAGGCATTTTTAACTTTATCCCAATGTTGCTGTGCCAATACAGCATTTGGAGCATTGCATTCGCGGACGTTTTGTTCACACGACTGGCCATATGGATGATAGCCAATTTCGCACGATGTCACATTACAGTTGCCGACGTTCATATCGTATGTCAACGCGTGTGGGCGATTACATGGCGCACATCGTCCGTCAATCATTTCATAGTCGCCACGACACGAAGTTTCAACACATACACCGTCAATAATTTCACAGTCGTTGCCATTATTAGAAACGCCCTTGAATTGGCAATCTGTTGGCCAGAACGCAGTTTCGCTGACTGGAATCGCCGTTCCGCCGACAATGGCGTGTGCTTCGCACTTGCGATAGCATTGTGTTTCGCTGGTCGCGCCCTGGACAGAATATTTCCACGAACCATCGCCCAGGTCTGCACACGAACGAACGGGTTCGTTTGACGGGCAATATGTGCCATTTCCACATTGTTTGCACATACCGTCAATCAGGCTGTGTCCAGACGCACAGGTTGCGATTTCGCACGTGTCTGCAATCCCGTAATAGTCACGGCCCTGCATCGCGGTTGCGTTGTCGGCCATTGCGCAATCTTTATAGCACAAATCTTTGCTGGTTGTGCCAATGTCAGATTTGGTAAATTCGCCGTTGGTCAATTCGCTACACGTTTTTTGTTCGCCGTTCGCACAAACGTTGTCCGCCGGACATTTTGTACAGTTGTTTTCAACTTGGCTAAATCCGGCGTTGCATTGCGTTACCGTGCATGTTGTGCACTGATAAGAATAGGCGTTATCGGTTTCATTATAATGGCATGTTTGTGTGCCAGCACCGTTTTCAATCGCACACGACATTCCTGTCATATAGCAATCTGACGCCAACCCACTGGTTTCAGTATCTGTCACGCCATTTGATGCGCACGCAGTTCTGGTAATGTCGCCGATTATACTGTAATAATTCTTACCTACTACGATGCAGTCATCTGGATTTGTAGATGGTAATGAATAATACCCAGCGTCACAATATGTCATGGTCGGTGTTTTGCAACTGGTGTAATACAATGCGTCATCACCCAAGCCACGTGTCCAGAAGCATACACGAATTCCCTTACCATGACTGCCAACGTATGGTTCGCCAGATCTAAAGCACAATCCGATAGAATCCGAATTGGTCTTGCTCGTTTCACCACCTGCCGGGCATGCACTGCGCGTAACATCATCTGTTATGCTGTAATAGTTCAAACCAACTTCGACACAGTCGGTGGCGTCTGGTGTCGCACGCCAATAACCACCACGGCATTTGTCTATCAATTTGGTGTCACAATCACGAGCATATACCGCCGTATCGCCATCACCATCGGAATAGAAACAACGCTGTGTTCCGCTGCCGTAAGTTGCAGTGTAAGGCAATTCTGTTTTATAACAGTCTTGAACCTTGGTTGCGTTGTCGATTTCGGTCTGACCTGCACGTGGGCATGCCGTACGTGTCAGAACATCTGTTGCGCTGTAATATCCGAATCCTGCCACGACGCAATCGTCGGCACTTTCAGATTGCAGCCAATATCCCGCATTACATTTTAACATTTTCCGGTCGGTGCAGGCACTGTTGTATGATGACGCAGTATCATCGTAATAGCATGTCTGGGTGCCAGTTCCATATGTCGCAGTGTATGGCAACAATTTCTTGTAGCACTGTGTAACGCTGGCCGTACCTGTCGGGGATTGTCCTGATTCTGGACATTCAAAACGTCCTTCGACATGGCCGCTGTCAACCCCAAATGTGCCACCTGGACAATAATAGTTGTTTTCGCATTGTGCACATACAGTGCTGTTGCCGGTATAATACTGGCCCGCCTCACACCGGGTTGTGCCTGCCGCCCAACGTGCATAGATTGTCGCATTTTGGGTAACCGCGGTCAGTGATTCAGTTGATGTTATAAATGTCCCATTGCTATCAATTATCTGGGCCCCACCAGTTGTCGCAGAATAAAACCCGGTAAAGTTGTATCCAGATTTGACTGGTGTGGTTGTCAGTGTCGTTATCACATTTGCTGCTGCACTATCACTGGCCCATCTGGTCGCGTATTTCAGATACACTGTCTTGGGTTGTGCCACGGTTTGTGCACCTTGGCTGTCCAATGTTACGCTGAATACACGTGGTGTCCAAACCAAATACAATGTAATATCTGTTCCTGTCGACGACAGGTTTTCCGAAATATTTTCGCCGGCCGTATAACACGGTGCGCCACCATTTGCCGTTGCACACCATTTGGTGTCGGCACTGTATCCAGGCTTGCTCAGGCCAGTGGCCAACGGCAATTTGCATTTACCGCTGTCAAACGTGCATTGGACGCTGGAATCCAATGTCCCTGTGCCGCCATTTTTATCCAGTGTAATGGTGTATGTATTTGCTTTACACGTTGGATTTTCAGTATTGTTATTTTCGACGGTGTATCCTGTTTCGCATACCACGTTGAACGAACATGCGCCATATGCAGTTGCGCTGACTGCGTTTACAGTATTGTCTTTTGCCGCAACGCTATCTGCGTGGTCAACTGTTTTGATACACTGTTTGTAACAGTCTGAATATTTTGCCGCGTGTTCGGTCGAATACGCAATTCCCCCAGTCGTTACGCGTGGACATTCAGTTGCAGTGATGCTGCCAGCAGGGCTGTATTCGCCGCTGCGTGTTCCTTCGCATGTAAATGATTGTGGGGTTTGATACCAATAACCTGCGTCACAACTGTTGACCGACACCACGCTACATTTATCATATGCCGATGTTTCTGTTTTCCAATCGCAACGAACCTTGGCCAAACCGTGCATAAATCCGTCATATGGATTATACTCTTTAAAGCACGCTACAACGTCATCACTCAACTGTGTATCAGTTTGACCATAGTTTGGACACTCGGTTCTATCAACGTTTTTAATCGCGCTGTAATATCCATATCCTACTGGGATACAGTCATATGCATTTTCCTTGTCATTGGAATAATATCCTGCATCACAATATGTCATTTTTGGTTGCTCACAACTGTCTGAATAAACTGCGTTGTCGCCCGTCCCGCTGGAATAGAAACATACGCGGACCCCACGACCATGTTCGCCAGTATAGTCCTGGTCACCCTTGAAACAAAGTTTGATATCTTCAGACGTAGTGCGGATTGTTCGGCCATTTGCAGGACATGCGTGACGACTGATATCCCCTGGTTCACTATAATTATTCAGATCCACTTCGGCACAGTCAATATCGGTGCTGTTTTCAAGCCAGTAACCACCATTACAAGCGGTAATCTTTTGTGAATCACAGTCGCGTGCATACACAGCACCTGTGCCTGTTCCGTCGGAATAGAAGCAACGTTGGGTTCCATTGCCGTTTGTTGCGGTATATTCTACGCCGGTTTTATAACATTCCTGTATCTTTACTGCAGTGTCTGTTTCGGTTGTTCCACTGTTTGGACATTGGTCACGAGTCAGAACTGCATTAGCACTGTAATAACCATTGCCAACCTTGACACAGTCAATATCGGTGCTGTTTTTCAGCCAATAGCCAGCATTACATGCGGTTATCTCTTTCGTGTCGCAATTTGCACTGTATGTGTGTGCGATTGCCTCATAGAAACAACGCTGAGTCCCACTGCCGTTATCAGCAACATAGTTTAGACCAGTCTTGTAACACGCCGCATCAGATGACGAGTTTGCTGGTGAATATCCAGAATCAGGGCATGTATGTCGTCCCTCGATATGACCGCCATCAACACCAAACGTACCACCAGGACAATAGAAATTGTTTTCGCATGGTGCGCATGTTGTGTTGAACCCAGTGTAATAGGTTCCTGCTGGACATGTCGTTTCGCCCGCCGCCCAACGTGCATAGATTGTTGCATTGCTGGCGGTCGCGGTCAATGCGTCTGGCGACGTGATGAATATGCCCGCGCTGTCAATAACCTGGGTGCCACCAGTTTCGGCACTGTAATATCCACTAAACGTGTATCCTGCCTTGGCTGGCGCAGTCGTCAACGTTGTCAGTGCTGCGGTTGCTTCCGCGTTTGAATACCACCCAGTCGCATATTTCAGGTACGCCGTTCGGGGCGCGGCGACTGTTTGTGCACCTTGGTCATTCAGACTGATTGTATATGTGTTTGCATGCCATACTGCATACAGTTTTGTATTTTCGCCTGTTGCAGATATGTTCGTTGTCACAATTGTGCCACCATCATAGCAGGGCGCACCACCAGATGCTGTTGTGCACCATTTTGCGTCTACAGAATACCCAGTTCGTGTCAGGACGGTTGTTGCAGGTAACAGACATGTACCACTGTCAAAGGTGCACTGAACCTTGGCTGCGACAGAACCAGTCCCGCCGTTTTTATCCAATGTAATATCGTATTTATTCGCATTACAGGTTGGTTTTTCGGTATTGTTATTCGCAACTGTGTAACCTGTTCTGCATGTTACATTGAATGAACAAGTTGCGTATCCGGTTGTGCTGGTTGCGTTTACCGTATTGGTGGCCGCGGCAACAGAATCTGAATTCTCAACGGTCAACTGACATGTTTTATAGCAATCTGCATAAGATTTTGCATTTGGAGTTGACGACGCGTTGCCACCTGTCAATACCAATGGACACTTTGTTTGGTCGGTGTCGCCAGCTGGACTGTAATATCCATTACTGGTTCCTTCGCACATAAACGCGCTTGTAGTTTTATACCAATATCCAGCATCACAACTGTAAAGTTGATGTATTCCACAATTTGCATATTCTGTTTGAGCAACAGAATAATAGCATTTTGCAGCCGCAACACCGTTTTTAAAGCCTACGTATGGGTCAAATATCTTATAACAATCTGTTATGCTACGTGCCTGGTGTTCTTTGTCTGCGCTATAACTGGTGCCTCCGTTTGGACAAGCCAGGGGTTCTTCGCCTTCTGGACAGTAGAACCCTGTTGGGCATAACTCAGAATCAGCCCATACGCAAGTTGGATTTGTCCCAGGGCTGTTCTTGGGCATGTATCCTGAATCACAGACCGCAGTAAATGTGCACGCAGGATATTCCGTTCCATTCCAATTCTGGCGTGTTTGCGTATTGCTCAGCGTTCCATTGCTGATTGTGGCTGGCGTTGGGCATGCGACAAAACAGTTGGTCGCTGTTGTGGCCCCACCAGAAGAAGAACCGCCATTTGGACATTGTGCACTGCACCCTTGTTCGTTAACAGGAACTGTTCCATTGCCATCACAATAATATCCGGCTGGGCAGGTAACAAATCCAGCCCCGTTATAATATTTGCCAATCTGACAATCAAACGCATTCTGTGACCAACGCGCATACAACGTGGTGTTGGTGGTAAATGTCGTGCTGGCCGGCAGTGCGCCAGATTCAGAAATAATCTTGCTGCCACCAGATTGTTCGGTGTAATAGCCCAAAAATGTCCAGCCATTACGCGTCGGGACTGTCGCCTTGGTAATAGCACTGGTCGTGCCACTGTCACCGAACCAACCAGTTGCATATTTTTCATATATTGCGCCACTGCCACCGGTGCCATCACCATCATTTAACGTAATAGTATATGTGTTCGGGTCACACTGGGCTGTTTCTGAGTTCAGTGTATAGTTATCAAAGCAGTTTATCGTTATTTCGCACGATGAATATGGCGCAGTACATACGTCCGGATTATCGTAATAATAGCCACCGTTTTTCACCGTAGAGCCGTGTGTGCAACTGGCATTGTTCGGGCAAGATTGTGGGTCGCACGCGCGTGTGCAGGGTTTGTAGCACGCCCCAGGGCCGCGAGTGTTTCGGTTCACAGATAATGTGAAAGACCCGTCCGCCAAAGTAGTGCACCGTTCGCAGCCTACACCAGTATGATAATAGCGTGTGTTACATGTAAATGAACTCAATGGGCACAACGCATCAGCACTGTTTTCAACGTCACAGGTTGAAGAGTTATAATACTGTTTTCCTGCGACACTGGCTTCAAGGTTATATGTGCAATCCCTGGTAACCATAGGGAATTTACATGCCGCTGTATTTTCGCCAGAACAAGTTGTGCTACATGGTTTATAGCAATCAGACGATGATGTTGCTGCATTGGCAGAATAAGCATATTCGTTGCCCAGGCTTGAACATGCTATTCTACAACCCTCGGCACCTTCATATGCATCACCTGTGCCCGGGCAGTAATAACCTGCGGGACATTCCATTATTCCGACGCCATCATAGTATTTTCCGGCACCAATTGTTGCACATGAAAGCAATGTTTGTCCCCAGCGTGCATACAATATTGCATTGTGTGCTTTGTCCCACACAGTCTTTGTCGGCTTACCCGATTTGTCATAATACTGTGTTCCGCCAGTTTCTGCGTCATAGTATCCTGAAAAATGCTGAGTCGGATCGTCATGTGTTGGAATATACTCTGGCGCTAATGTTGACAGTGCAGCATTATATGTTACTGTCAGTGTCGGTTCAGACGCCAATATTCCGCCATTCGGTTCAAATGTTATAGTATATTGGTTGGCAACGCATTGACCATCAATCAATTTGTATCCATCATTACATGTATAAACGTTGCTACCATTACAAAAAGCATTTGCTGGACATGTTTCGCACTTGCCATCATGTATATAAAATCCAGTTTTGCATTGCGTCGGGCTGCAGGTGTTATTAGCACCACCGTTATATTCGGTGCCTGTTACAGTAAAAGAATTTGCAATGTCGTCTGTTGTGCACTTGCGGTAACATTTCGAAGTGTCTTCGCCAATACATATATCGTAAGAACCCAGTTTGTATATTGAACTGACGCTGCTGCACGATATTACGCAGTCAGAACACCCGTCGCCATTCGGGTATTGATTTGATGCACAGCCACATTGACCATAGCTTTGCTCGTCGTAATCACACGCGTTCCACAAGGCTCCTGCAGATATGGGAGTGTCATTTACATAGACGTATTCGCGCGTTGGATCTGGGTAATTACCGTCCCACCGATTGAATGTGAAGCCTGGTTTCACAAAATCCAAGTCTGATGATGACACATTACGTGGCTTGAAATACTGACCATATGTAACAGTTTGCTGGTGTTCACTTTCTGGCGTATTTGATGTCGCCCCTTCGCCTGGTTTATACGTAATAGTGGTAGTTATTGGCTCGCATCCACTGCCATCCGCCGTTTGTTTATATCCGAATTCACATGCAAATGTAAATGCGCACGTGGATTCTGCTGCATTACATGTGCCACCAACATTTTGTGTTCCAGTGGTTGTTGTTATTTCCCAATTACATGTTGCGTTGCTGGGACACTGCGGCTTTGTGCATTGGCGTGTACATGTTGCATAGCATGCAGTTTGGCCACCTGTATTACCGGAATTTGATTGTGGATAATCCGATGGACATGCATAACACGCTGTGCCGTTCACATAATAATTAGCTGCGGCGGTAACCGATGCAACTGTTTGATTACAAGGTGCCTTGTTCGTTTTGCAGCCACTTTTAATGCGACCATCGGCCGTCCCAGCCGCATTCGAGTATGCAACATAAGAGCATGGGTCATTGCTACATTCTTTACACGTAGCGGTTTTGCACCCATCTGGGGTTGTGCATTCAATTTGTATACCGTCCCATGCACGTTCTTTTTCGTTACTGTAACACCTTGTGATAGCAGAACTGCCAGCGTCAGAATTCGGGTATAATATCGGACATGCGCTTTTGCCCTGGTCAACAGTGCTGACTGTGTATGTGTTGCCTGGACAGTATGATTTTGCAGGGCACTGGGTGCATGATGTCTTGCCAGCTTCCAAATATGTGCCAGGCGCACAAGTAACAGTGCTTATAGAGCATGTTTGCCCCGATACAACAGTTGGACCATGCGTTGTTGAATTCCAATAGTTATTTGGGCAGGCACAGTTTAATGATGAACTGCCAGCGGCCGTAGTTGACTGCCAGCCGTCGCCACTGGGACAGGCGACGCAAGAATTGCCAGCATTGGTGTTAGACAGGTAATAATTTTTGACGCAACTGATATATTTTTGCACCGTGGGGCAGTTATATGCACCATTTGCAACCGCCACATTTGCAAAAAACGCGACCACAACATATACAAAAAAACGTAGGAAACCGCGCATTTTTCCCATAACTTCCTCTCTTTTGTATCTCATCTTAGAAAAAAAGCCAGGGGCGGTGCAAGTATAAAATGTATAAAATAAAAAAACACGCCATTGGCGTGTGAATTTTGTGGTGGGTTAGGTAGGACTCGAACCCACGACCAAAGCGTTATGAGCGCTCCGCTCTAACCAACTGAGCTACTAACCCACAGACGCAATTATATATGAATTCATAAATCTTGCAAGTCATTTTTATTAAATACTTTATTTTTTTATGCGTCTGTGTCACGATGTGTCGTATGGAATCAATCAAGCCTATTTTGAACGACGCGCAATTGGCGGCATTTAACACAGTGACGCGCAGTAATGCGAATGTCCTAATATTGGGTCAGGCAGGAACCGGTAAATCAACATTTGTGAATTATCTGAAATCTGCATTGAACAAGCGTGTCGTCTGTGCTTGTCCAACGGCAGTTTCCGCATTGAATATCGGTGGCCAGACGATACATTCATTATTCCAAATTCAGCCACGCGATTTTATAATGCCTGAATTATTAAAATTAAAGGCAAAACCACGTAACATATTAAATGCCACAGATGTTTTAATTATCGATGAAATTTCAATGGTTGCGCCTGATTTGCTGGATGCTATGGATATCCTGGCACGCAGTGCGCGACATAACAACGCGCCATTTGGCGGAATCCAGATTGTTGCCATTGGTGACCTGTTTCAGTTGCCGCCGGTTATAACGCGTGATGCTGCCGAATTTTATCGCCAGGCATATGGTCATGAAAATGCGTATTTCTTTGATGCGAACGTCGCTGCGCGGTGTGATTTCAAAATTATAAATTTCGAATGCGTTTATCGCCAAAGTGATATACCATTGTTGGAAAATCTGCGCAGACTGCGTGGGGGTGATGTGTCTGCACTGGAATTTTTTAATAGTTGTCATATTGATGATATGACACGCCGTCAGAATGCGGTAATTATCACGCCATTTCGTGCGGTTGCCGCGCGTATAAATGATGAACGTCTGGGGCAAATATCCGCACCCGAAGTTGCGTATAACGCCGTGCTGAGTGGAACTTTTCCTGAACGCGACACGCCAGCACCAATGAGTCTGGTGTTAAAGGTAGGTGCATTGGTTGTATTTGTGAAAAATAGTGATAAATGGCATAATGGTTCGATGGGTATTGTTCAAAATTTGACTGCGCGGGAAATTGTTGTTCAATTATTGAATAAATCGCGCGACATTGTGACGGTAAAGCCAGAAAAATGGCAAAAAATTGAATATTCGCGTGATGAAAACAATCGCATTGTTGAAAACGAGGTTGGCAGTTTCAAGCAGTTTCCCTTAAATCTGGGGTATGCAATGACAATTCACAAAGCCCAGGGTAAAACACTGGACGCCGTTGTTGTTGATATTTCGCGGGGGGCGTTTGCGCACGGGCAAACATATGTCGCGTTGTCACGGACACGTAATGCCACAGATATGCATGTCGCGTCACCATTGCGTCCGCGAGATGTAATCTTTGATGAACGTGTGTTAGATTTTGTCAGTCGCACATTATAAATCACGTGCCATTAAAATTGCGTCAATCCCGTCATAATAATTTGGTCGTCGTCCTGCAACGGTAAATCCGTGTCGTTCATATAATGCGCGGGCAGGGTGGTTGTTTTCTGCAACTTCCAGAAATACTTTTTTTACGCCACGTGCGACTAAATCGCGAACCATCAATTCAATCATTGTTGCCGCAATTCCGCTACGGCGGGCATCTGGGTGGACACCGATAGTTATCAATTCAGCTTCGTCTAACGTGGCACGATATACGATAAAGCCATTTTGGCTGGCCACAATGTCACAGCCTGATTTTTTTAAATCTGCAAAATCAGCCGCCGACCACGGTTTGTGCGGAAAACACAGTGCATGTAAACGTTCCAGTTCGTTTAACATTTCTTGGCATGCTCTTCGGCATAACTTGGGCGCAGGTACATTGGGACTGTTGGTTCTATTTTGCCCGATGTCAATTTTTGTTCGACGATTTTTGTCGCAAGTTTTAAATCAAAAGGTTTATGTCCTACTGTTACCGGACATTCCATTTGACGGGTTTCTAATTCATCAATATCCATTGTTTGTGGCTGTGTCTTATGTGACGCGACAAAGAAATCGCTGCGTCCAGAATCAATTGCAACAAATGCATTCGGTGTTTCGGCCAAATATAATTCAAATGCGTTGATTGGCACCACGGGAATATTCAGCCCCAAGGCTAAACCTTTGGCATATGCAATACCCAGACGGATACCGGTAAAACTGCCTGGGCCAACAACAACGGCAATTGCACGCAAATCATGCCATACCAAGCC
>URSJ01000018.1 GCA_900550495.1 uncultured Rickettsiales bacterium
CCGGATTCCTGCGGGATTCAGACCCTTTTATTCGGCACGATTTTTTGTAGTTTTTTTTGGGGCAATGGTGTCCCTGCGGGGCAATAGATACCGGCCAGGCACCACCCACGAAATTTATCAATTTCGCGGGGCCCGGACGCCGGTATGACGACTTAAAAAGCCAAGAATTGTCATTGCGAGCAAAGCAATCCATCGGGAACCGACACCCTGCCCTGCGCCCCCCCTCTGGCCAGAGGGGAACTTAGCCCGCGTCCCAGACATAAACGATGTTCGTAAAATACGGTCCCCAACCACACCCCACCGTCATACCGGCGCAGGCCGGTATCCATTGTGTTCCCTTGGCACGTCACAATTGAGTGATTAGTCACCAATAATAAAATCCGCAATTGCTCGGACATGGCTCGCATTCGCTCGCACTGTATAGCCCCTATTCCCGCCTACGCGGGAATGACAATAAGGAGTGTCCGCCATCGGTGCGCTTCATTGCTCTCGGTTTTATCCACGATATCCCATCGCAACGACAAACATTTCAACGCTGTCCTTGCGCGAGGCAGGCGGTTTTATATGATGCACCGTATCAAATTTAGCCTTTATCTGTTTTATCAATTCGCCGGTTGTGCCACCAGTGAACGATTTGGCGACAAATGTCCCACCCGGTTTTAATGCACGCAACGCAAAATCAAATGCGTATTCCAGCAACACCATCTGGCGCAAATGGTCGGTCTTTTTATGCCCCACAGTGTTCGGTGCCATATCAGATAATACAACGTCAACAGTGCCGTGACCCACTGCATCATCTGGTAAATTCAACTTGTCCACCAGCCACCCCAGCGCAGCATCGGTTGTAAAATCGCCCTGATAAAATTCAACACCTGGAATCGGTGCTATTTCCAGTAAATCCATTGCAAACACACGCGAACGCGGATACTGACGCACCACGTATTGTGTCCACGAGCCCGGTGCCGCCCCCAAGTCAACAACAATCTGACCATTTTTCAAGAAATGAAATTTTTCGTCCATTTCAATCAATTTATACGCTGCCCGCGCACGATAGCCATCACGATGGGCACGCGCAACATATGGATCCGCTGCCTGGCGTTGCAACCACGCGACCGATGATTTATGTGCTGCAATTTTTTTATTCAGTATTTTCATTTTATTGTCATTCCGCAGAGCCTGTGCGTGTTGCGCCAGCAACAGTCATATGGCGAGTGCAGAATTTTTATCCAGTATTTTCATTTAGTTACTGTTGGTGGGACGTACGCTGGCGACGCATCAATTCCCAGTAATCAGAATACACAGCCGCTGCGGCCGCCCGCGCATCAGGATACAGACGATAAGACCCCGCATCTGACGGTCGTATCACGATATCACGCCGTCCATGATATACATATTCAACAGTGACCGTATACGCATCAATCGCGCCATCTTTCATCGTGACACGGACAGGATATACGTTTTTAATATCCCAATTAAACAGTTTTGTCAGTTTTACTTTCATTGCCTTAGTTACCTTGTTTTTTCATGCGTTCCATAATGGCTTCCATTCCGCCCATGCGTTGCACCATCGCCATCTGTTGGCGCATTTTGTTATATTGTTTGATAATATGTTCAACATCACGCACCGTGCAGCCCGCGGTTTCGGCAATGCGGGCCTTGGCATTGGCAAACACTTTATCTGGTTCCGCACGTTCGGCGGGGGTCATCGCTTCCAGTATTTTAATCTGGGCTTCAACACTGCCATCTTTAATTTTTTCCTTCATCGCAGCAACTGCACCAGACATACCCGGCACCATTTTTAACAGTCCACTGAAATTGCTCATCTTTTTAATCTGTTTTAACTGGGCCAACATGTCGTTCATGTCAAACTGACCCGACATCATACGCTGGGCAGTTTCCTTCATTCCAGATGGCATTTTTTCTTCCATCTGTTTTAATTCTTTCTCGCTAAGTGTGGCGTTGTCTGTTTTAACTGTTTCTTGTTTCTTTTTGCCAAAGCCGAACATTTTTCACTCCTTATGTTTTATTTATATATTATTTGCCAATTTGCGTTTTGTCCAGATACCGACGCAAATATTTTCCAGTCAATGATTCTGGAACCGCGGCAACCTGCTCTGGCGTGCCAGCGGCAATCACGCGGCCACCACCTGCCCCACCGGTCGGTCCCAGATCAATTACCCAGTCTGCAGTTTTAATTACGTCCAGATTATGTTCAATCACAATAACCGTGTTTCCTGAATCAACCAATTCGTGCAGCACCGACAGCAACAATTTTATATCTTCGAAATGCAGACCAGTTGTTGGCTCGTCCAAGATATACATCGTCTGGCCCGTGCTGCGTGCGGCCAATTCTTTGGACAGTTTGATACGCTGCGCCTCGCCCCCGGACAGATCCAGCGAACTTTGACCCAATTTTATATAATCCAAACCGACGCGTTTCAATAATTCCAGTTTGCGTGAAATCTGGGGCACATTGATGAACAGATGATATGCCTCGTCAACAGTCATGTTCAAGACATCTGCGATTGATTTGCCCTTGTATTTGACTGCCAACGTTTCTTCGTTATAACGCGCACCATGGCATTTATCACACTCGACATACACATCTGCCAAAAAATTCATTTCAATCTTTATCTGGCCGTCGCCTTGACACGCCTCGCACCGACCGCCCTTGACATTAAATGAAAAACGTCCAGACGTGTATCCACGAGCCTTGGCCTCGGGCAGGCCGGCAAAGAAATCACGGATATTTGAAAATACACCAGTATATGTTGCAGGATTACTGCGCGGGCTGCGCCCGATGGGGGATTGGTCAATATCAACGACCTTGTCCACGTTTTCCATACCACGGATAATATCGTGCGCCCCCATTGCAATCTTTGAATTATACAGCGCACGCATCAAGCCTGGATACAGCGTATCTAACAACAGTGTCGATTTACCCGACCCTGATACACCCGTCAGTGCAATAAATTTACCCAGCGGAAATTCAACGTCTATATTTTTCAGGTTGTTTTCGTGCGCCCCGGTAATCGTGATTGATTTGCCATTGCCGGCACGACGTTTTTTTGGAACCTCTATCTTGCGCTTGCCGGTCAGATACTGCGCAGTCAGTGAATCTTTACACTTCATCACCTGTTGTGGTGTTCCGGCAACAACGACATTACCGCCATTTACCCCTGCACCACGGCCAATATCAACCAGGTAATCTGCCGCCCGCATAGCGTCTTCGTCATGTTCAACAACGATGACTGTATTATCCTTGTCGCGCAGCATTTTTAATGTATCAAGTAATTTATCATTGTCACTCTGGTGCAGGCCGATTGATGGTTCGTCCAAAACATACAAAACACCAGACAGACCACTGCCAATCTGGGACGCCAGACGAATACGTTGCGCCTCGCCCCCGGACAGGGTCCCAGCCATACGCGACAACGTCAAATACCCCAGACCAACGTTCTGCAAAAATTGCAGACGCGACGTGATTTCACGCAAAATTATACGCGCAATATCGTTTTCCTTGTGTGTTAAATGATTTGGCAAATCCGTAAACCAGGCCAGCGAATCGGCCACCGACAAATCGCATGCGTCCATAATATCAAACCCATTGATTTTTACACACAACGCCTGGATATTCAAGCGTTTGCCGTGACACATTGGGCACGGCTTTTCAGACAGGTATTTCGCCAGTTCAGCCTTCATCGCATCAGATTCCGATTCGCGCCAACGACGTTCAATATTTGGGATTACGCCCTCATACGGTTTTTCATAAACAAACCCGTTCCAGTTGATTTTAATCGGGTCATCGCCACTGCCATACAGGATTAAATTCTTTTGTTCGGCGGTTAATGTATGCCACGGCTTTGACAACGGAATCTTGTATTTTTTATGTAACGCGTCCAACAGATGTTCAAACTGGCTTAGCATTCCGCCACGCGACCACGGTGCAATCGCCCCGTCTAAAATTGACTTTGACGGGTCTGGTATTACCAAATCTGGCGACATATTCAATTGCATACCTAATCCATCGCACGCCGGACATGCACCCAATGGCGCATTAAATGAAAACAGGCGCGGTTCAATTTTCGGCACGGTAAAACCACTGACCGGGCACGCATAGTTTTGCGAATACAACGTGTCTTCGTTCGTGTCCAGACGACGCACCAGCACCGACCCCGGCACCAGACGCAATGCCCCCTCGAACGACGCATACATACGACTGCGGAATTCATCAATCGCATTGCTGTCGGCGTCCGCCGCCGGCATAGCCAGACGGTCTACAATCACAAATATGTCGTGCTTTTTATTCTTGTCCAATGGTGGCACAGATGATAAATCATATAACTCACCATCAACTATCGCACGCTGGTAACCCTGCTTTATTAAAAATGCGATTTCTTTTTTATATTCACCCTTGCGGGCACGCACCAGTGGGGCCAGGATATAAATACGCGTTGTCGCCGGGATTTTCATTGTCCAATCAACCATTTCAGCAATCGTCTGGGATTTAATTGGCAGACCTGTTACCGGCGAATGCGGCACACCGACACGCGCCCACAACAAACGCAGATAATCGTAAATTTCGGTCACTGTTCCAACAGTTGAACGTGGATTTTTTGACGTGGTCTTCTGTTCAATGGAAATCGCCGGGGCCAGACCTTCTATTAAATCAACATCTGGCTTTTTCTGCATATCCAAGAACTGGCGCGCATACGATGACAGCGATTCAACATAACGACGTTGCCCCTCGGCATAAATGGTATTAAATGCCAGCGACGATTTACCTGACCCCGACACACCAGTCAAGACCACCAATTTATTCTTTGGTATGTCCAGATCAATATTTTTAAGATTATTTTCACGTGCACCGCGAATTTTTATGATTCCACTCATAACCTTAAATATAGAAAAAATATTAAAAATTGCAATAGACGGGGCGAAATTTCTTTCGCCCCGAACGTGTGTATTTATTCCGCATAATTACTCGGCACTGGCGGTGGTTGCCGGCATCAATTTTTCTGGATTCAAATCAATACCAGATTTACGGGTATGATCTGCACCGGCCTTGGGTGCCAATTTACCATTTACCCAAATATCTACGCCACCGGCATTGCCAAATGTTGCCTTGGTGCTGGTCCCAGATGGAACATAATATACATCGCCCGGAACCAAGACACGGCTGAACACGGTGTTTCCGCGACCATCTTCGACTTTGACCCAGGATTCATCAATCGCCTGTAAAATAACGGCAGCCTTGTCACGATTATCAACGCCAAAGCGTTCACGCACGGCGACCGCATAACTTGGCTCAATCACCGCCGCAACCACAGGAGTATCCGCCATCGTGGTCGCATCATCATTTGATTTTCCGCCCATCACAGCCGCGACCACTACAATTACCAAGATTATCGTCGCAACCGCGCCCGCGAACCACACCCAATGGGCACGCACGAACTGCATTGCGCGACGCAACGCGCCACCAAACGTCGGACAGGCATGTGCAACATTGCATGTCGCAGAATCATCAACGGCATCGTCCTTGTCCGAATGTGCCTGGCATTCATCGCCCAGCCCCATTTCGCGTTTTAATTTCGCCACAATTTCATCAGGATTCAGCCCCAATTCCATTGCGTAATTACGCGCAAACCCCAGAATATATACCGGTTCTGGCAACGCGTCGTAATTGCCATTTTCCAGTGCCTGCAAGAATTCTTCGCGAATACACAACAATTTAGAAATTGTTTGAATTTCACGCTTGCGACGACCGGTTGTTCGTGCATTACGCAGTATTTCGCCAACCGTAATTTCAACTTGTGGTTCTGTATTATTTTCGATCATATTTCTTTATCCCTTGTTGCACCTTGTTATCATAAACCTATATTTTGCGACCCGCAACCCCAAAATTCACTAATCGCATCATGCAATGCATCTGCATCTGTGATTTGATTGACGCGAATGCGAAATTCAGACGAATTTGGCAACCCCGATGAATACCACGCCGCGTGCTTGCGAAACATTGGCACCGCAACCGACGCGCCATAATATTCAATCGCATATTGCAAATGTTTCAGCACTATCTCGCCCACATTTTTTGGCACGCAATTGCGCCCTGCAATTTGCCCCAAAACCCACGGACGTCCCAATATTGCACGACCAACCATTACCCCCGCATAGCCCAGATTTTCCATATTCTGGGCATCTTGGGCGGTGGCAATATCACCATTTGCAATAATCGGGATTGGCGCGTCTGACACATCTGGATGCACCGCCGGTCCGACATATAACTGGGCGCGTGTTCGTCCGTGCAGGGTTGCAAAACGCACGCCAGAATCCGCGGCAATTCGCACCAGTTCACACCAGTCGCGATGTGCGTCGTCCCACCCCAGGCGTGTTTTAATTGACACCGGAATATCCACCGCACGCACCACCGCCGACATTATTTTCCCGGCCAGCACATGATCCCGCATCAAAAACGCACCGGCACCGGCACGCGTTGCAACCTTTGGCACAGGACAGCCCATATTTATATCAATCCACCGTGCGCCATTATCCTGTAATATACGTGCCGCATCTGCCATCAGCGACACATTTGCGCCAAAAATCTGGGCACCAACGCACCCTTCGTCTGTATAAGAATCAAAATTACGCAAACAGTTTTTATGCGCCCCCACCAACGAATGACATGAAATCATTTCTGTCACCAACGGCGAATCTGGCGCGAATATACGCAAGACGCGCCGAAATGGTTTGTCGGTAATTCCAGCCAATGGCGCAGCAAAAATTTGATTATCGCTAAACATTTATGATATAATGACATCTATGAAGGAAAAAATCAAAAATTTATTTGGTTTCATCGGCCGCGCCTGGGGTGCCAGTTGGCGTGGCAAGGCTGGTATTTTGGCGACTGCGTTCGCATTGTTTATGTTTGTTCGCATTTTCTGGGGGGCGGTCAACGTCCAGAATTTCGTTATAAACATCTGGCGATTGAACAACGAACAATCACAACTGGCCTCGGAACAGGCAAAACTGGACGCACTAAACCGTCATATCGATCTGTTGCAATCTTACAGTCCAGATTATGTCGAAGAACTGGGGTTAAAATACCTGAATATCGGCGACGCAAAATTCAAGATTTTAAAGATATAAAAATCCCCGTTTTACGGGGATAGTTTTTTTAATTCAACCATACAATTATTATGTTCAAATACATCGCAAAAATCAGCCATAAAATATACGGCCAAATCAAATACCCGGCCCATCGATTAAACGACCGAAATTCGCGCATCATAAACGCCGAAACGATAATCAGACCAACCAACACAATCAACGCCGCGCCCGCCATATGCAAACCAAAGAACACATATGACCACAGCGCGTTTAACGCCATCTGGCCCAGGAATAATAAATAGGCTGGAACCTTGGACTGACGCGTCTTGGCATTACGCACGACCAGGAATAACGCCACCCCCAGCAACGCATACAGCAACGGCCACACCACGGCAAACACCCAACCGTCTGGGGTCAGCGCAGATTTATTCAGCGCGTTATACCATAAATCAGATGCGCCATTTGGCGAAAATAAAACGCCGACTATGCCTGGGACAAACGACAACACCATAGTCAGAATAAATTCCAAGACGACTTTCATATTATCTCTCTCCTTTCTTGAACTTTGGGCGATAGAATTATACGATAACGCCCCACAACGACACCACAGGAACGATTTCACAAAAAAACCAGACCGCCAAAATGGCGGTTTGTTTTATCGCATAATGCGTTCACGAATATTTATCATCAAACGAACAATCGGCTTCATAAATTCAGGCACGTGCCAGAAATACATCAATACCAATCCAACATTACGACGCACCGCATGTGGCTTTAACGGAATCAGTGCATCGCCAACATACCAACGTTTTGCCCACAAGAATTCAATCAATGCCAATTCGCGAATACGACGACGATTGGGACGCAATCCTGTTCGCGCCTGATACTCGCGCAAGACCTGTTTATACAGCCGCGCATTTATCTTGGTGCGCCCTGCAGGATTGGCTGACGCCGCCCTTGCAAAATCCACCTCCGTTAAAACTACGGTGGACCGGCGCGTTTCCGCCTTTTTGCGTCGGGTCGAACTGCTCCCCGTCGCAGGTTCAAATCCAAATCCCCCTGCAACGTATAATTCCCGTGGCTACGCATTTATCTTGGCGCGCCCTGCAGGATTCGAACCTGCGACCTGCGGATTAGAAATCGTCTGAACCAAAACCGATTGTTCGCCCAATTTCTGCCCCTTTCCGCCATTTTGTTTCCACACCAATCTCCATACTATGTATCAAATATGTAACATATTTGTGAAAACATTACAGTTATCTCAAGCTCATTAACAGAAACTAGTCATTTATTATTAACAAACTCAAGCGGCATTATATAATTCAACAGGCAAATTTACCAGTTTGATATCTTTGTCTGCCTCCCAAATCTTACCTTCATTTTCAATACAAAATTCAACATTACCATTAGAACATCTAATAAAACTAATATCGGTCAGTCCGTCTTCTCTCAGATTGTCTTGTAAGAGGTAGAATTTATCATAATCCTTAGCTACCTGTAGTAAATCAGATTTTTTATACACTTCATCACCAGACACAAGTTCTTCCGGATATTCCTTATCTGATGTATTATTATGTGGATAAATGGAAATACCATCCAGGTTTAGACCTGGCTCAATATGGAAATCTGGAAATTCTTCACTGCAAGGAGTTATTATAATATATTTAGACATCAACATAGCACCCGCGCTAAAACCAAGCATAACCCCATTAAAGTTTTTCAATTCGTTCATAATGTCCAGCCTTTCACACAGTTCTTTTTGTTTAAATGGGTCGCCCCCCATTAACATCACAAAACTTGCATTTTTCACCATTTTTTTTGCTTCGTCAGAAGACAATTCAGGGGTAATGACATTTACAGATTCAAATTCAATGCCTACATTTTGGAAATGTTTTGTAAAGTTAGGAATATGTTTAAGACGGGCTTTTTCTACCTTTTCTGCCCCGCCTGGAACATAAACGATGCTCTTTGTGTTTTTTAATTCATCCTTAAGCATATTGCCAAGTCCATGCCCAAAAATGTTATCAAGGTCGAAACCACTACAATAATATCTAACCATATAGATCCCCTTTTCAGGATGAATTATAACATAACAGCCAGAAAATGCCACTTTTTTATGAAGAGATATTGCGGTTTAGCTTGATTTCTGAATTTTTTGAGTTACAATCAAAAAAACTTATTTGATTAAGAGTTACGGTGGACCGGCGCGTTTCCGCCTTTTTGCTGCGGGTCGAACTGCTCCCCGTCGCAGGTTCAAATCCAAATCCCACTGCAACGCATAATTCCCGTGGCTGCGCATTTATCTTGGCGCGCCCTGCAGGATTCGAACCTGCGACCTGCGGATTAGAAATCCGATGCTCTATCCAGCTGGGCTAAGGGCGCACACCCCCTATTCTATACTATATTTCGGCAAATTTCAAGTTTTGCATAAACCATAAAAAACACCGCCCAAACGGGCGGTGTTTTATCATAGATTCTTATTTATAACCTAACCTCGGTCAATTTACCATTTACAACATACGGGACTGGCACGCCGGCTTTCTTGGCGGCATGACGTGCACTGCGCACCCCACGTCTGGCCAAACGTTGTATTTTTTCTGATAAAACACGACGACTCTTAGTCATTTTTTATACCTTTGAATTTATTATAAGCTTGTTCATTTACAATTTCAAGTCGTTTTGAATCACTACGTGCAACCAACTCAAAACGTTCACCGCCATTATAATACAATTCCCAATATTTAACATCAGGTATCGTTTTCCAAAAATTATTCAAACTGCGGTTATATCGACGTTTTACATCAACCGTTGGCACATTATGTCCACCCAATTTCACACGCATTTTAATTCTGGCGATGTTTTGTTTGGCAGATTCCAAAAAAACATAAATAAAAACAATGTCGTAACGTTCCTGTTTGGCCCGTTCTATGGCACGCAAATGATACAGTCCTGAAATTGTTGATTCCAAAACAAAAGAACCACCATCGCGAAACAATTCGTCCATCTGGGATAATAATATTTTACCAGACCGAATGCCTATTTTATCATTCAGGTTCTTGGCTATCTCGTCTGCATTTAGAAAGGTAATATCTTCTTCCCTGACTATTTCTTTGGCCAGTGTTGTTTTGCCACTGCCGTTTGGGCCAGCGATGATATACATTATCTTGCTCATAATTTATATTATAACATAACCCGCCCTGTTGTTTCACAAAAAATACCGTCCAAACGGGCGGTGTTTTATCATAGATTTGTTATCCAATTACATTACGTTTCAGTTTCAGCAATTCTATATACATGTATATATCAGATGCCGCATACAGCAACAATGTTATTGCCAGGTAATACACCACCGCGATTGGTGCCGCCATTGGCCAGAACAGCAATGCCACCGCCAACGCAACCAACACTATTGCCATCACCAGGTCAAAACCCCAATGTCCGAACCGCGCACGTGCCATATTGATTGCAAATATCAACGCACGCAGTGCCTTGAACAAGAACAGCGCGACAAATATCACCGTCATCACGCGGATTGACCCTGTTGGATATATACAGAACAACACACCCAACACCACGTTTATCAGTCCGAACAGCACATCAAACCACCCGCCGCCAACATTGCGCGACGCGATAAACCCAACGATGGTGCGATACAGTCCAAACAATCCCAATCCGATACCAATAATAAACATAAACGCAGTCAGCACCGCCATCGGCTTGAACGCCATCAGTATTGCAGCGATACCGAACAACAACCCTTCGCATACCAGCAATGGTGCTGATTTATCATACATACGCTGGACCGCTGCGGCAACGGAATCTGAGGGTGCATGTTGCACACGGGTTGCGCGAACCGGCTTGGCTTTCTTGGTTGATTCTTTCTTTGGCATAACAATCCCTTTTTTGATATTTACGTGATACACATATTGTAACGCAAACAGCACGACTATTCAAGCCCCCGCGACGGGCAAAAATTCATAATTGGCACAAAAAAAGCCTTGACCTGGGGCGAATATATTGTAAAAAATTGACCGGGAAAAAAATCTATACCAAAGGACACAAAAATGAACACACACTATAAATTATTAAAAGTGCACCGTCCATACCAGACCACCGATAAACAGTGGGTTGTTGTTTGCTCTTACTCGATTGGGCGCGATGCCCAGGCACGTTATAATATCCAGAATGTGTATAATTCTGTGCTGCGTGCATATATGAAATATATTCAAAAATCATTACACGCCGCACGCACCAGATAAAAAAACGCGCCCAGCGCGTTTTTTAGTGCGTAAGAGATAGAGTGATTTAGTGATAGTTTTTTAGAACAGGCAACCATATCACTTGCTCACTTTTCCTACATCTTGTATATTCTCAGATAACTGGTATTTGATGTGCCAGTGCTGCCGCTGCCACCATCGCCACCATTGATGCTGGTGGCGTATGAGCCATTTATACATGCACCACCGCCACCACCGCCATAGACGGTAATCGTCTGACCACCGCATTGCCATGTCACATTTGCACCACCGCGACCACCAGTGGCATTTTTCGGCGTTGTATCGTCGGGGTTATAATACGCGTTTGTAATGTCACCACCATTACCACCACCGGCGGTCGTCGCATCTGCGCCGGCGCCAATAACCGTATCCGCGGGACAATTTGTATTATACTGCCACCTGGTGCCGCCCGTGCCACTGGGTGCACCACCACCGCCGCCGCCGACCTGACGTATCCAGAACGCTGTGTATCCTGCCGGCTTGGTATTCACGCAAAATCGTTGGTTGTTGGCGGTGGCCCCAGTCTCCACCCAACCAGCACCACGTCCCATCCCTTGATACAGGCTGCTGCTTTCGCCATTGATGCATGCTCCCCAACCGAATATACCACGGCAACTCTGGCCATTTGCACCCCGTGCGCGGAACACGCGGTCGCCAACAACCAGGACGCTGTCCGCCCCAGACGCGCCACCACCGAATGTCCCGAGATAACCTCCAGATTTATTCACTGTGCCTGGCATACCATCACCACCACGGAATGCGTATACCGTGGTTTCTGTATCCAATGTGA
>URSJ01000019.1 GCA_900550495.1 uncultured Rickettsiales bacterium
AGGCACCACCCACGAAATTTATCAATTTCGCGGGGCCCGGACGCCGGTATGACGAAAGGGTGTGGTTGGGGTGCTAATTTTTACGTATATTGTGCAACAATGAGCAAAAGTAATTTCTTAGTCCCTATTCCTGCCTACGCAGGAATGACAATAAGGAGTGTCCGCCATCGGCGAGCACAATTATTGCTCTCTAAAATAGACGACACCCCGGTGCTCCGCACCACCCCTCCACGCAAACACCCACAAAATCTGGCGATTTTGTGGGGCCCGATGGAGGGAAACTTGGAGCGCAACAGCAAGAGAATTCACTTTATCACTAAATCACTCTTTCACTATATCACTAATAAAAACGCGCCATCGGCGCGTTTGTTTATAACTTTTCAATTCTGTCTACTTCGATTTCTGTTTTGAACAGTTTGGATTCAACCTCGCCATACAACTTTACGTTATCTTCTGGCGTTACCGTCAAACCATTCCAATCATCGTCATCAATTTCAATGACAATTGAATCGGTGGCATCGCGGAATAAATACTTTTCGTCGCCCATGCTCTTGATAATATTCCCCGTGACAATCACAGGAACATCGTCACGCATTTCTTTGACCTGGGCCACGGTGACGATGGTTTCATTATTATCAACAAAACCCGCACTGGCCGCCGTCACGGACATCATAACCGCCATTGCACAAACAAACATTTTTTTCATATGTCTACTCCTTTATTTTTATTATTTTTTGATATGCACATCCACCTGGGGGAACGGGAATCCGACTTTCTTTTTCGGTAATTCGTTATAAATCTTTTCCAAAATGTCTGGGCCCGTCATGAACATATCTGCATATTTTGCCCAGAACAAAATTTTCAACACAACAGCATTGTCGCCCAGGTCTTTGACCATAACCAGGGGGGCGGGTTTGTCCGCAATACGCGGGTCACGTGCCAAGATATCCAAAATCACGCGACGGGCGGTCGCAACACTGGCCCCATATTCGATGCCAACCATCAATTCCGTGCGACGCAACGCCCCACCTGACAAATTCGTTATCTCACCATTAGCCAGCGTGCCATTTGGCAAAAACACAACCTGGTTATCAAACGTATGCAATTCGGTCGTAAAAATCATAATCTTTTTAACAACGCCAGTCTTGCCCGATGCGGTTGCAATTGTATCACCAACCTTGAACGGTTTCAGGAATAAAATAATAACACCGCCAGCGAAATTCTGCATTGTGCCGGACAATGCCATACCGACCGCCAATGTGCCAGCCCCCAAGACCGCGACGATTGACGTCATTTGAACCCCAACCGTGGTCAGCGATATGATTATGGCGATTATACGCAGTGCAATGCTGACAAAAGAGCCGATGAACGACTGTAACGACGGATCCAGTTTGCGCCGTTCCATTCCACGACGAACAGATTTAGCAACACGTGACGCCAGCCACAGTCCCGCCACCAGTATGAATATAGACGCCGTCAAGCGAACCGAAAAATGTATTGCCGTCTGGCCCAGTGATGTAATAATGGATTCCAGATTTATCCCGTTTGCTAATGCATGTGTATTTTCCATAATGAATTATCCCCCCAGGTGTATTATTACATTGCAATATCTTCACAATTCGGACCATCAGTTTTAACTTCGCAATTCTTGTTTGCCTTGCGGAACCAATTGCCACCTTTTATCGTGCAACTCTGTGTAGATGTGGTAGTGCATACATGACAATTACGCGTTTCGCGGTTAAACAGACTGGTTACCGTTTTGGTGACGCCACTGCCCGCAGTAGTCGTAACAGACGTTTCGCCCGTGCCGCCACGCGTCAGGTCATCGTTGCTGAGGCCCGAGCCCACGTCATAACTGATTGCATATGGTGCCGCCAGCGGCGTTGATGACGAAATTCCGGTTGTGCCCGCCCCGCCGGTTTCGGCCATTTTCTGGCACATATATTGCGCCAAATCTGTGGACGCGTCTTTGGTTGCGTCTGCGATTTGTTTATTCAGTTTGGCGTTATAATTATCCTGGGCCTGGCGCAGTGCGGCAACCGCAATCTGCATTTTCACACTGTTTAACAGGTTCGGAAAACGTGCCGTGGTTTTCTGGTTCGCCTTGCCCGTAATCTGGGACAAATCGCGCCCGTTCACACAGTATTGAATTTGCGGGTCCTGTTCAATCATTTCAATTGTGCGGTTGATTGTGCCGGCAATGTTGTTCAGTTCTTCTTCGATTGACGAAATGATACCATCGGCATTATTGACCGACGAATTACGCGCACGAATCTGGTTCAAATATTCCGCAACGCCGATTTCACCGGGGCCCAGACGCACAGTCTTGCCGTCACCATTGTCAATTGTTTTGCCAGACGCGTCGCCCATCTTGATACTGCCGAACGAAATCATACCGGTCACACGATACGTCGTGCCATCTTTCTGGGAACGCAATGACCCAGTGCCAATTGTATCATCACTGGCGAATTTGTTACAGTCGGTAGTGCTGCCGCAAATTTCGGCCATTTTGGTGTCGACCAGGTTTTCACACTGGGTCAGCGCACTGTTATCAATATTCAGATACAGCCCCATCAACATGGAATCCAAATCATCCATTGAAAAGTCTTTGTTATTCTGTTTGCAGACAACCAGTGTGTCAATCGGGCAAATATCGTGGATATAATCGTAATCCATACCAATACAGTTCTGGAAATTCGCGCCACAACGTGTGTCGGCGGTAAAGCACTCTTTGACCTCGTTCGTGCAGGCGTCAACACGCATCGCCGCCAGTTTATCGGTTACATAGTCCCAAATCTGCGGTTCCATGCGTTCACATGGGTCAATTTCAACCTTGCAAAAACTGCGTGCCATGTCGGGACGTGCCAAACAGGCGTCCATTGTCGCAATGCCCTTGCCCGCAATATCGTCGCGACACGCCGTCTGGATACAATCGGAAATTGTGCCCAGGCACGATTGACGAAATTTAGATTCAACTTGGGCTTCGGCAACCTTTATCGTTGGTGCCGCTTCGCGCAGAAAGGCCGGCCAAACCTGGTCGCGAACGGCGACGCATTGATTCAAAACCTTTTCACAAATGGTGCGCTTGGAATTCAAGATTTCCATGGTTGATGCGGTTATGTCATATTTATCAACCGTCGCAACCGTGGTGCCGGCGGTGCTGACCGCGGTATTGTTTTGCATATTTTCAGATGCAATTGTCGAAACACAATTTTCCCAACCCGCGCCACAAGCATCATCGGTCTGCATGCATTTTTTAAATTCCACCATACATGTGCCCAAATCATATTTGTTAGCAGATGCAAAACTTTCTTGCAGTGCGGTGCGCACCTCGCCCTGGGCGGCGACCAAATCTTGCTTTGCCGCTGCCATTTTAGCGTTGATACTGTTTTCAAATCCGCGACAATCGGATACAATCTGGCGGGAATATAATTGGGTCAAGAAATTCAAATCAGATGAACATTTGTCCGGAATCTGGGCTGCACACAGTTCTTGGGCCGCGTTATAAAGTGCGTTGCCTGTCTTGTCCGCGATACCGGTTACAACATCTTCGTCATCGTCACTGGCGGTATCAAACAACGCCATCAAACTCTGGCGGTCTTGGGCCTTTTTTTCCGCCGCGGTCAATTCGCCCGTCTTGATAATATTGCCGTTTTCATCGTATTTGCGTTCGCCCGTAAATATAATATCGGCATCCGCACCCGCGCGGACCTTTTCAACCTCTTCGGTGCGAATACGTGCGGCCTCGTCCACCATATCCTGGATTTCGGCCAGTTGTTGTTCATATTTTGCGTTATCGTCACTGCACGCGCAACTGCCCCCACTGGAATTGTCCGCGATACAGAATTGATCCATGCACGAATAATACGCGTCATAACATTCCTGGTCATACAGACCCGTTGCCGTCAGCCGCGCCCGAACATTTGTCCCGGTTTGTATTGCCGCCTGTTTTGATGTCTTGACCGCCGCTAACGCGTCACCAGCACCCACGGTCACAACACCACAAATCGCAAACGTCAAAATATTTTTTATATTCATATTTATGCCCGCACATTACATATTTATATCTTCACAGGATTCAATTTCCTGGCAGAATTCTTGTTCGCCACCCGCACTGCGTCCTGCAAACAGACCACCAACCGCGCCAACGACGCCACCGATTGCCGTGCCCCAGCCCGGGGTCACCATCGTGCCGGCTGCTGCACCCGCCGACAGGCCGCCCGCAAATCCTTTCAATCCTGCCGTTCCTTTGGATTCACCACCCGTTTCACAAACCTGTTGCATGCGGCACACATGGCAATTGCGCAACGATGGTTCAAACGACACGCTGCGAATATAACTGTAATGCTTGGACGATTTGTCCGGCGATTCCACTTGGTATGTATTCAGACAGTTCTTCTGGGCAGCATCCAAATCTTGCTGACGCGACAGTTCTGAAATCTTGGCTTCCAATGCGCGCATTGCACGATTTTCGGCACTGATTTGCGCAACCATTTTCGCACTATTGAACACCGTGTCGCCCAATGATTTTTTACCGATGGGTTTCTGGCTGTCCGAACATGCGGCAACCGTTTTATCCTGTTCAAATTGTGTAAAGAATTCGTCCACTGATGCGGCAACATTTTTGCGCACAGTTTCACGTAACTCAGCCAACACCGCCGAATCGGCAGGAACAGATGTCAACGACGCAATCGTCGTATCAGTCGGCAGGCACGACATATCCGTGCCACAAACTTTGCCCAATTGTTCGCCAAAGTAGTTCAGGCAACCCTGCAACATCTGATAATCCATCTGTAACAAAACAGATTGCACGATTATATCAAACTGGGTTTCATTCTTGCACGATGGATACATTGATTGCGGGCATAACGCGGCAATTTCACTTGCACTTTTGCCGACACATTCCGGCGCAGTAAAGTTTTCACCGCACTTGCTTTGCAAACATTTGTCAATATCGTTCTGGCAGAAATGCGTCCGCAGATACCCCAGTTTATCATTGACCGCACTTTGGATACCCGGAATCATTTCTTCACATTCGGTAATAACCGGACAAATCCCGGCAGCAACCTTGACATCGGTCAGGCACGCCGAATTTGTTTCTGTGCTGCAACTATCTTCTAAACAGACCTGAATACGTGCCAGACATGTTGCACGGGCGTTTTTATCAGCGTATTTCGCAGCATCAACCAAAATGCTTTCTGATTCTGCGCCCCAATCCTGTAATACACTGTCACGAACGGCCATACATTGATCCAGAACATTTTCGCACGCATTTGCACGACGCCCCAGCAAGTCGCGATCCAAGCAGTTTTCAAAGTTCGCGCCACACCCGCCCTTGTCCGCGATACACGATTTATACGCCAACAGGCATTCGCCGCGGTTGTATTTATTTGTTGTATCCAACATTTCCAGACGCGCCTTACGCACAGCAGCCTCGGCCGTGCGTTTGTTGGCCATCGCATTGGATTTTTGGTCGGCCAGATATGAATCAAACGCCTTGCAATCGGAAACAATTTGGCGGGAATATAACGCCTCTTCCATATCAGCAGAACTGCCACATTTCGCCAACGTGTCGGCACAATATGTTGCCGCCATTGAATACAAGCCATCACCAATATCTTCGTCAGCCCCCAGCGAATCCGAATTATTATCGCTGTTTAACCACTCGGTAAAACTCAGCCCCGACGCACGTGAACTTTTTTGCGCGGCCGCACTCTGACCGAACACCAGTTTTGCTTTGGCCCCCAGTTGTTCGCGCTCTACCCCCTCGGTATACAAATTATCTGCATCTGATTGAATTTGTTGAATTTCTTGAATCAATGATTTTGATTTATTTATGTTGTCTGAACAAGCGCAACGGTTTCCCTCGCTTTCATCTAACAGACAAAATCCATCCATACATGCACGATACGCTGTGCGGCACGACACGCCAGCACTGTTATCAGCCGTGCTTGAATTTGGCACCGGGGTTGGCGTCGGCTCTGGTGTCGGTTCCGGTTTCGACTGTGGCGCTGGCGTAGATGTTGATGCAGATACCGGCGTTGAACTTGGCGTGATGCCACCGCTAGTGCTGGCTGTCGGCAGTGTCGGCGAAGCGTTTTTATTTCCACCCAAATTCCCCGTCATATTTGGCGCACGCACACCCGCCATTGACATACGCGTCACACCGATACGAACGTTCGTATCATCACGTGTCGCCCCGCATGCAAGCCCCGGCACAACACACAACAATGTGAAAAACAAGCCTAATCTCATATGAGTCCACCCTACATTATTATGTCTAATTTTATCAAATCCGGCCCAGCCGTGCAAGCAGATAAAAACAACTTGCAATTTTTTATGCAAAAATATAACATTAGACCAGTAAAAATTCAGAAAAATGTTAAGGATAAAATATGGCGAAAGATGATGTAATTGTATTCAGTGGCACAGTTGAAGACAAATTGCCGAACACAATGTTTCGTGTAAAATTAGAAAACGGCCACGAAATTCTGGCCACTGTGTGTGGAAAAATGCGCAAGGCGCGTATCTGGGTCAATATTGGCGAACGTGTTCGTGTTGAAATGACCCCATACGATTTGGACAAGGGACGCATCACATTCGTCGAACGTAACCGCCCATCAAACACAGATACAAATAATTAATAAAAAGTCCCGTAATCTGCGGGATTCTTTTTGCAAAAAAATTGCGCGATTGTGCGAAATAACCCTTGCCCATAAAAGGGCATTTTTGTTATCATTGTCACAAAGCCAAGGATGAAAAAGATTTTGCTTTTTGCCGCGACACTCTGTGCCGGCATCGGTTTTTCCGATGCCGCGGTGCGCAGCGCGTCCACCGTTACCAGAAACACACCCAGCGACAATGTTACTGCACGCAAACAATCAGACGTCACACAATCACAACCAACAACGCGAACCGCAATAACGGCGACCAAATCACGTAATGCGACGACCCGCACCACTGCACGTAATACTGTCAATCGCACGGCCACGGCACGCAGCGCGGCACGCACAAACACCGCCGCACGCAGCGCAACAACAAACGCACGTGTCACAACACCGTCATCTGCACGCAGCGCGACAAAAACAATCGCACGCAGTGCAACAACAAACGCACGCGCTATAACCACATCGGCCAGCGGAACAAACACATTTGGCACTGGATATAACACGTGTCGCGATGCATATTTTTCGTGCATGGATCAATTCTGTGCGAAACAAGATGACACATACCGTCGATGTGTATGCTCTTCAAAACTGACCGACATTAAATCACGCGAACGCGCACTGGGTCGGGCATCTGACCAATTACAAGATTTTAAAAGCCTGAATATAGAGGTTATTCCCAAAACCGCGGCCGAGGTCAAGGCAATGATAAACGCAACCGCCGGCGAAACTGCGGCATCAACCGTGCGCGACAATTCGTCATCGGCACAAAAATTGGCTGGCATTAGCGCAGTTTTGACCAAGACAAAATCAAATTCATTGTCAACGTCGGGGACGCTGGATATCGCCGGCGATATAAATGCAATCTGGGCAACGACAGATTTAGCATCGGGCGCAAACATCGCGAACCTGACCGGGGAATCATTATACAACGCGGTGCACAGTCAATGCACCGATTTAGTTTCTGGTCGTTGTCCGTCCAAGAACACACTAGACATGGTTGTTGCTGCATATGGAATGTATATTGAAAATGACTGCACGACATTGCTGACGGCACTAAACAAAAAACTGGCCAATGCCCAGGGCACTATACGCAGCACTGAACGTGAAATGAACAACGCGCGTCTGGAAAATTATAACGCCCATAATTCAACATCCATTAACGACTGTATCGCCCAGGTACGCAAGGATATTACCGCCGACGCCGCATGTGGAACCGATTATGTTCACTGTCTGGATATATCGGGCAAATACTTGACGCGGGACAAGGGCGAACCTATTTACACGGCAGATTTTTATCAATTGGAAACCCAGATTTCATTGTCGGGTGACGTATTGACCAATCCTTCAAACCGCCTGATTGTCGCCGAATTAAACCGCAAACGTGCATATGCGGCACGTGGACTGGACACATGTCGCGACTTGGCTGACGATGTATGGGACGAATTCATGCGCCAGGCAATTGCCGAAATATACCAGGGCCAACATGAACGCATCCGCACCGTAAAAAACGAATGTCTGGACGTCGTGAACGCCTGTTACGACGAACAGAGCAAATCATTAAAAGATTTTAGTAATATCAAAGAGCAGTTATTACTGGGGGCGCGTTTGGAATTATCCGAAGAAATGTGCAAAGAAAAATTGCAGGCATGCAGTCTGTTATATAACGACGGTTCTGGCAACGCATTAGATTTATTGGTCAATGCCATGCACAACATCACGGCTCAAAAGATAGGCAAGGAATGCCGTGTCACTTTGCAAGAATTTGCACGCGATATGTGCGCCGTCCCGTCCAATGACAGTCTGCACGCATATCCGTATGGTTGCCGCGTGTATGCTCCTGGGGAACAGCAATACGCCACAAACTATCAGTGCAACCAGGAATTGTGGAATCGTAATAACAACGACACCAGTAATGATGATACCGGCCCCATTACCCCACCATCTGGCGACCCAACAAGCCAAAGCGGATACAATTGCCCACTCAGCAAACAATATACCAGTTGCAATGACACTTGGTACCTGGCAGTCAATCAAAACGGCGTGTGGGTTGCAAACAGCACCCCAACACCTGGCAACAGTTGCCAGAAATGCGAAGGCGAGGCATTATCACTGGAGGTATGTGGTGGCGCTGGAATGCCAGCAGTTCCAGAAACCGATGGTCTGAACTGTGGCACCGATTATATCGGCAGTCTGTATCAAAAAATGGTGCGTTATGCCATGCAAACCTGTGTCCGTCCGTCTGACGCAACAAAATCCGATTACGTATTGCCGACCACTGTGATAGAAGATGTAAATGTCGTCATGGATTCAATACGCGTTGAAATGGCAACAGTGCTAGCGGAGGAATGCAAACGTCTGAACGGACTGTGGGTTGATACACAATGGATTGACCAAGAAACTAATTCCACCGAAACCACAACCGAACAGCAAACTGGCACGACACAGATTAGACGTGGCGATGGCCTGCACGACATTACAGGGCACAAATTGCACCAGAAATTCTATTCCGAAACAGGTGCAAATACAAAATGGGGTTATTGCCGTGCCTCAGATGACGAAACAACCAGTAATAACAACTCAACCACCAATGGCGCAACGACAAGCGACAATACATCGGGCGGTGGCACAGGCACTGGGCAATAGTGGCGACCTTGCATATCGGGGCAAATTCTGGTAGAATACACACATACCAAGAGATTGAAATGAAAAAAATATTTGCGTTTTCTGTGATTTCGGTATTATGTGGCGCGGCAACAGCCGCCACCCCCTGGTGGCAACAGCCGACGGTTTGCCGCCTGGATCCAACAAAATGCTATGTTTCTATGGGCGCAGGATACGACACAGAATTATGGGACGCGACCAGTAATTGTCGCGGAATCAAAATGATTTGTGGCGCGGCATTAAATCCCCAGTCTGATGATGCCACCCCGATTGGACGCGCAGAAATCTCACATGGCACGGGGATAAACACGCGCGATTATGATATAAACATATTAAATGGCGATTGCTTTGGCTCGCGCAAGACCAGTTCAAATGGCACAACGGTATCACTGGACGGCAAATACGTAAACGTATGGTGCAGTGGCGTCCTGGGGGCGGCTGGATATGACACCTATGAAGTTCTGGAAAACGGCGAAATCACGCGTGGCACGCAACCAACGTGTGGCGTGCTGGCCGATGCAGGATACGCCGCCGTTGCGAACGGCCGCTGTTTTGGCAAATATTATGATGGTAATCAGTATTTTATTGAATGCGGCAATGATTTATTGCCCAGTCGTTTGGTAATATTGAACGGTGCCGACATTGGTGGCGCGACATCGGGCCCGGCAACCCGTGCAGATGCAGACGCACTGTTTGACAAAATGTATAAAATATCCCAAGAACAACACAGCAAATATTTTAAATAATCATCTGTGTTTAATTTCTAGAAAAAAACGGGGCAAATGCCCCGTTTTTTTTCATCAGAATTCGTATCTGAATTTCGCCATACCGGTTTGTGATGTGTAATCTTTGTGCAGATTCAAATCATAAACCAGCGAGATTTCCA
>URSJ01000020.1 GCA_900550495.1 uncultured Rickettsiales bacterium
TGAGCAAAAGTAATTTCTTAGTCCCTATTCCTGCCTGCGCAGGAATGACAATAAGGAGTGTCCGCCATCGGCGGACACATTCATTGCACTCTGCTTTCTAATAAAAAATGCCCCGGTGGGGCATTTTTTATTCTGCAACTGTTTCATCGGTTACAACTTCTTCGACAACCGGTGCGTCCGCTGTTGCGGTATGTTTGTATGCATCGAATTCTTGGTGTGTAATACAACCGTCACCATTGATGTCCATCATTGGCAATTCAGCCTGTAATTTTGGGCATTTTACCGATGTAACATCCATGCAACCGTCAACAAAACGCGGCATTGGTTTCTTGCAGCAGCCTAACATTTTTGCCGCCGCAAATCCCAGCGCGAATACAATCAGAACGATTACCAGTTTCTTGAAGAAACGACCCGCGCGACACCCGCATTTGCAATTTTTACCGCATGTACATTCATGTGTTACTTCCTGGGCAACAATGACTGGTTTCATTTCTGGTTTTGCCACTTTCTTGGGTGAAACCTTTTTCGCAACCACTTTCTTTGCTGGTGCCTTGGTCGCAACGGTCTTTTTTACACTTGCTGTTTTTTTTGCCGCTGCAACTTTCTTGGCAGGGGCTTTTTTAACTGATTTTTGTGCCATTTTTCCTTCCTTTGTTGTTGACATGACTATTTTAAGAAATATTGAAAAATATGTAAAGAGTTTTTTATCACATAGTAAAAACGCCCCAAGGGGGGCGTTTTTGTTATTCAGCCAATGTCCCAACAGACATTGTAATACGACGAATGCCACTGCTGATAGATTTTTCCTTGTTAACGCGGGCCCGCAATATTTCGCCTGTATGATACACGTGTGTGCCACCGCACAATTCGCACGATACGTCGCCTGCCGTAATAACCTTGACTGTGTCGCCATATTTTTCGTTAAACAGCGCAGTTGCCCCACGAGCCTGGGCCGCGGTCAACGACATTTCTTCGTGGCTAACCGGCATGTCCGCTGCAATCCATTTGTTCACCAAATCTTCGACCGCTTTCTTTTCATCATCTGTCATTGCACGCCCGAACGAAAAGTCAAATCGCACAGAATCCGGCGAAACCTTGGACCCACGCTGATGAACATCTTGGTTCAAGACGTGTTGCAATGCCGCCTGCAACAGGTGTGTCGCCGTATGCGCACGCGTGGTCTGGGTGCGCACCGCAGAATTGATAACGGTTTTTACCACATCGCCAACTGACAAATCCGTCGCCAGCGTTCCTTTGTGAATAACGACGTTGTCTGCACGTGCAGCCTCGGTCACGGTCATAACAATTGCACCATTGCACGTGATTTCACCACTATCGCCAACCTGGCCGCCCTGGGTGCCATAGAAATTAGTTTTGTCCAATGCTACTTCTACTGCATCGCCGGCGTTTGCCGATTTTACAAATTCGCCGTTACGCAAAATCCCCAGCACCGTTGATTCTATTTCTGGATTTGGTGCATATTTCGAACTGTCATCGGTCGCAGGTAAATTCTGGGATTCCCACAGGGTGCGTGTTCCCTTGGTATCTGCACGACTGCGTTCTTTTTGTTCGGTCATCGCGCGTTCAAATCCGGCGACATCAACATCAATATTTCTGTCACGCAGAATCATTTGCGTCAAATCCAATGGGAAACCGTATGTGTCAAACAGTTTGAATGCAACGTCGCCCGGTAACACATTACTATTTATTTTGGGTAATTCGTTTTCCAACAACTTCATACCATTTTGCAACATATCTGCGAACGCATTTTCTTCGTTGCGGATAATTTCAACCACACGCGCCTGTTCGCGGCCCAGTTCAGGGTATGCGCCACCCATTTCACGCACCAGTGCTGGATACAGTTCTGACAGCAGTGCACCCCGATGCCCCAGCAACTGGCCATGACGCATCGCACGACGCAGAATACGACGAATCACATAACCACGGTCAGTATTAGACGGGATTACGCCATCTGCAACCGCAAAACCAACCGCACGCAGGTGGTCGGTAATAACCTTGAAACTGGAAACGTTTTCAGGTGTTTCAGCAACATGCGTTACATCGCTGACCGCGCGTTTCAAATTCACGAACAGGTCGGTGTCATAATTATCTGTCTTGCCCTGCATCATTGCGGCCCAGCGTTCCAGACCACCCCCCGTGTCAACATTTTGTTTCGGCAGTGGCGTCAAATTACCGTTTGCATCACGGTCAAATTGCATAAACACGTCGTTCCAAATTTCAACCCAACGATCGTCTTCGTTTGCAATATCATCGCCAAAATCATAAAAGATTTCTGTGCACGGCCCACACGGCCCAGTGTCCCCCGCTGACCACCAGTTATCATGGTCGCCCAAACGAATGGCCTCTTTGCCGGCGATTTTGCGCCACAGTTCGGTTGCCTCTTCGTCAGACGTGTGCGTGGTCACGCGCAACTTTGCCGGGTCTAGTTTCAACACATTGGTCAACAAATCCCACGACATTTCAATCGCGCCGGCCTTGAAATAATCACCGAAAGACCAATTCCCAACCATTTCAAAGAACGTATGATGACGACCGTCAAAACCTACTTCGTCCAAATCGTTGTGTTTGCCCCCGGCCCGAATACATTTCTGGACGTCGGCTACACGTGGGGCGAATGCAGGTTCTGTGCCCTGTAATATACCCTTCCATGGGACCATGCCGGCGACCGTGAACAACAGTGTTGGGTCGTCAGGAATCAGTGACGCTGATGGCACAATTTTATGCCCGTGCGATTCAAAATAGTCTAAAAAAGTTTTACGAATTTCGTTGTATTTCATTATGTTTGTCCTATTTTATTTTCGGTGCAATTTTATAAATATTATTGCACGCTTGCAATACATATTTATTTGAAAAAGTGTGAAAAATTAAATATTTTGCCCCATGGGGGCGGCCAAAACTGCACGCAGAGCGGCATCAAAACGCGCAACCGCACGTGCATAGTGTTCTGATGTGGCGCGTGCGGGTAACGCACTGCGCCCATATTTTGTATTTGCCGTATCAACCATGATGGATATGTGACCCGCCCTGTCCATATATATTGGCACAGCATCTGGATTCACTGAACGCGCATACGTGTTTAACATCGTCCATAATATGGCGTCATATGGCGGCCAATATTCCAAATCTTCGTCCAAGACGCGAATTTTATCCGAAATTGTTCCTATCACATTGCACAGACCAGTAATTGTATCAATGCGCACCAAACTGCCAAAAAATCCCATATGCGGACGCGACAAGGTCGTATTTTCATCATCAATGATATAGTCTGTGGGACAATGAATTACACGCAACACATCAGCAATGCGATGACGAATTACCACCATATTTTGAATCACGGCAAATGTGTCCCTGGACACATGTGGCACAGCAACGTCCAGCAATATATCAGTGTCCCGGATACAGACCAACCAACGCGCATTGCGCACCACTGTCCGCGCCAACGTAACAATGGCGGAAACACCACCAAACACATCTACCCCGCCAGCGTCATTTACAATATGTACACGCCCACGATATCCCATTTTACGCACGTCCGTCCGACGCAGTCGAACCGCCGGGTTACCGTTATATATAATCAGTGTAAACCTGGAACGCAGTCGACCGAGTCCGCCCACCGCAATGCGCAACGTGTCACAGTCAAACGTGACCAAACCAACAACAAGATTTTCCTTTCGTCCGAACATATAGTAAATAGTAATTCAATGTTTCTGGAATTGCAATGTTATTTGTGATATAATTATGATAACGAGAACGAAAATATGAAACCAACAATGTTATTTGCGATTGTGATGCTGGCGGCGATTGTGCTGATTTCGTCGTTTGGGTTGCAATTTGCGGCGACAACGCCAATCAGCGTGCCTGAAAATATGGCGGGCTCGGTTTTGTATGTCTGTCCGATGGCCAGTTCTACGTGGGATTCTGTGGCGAAATCACTAGAACCGTTTGTGCGACCAATAACAATCGGATTCTTTTTCGCGGCAATGCTGTTGATGTTCAGTTGGGGCTGGGCATTGTATCAAAATCTGTTAAAGGATTCGTTCAAACGTGAAAGTTTCAAAAACCCGTGGGCTTTTACAAAAATGTGGTTCTGGGCTGGTATAATTATCCTGCTGGCGGTGGCGACACCGAATCATTTTCGTGCTGTGCATATTACTGGCGTGTCAGACCAATATGTCCTGTGTGACAACGACACGCCAGGTGCACGGGCTGTGCGCGCCAAAGCGGTTCATAATTAAAGTCCCGGATTTCCGGGATTTTCTTTTTCATAGAAATTTATAAAAATTTCAAAAAATCAAATATGCTCTTGACTTAAAGGCCTGAATTCTCTACGATTCGGACAAGCAGGACAGGCAATGTCCTTGGAATACAAGTGTTACGGGTGTCGCACAAATGTAAATAGGCGCATATCCGCAGGGTCTGGTTCCAACGACATTGCCTTGGCACTGCGGGACACCTTAAATAAATTATGAAAGGAGAAACACATGAACAAAATGCAATTGATTGAAGCAATCGCAAATGATGTCGAAGTTACAAAAGCAACTGCTGCTGCATGCTTGGATTCATTTATCAACACTGTTACAAAAGTTCTGAAAAAGAAAGGCGAAGTTCGCTTGGTTGGTTTCGGCACATTCGCAACCGCCAAACGCAAAGCGACAACAGGCCGCAACCCTCAGACTGGTGCTGCTATCAAAATCCCAGCTTCTACACAGCCTAAGTTCAAACCGGGCAAGGCATTGAAAGATGCATTGAACTAAATCGTTTGATTTTGTTTCATAAAAACATCGTCCGATTGGACGATGTTTTTTTATACACAAAATATTATTAACACGATTGGCTATTAATCGGCATGATGTAAGCGTATATAAAAATGTCGACGGGGGGGGCGCGTGCAAGGTCAAGGTTGGTTATATTGTGAAAAATGTGCACCTGGGTATTATGGCAATCCAACGTCGTCGCACGATGGGTGTAAAATATGCCCAACAAATTCGAACTGTGACACACCGGGCATCACAGCGTTTACATGTAACGATGGATATTACAAGGCCGCGACGGATTCAACAAAATGCACAAGATGCCCAAAGCCGTCGCTATGACTCGGGAATAAATACACAACAGTCAGTGACAGCACCAAAATCGGTCCAACAGCATGTTCACTGGCCGTGGGTAGCACAGTTAAAGACGATATTGGATTTTATGAAATCGTAAATACCCAGTGCCAATACCAGCAAGGCAAGTAATAATGTTTTTACTTGCATTTGTCACGGAAAATACTACAATATTATCCCGTAAGGAGAGAATTTTGTTCGGGACGCAAATCCCAACAGTTTATCCTGTGCGTAATCTGGTCAGATTGATTTCGCACACAAAGCCTGCCCTGCCACAGATTCACTACAAATAAAGAATTTTCTTTATTGGCAATGGATTGTGTGGCGGTGCAATAAATGTATAACCATAACAAAAGGATTATTTATATGGTAAAAGTTAGAGAGAAAAAAGCCCCTGTGGCACCAGCCCAGGACGCAGCGCAGCCCACGAAAACAACACGTGGCGCACGCAAAGGCCCGGCACCTAAAAAGCCTGCGAAAATTTCGGGCATGAACAAGCATGAAACCGATAAAAACGACGATAAAATCTATTTCATGGCGTTGGGCGGATTGGAACACATCGGCCAGAACATGTATGTTTATAAATACAAGGGTAAATATCTGATTGTCGATTGCGGTATGGGATTTCTGGAAGAAGAAATCGGTGCCGGCGATGTGCAATACTGTGATACAACCTGGCTGGAAAAACGCAAGAAAGACGTTGTCGGATTCGTTATCACACACGGCCACGAAGACCATATTGGCGCACTGAAATTCATTTGGCCGAAATTCAGAAAGCCGATTTACTGCACGCGCTTCCCGGCGGAAATCTTGCGTGCGACGTTCCGTGGCATTGAACTGGATTTCAACCCAGAAAAAGATATTGTCGTATTTGACCATCACGGCGCAACACTGGATTTGAATCCGTTCACGGTTGAAACGTTCCACGTTTCCCACTCTGTGCCCGAGGCGCAAATGTTGATTATCAAAACCCCGGCAGGAAAAATTTTGCACACGGGCGACTGGACATTCAACGACGACAACCCGATTGAAGAACCAACAGATTTTGCACGTCTGCGTGAAATTGGGTCTGACCCGAAATTGTTGGCGTGTATGTCCGATTCAACGTCTGCATCGCGCCAGGAAAAACAGACAACCGAAACCCAGGTTCGCGATACATTTACTGAGCTGATGAAAAAGGCCCCGGGCCGTGTCATCGTGACAGGATACTCTCGTTCTATTGCGCGTATGAAAATGTTTGCCGAGGCTGCGCACATCGCTGGACGCGTTGCTGCAATCAAGGAACGCAGTAATCCAAATCCGGTGCCATACGTTGGTCTGCCGGAATTCCGCGAAATGGGTATGGAATTCGGTTATTTGAACAAAGACGACGTGTATCTGCACAGCGAAATCAAAGATTTGCCGGCCGAAAAACAGGCAATATTCTTGACCGGTTCCCAGGGCGAACAATACGCAATGTTGACGCGTCTGTGCCGTGGCCACGTAAAGGAAATGAAACTGATGCCGACCGATACCGTGTTGTTCAGTTCTATTATTATCCCGGGCCGCGAACAGGATGTTTCATACCTGTATAACAAATTGGCACGTATGGGTATCAAGACGCACACGATATTTGATACCGACCACCTGCACGCGTCTGGCCACGCAGGACGTCCGGAATTTGAACGTTTCTATGATATGGTTCACCCCCAGGTTTCGGTGCCAATGCACGGCGATTACATCAATGAAATGCTGAACGGCAAAATGGCGATGGAACGCGGTGGCGCAAAACATATGATGGTTGTGCATAACGGCGAAATGATTGCATTGGCCGACGGCGCAGAACCGTATGTTTGCGAAACGATTGAAACAGGCTTTGTCGTTATGGAAGGCGAAACAGAACGCAGTGCCGACGACCAGGTATATAAAAACCGTCGTAAAATTGCGACAAACGGCGCAGTGTTTGTGACGTTGCCGGTGGACAAACGCGGTTTCCTGAAAGGCGTGCCAGAGGTTTCCAGTGCCGGTATCTTTGAAACCGACGATACAGGATTTATGAAACGCCAGATTCAGATTGAAATCACCAAGGCGATTGACGCCCTGACCAAGACCGAACGCAAAGACCGCGACAATTTGATTCGCGCGGTCCAGGTTGCGTCAAACAAGGTCGTGCGTGCGTCATTGGGTGCGGACAAAAAACCGCAATACAGTGTGCACTTTGTGCTGAAATAAAAAACGGGGTCCCGCCCCGTTTTTTATTAGAGAGCAATGACGTGCGCCGAATGGCGCACAATATCTATTATCTATGCTCTATTTATCCGCCAATGGGTGGGCATGGTTATAAATATTGGTGATTTCGGCCATATTTACCTTGGTATATAATTGCGTTGTGGATAATGACGCGTGCCCCAATAATTCTTGCAGACTGCGCAAATCTGCGCCACCCGCCAACAACGCCGTCGCAAATGTATGGCGCAAAGCGTGCGGTGTCACATAGTCTGGCAACTGTAAATATTTGCGGACGTGTTCTATAACCTTTTCTGCCATACGTGGCGACATCGGCAGGCCACGCACACTGCGGAACAATGGGTCGTCGGGCGAATTGCCAAATGGACGCACCGATGTGTATTTATCAATCGCGTCCCAGACCGCCGGCAGAACGGGAACAATGCGTTCCTTGGCCCCCTTGCCCATTATGCGTAAAACGTCTGGGTGCGTGCGCACATCGTTGTTGGTCAGGGATAACGCCTCGGATATACGCAGGCCACAGCCGAATATCAACACCACCAACGCCCAATCACGCGCCGCAATCCAGGGTTCAGTGCTGTCAATACTGCGAATTGCGTCGTGCATATTTTCAACATCGGTGACTTCTATGGCCTTGGATAATTTACGCGGAACCTTGGGCGAAGAAATCAATCCAATCGCATTGTTTTTTATCCCGTGTTTTTTTGCCAGGTATTTATAAAACCCACGCAATGACGACAATGCACGCGCCGTGGACTTGTGCGCCAGGTTGCGACGCGCCCTGTCCGCCAGCCACGCGCGAAAACATAATGTGTCGGCGTGCGCCATATCAGAAATGTCCGCCACGCCACCGGCATAGTTGTCCCAGAATTTTATAAAATCGTAAATGTCCGTTTCGTATGCCGTGGCCGTATGCGACGAATAGTTTTTCGTATTCGTTAAATATTCTATAAATTCAGCAACGATTTCGTTCATATTTGATTTGTGTCCGCAAATGCGGACACGTTTTTACATTTATCTGATTTCAAATGTTGCGGATACAGTGACCGAAACCTCGGTATCCTTGGCAACCAGGCCGCCACCAACGTATGCGCCGGCGTCCGCCGATTCTTTGACACTGGCACGCAGAAAATTAGACGCCAATGGCTGATATGACGAACGCGTATTTACGTCGTATGACACCGCCAGCATTTTGCCCGCGTGACGTCCGTCCCCAGCAGTCAGTGCATCTGCACGTGTGCGTGCATTTTCCACCGCTGTCCCCAGGCACTTTTCCATAATCGGTTTCATTGTTTCACTGCTGGTGAACATACGCAGATTTTCAGAATACACATTTGGCTGGCCGGCAAAATGGGTCAGTATTTTTTCAATCGTATCAATGCTGGCGGCAGAAACCTCTATTGCAATAGATGTTTCAATTCCCAACGTTTCTGATTTCTGCAATTCGCGATTCCATTCAGATTTTTCATACGAATTAAAATCCGTAGTCTGCATTTGGACATCTTGCTTTTTCAGGTATTCTGTGATTTCTGTGGCCTTGGCCGTGGCCTGCTTCATTGATACGGCAGCCGACGTATCCAGCGTCGTCACGCGCAACGTGATTGCCGTTCTGTCCTTGGGTGCAGTGGTCAGACATTCCCCAGATACGGATACAGTCCGAACTTCGCGTGGGCGTTCCAGCCAGCCGAACACCAACGCCAACACAGCCCCGGCACCAATTACACTGCCAATCCAGATAAATGATTTTTTCATATTTGCCCCCTGGTTTTATATTTTAATCAAAATAGTTTAACTTCATCGCCGCCTTGACGCGTTTGACGGTTTCAGCCGCCGCGGCACGCGCGTCCAGCGTTCCACGACGCAAGATTTCCATTACCGACGCAGGGTCGCGTGCCAATGCCTCGCGACGTTCGCGAATTGGACGCAATGTTTCCTGCATTACGTTGTTCAAGAATTTTTTAACCTTTACATCGCCCAGGCCACCACGTTCATAGTGCGCCGCCAATTCATCATAGTTCGCGTATTCTGGCAAAAATGCCGCGAAATGTTCTGGGCGTGCAAACACCGACAGATATATAAACACCGGATTATCTGTTGTGTTTCCTGGGTCTTCTATGCGAATATGATTTGGGTCGGTGAACATTGTTTTAA
>URSJ01000021.1 GCA_900550495.1 uncultured Rickettsiales bacterium
CTTCGTCCAGTTTGTTCCAAGACAGGTCGGAAATGTGAACCATGCCGTCTAATTCTGGGGTCAACTGAACAAACAGACCGAATTCGGTTGTGTTCTTGATTGGGCCTGTTACAACGTCGCCAACATTGTGGGTTTCGGCAAATTGTTTCCATGGATTTGGTTGCAACTGTTTATAGCCCAACGAGATACGACGTTTTTCCTGGTCAATGCCCAAGACGACAACGTTGACATCCTGGCCGGCCTGCAAAACCTTGCTGGGGTGGATGTTTTTGTTTGTCCAGGACAGTTCAGACATATGAACCAAGCCCTCGATATTGTTGCCCAGGTCAATAAATGCACCGTAATCAGTGATAGACGAAACCTTGCCTGACACTGTGTCGCCAACGTTAAATGCGCGGGACGCGGTATCCCAAGGATCAGCTTCCAATTGTTTCGCGCCCAGCGAAATGCGGTGAGATTCTGGGTCAAACTGGATAACTTTGACCTTTATCTTTTCGCCAACGTGAACCAGTTCGCGTGGGTGATTTACGCGTTTCCAGGACAGGTCTGTGACGTGCAGTAAGCCGTCAATGCCACCCAAATCAACGAACACACCGTAATCTGTGATGTTCTTGACGGTTCCTTCAATAACGGCACCCAGTGTGATGTTCTTCATCGCTTCGCGTTGTGCGGCTGCGATGGAGTCAGACTGGATTGCGCGACGTGATACAATTGCGTTTGTGCGCAATGCGTCCATTTTCAAAACGCGGAACTTATCTTTCAGGCCAATCAATGATTTGGCATCGCGAACAGGTTTGTGGTCAACCTGGGACGATGGCATAAATGCGAATACGCCGCCCAAGTCAACGGTGTAACCACCGCGAACAACGTCAATAATTGTGCCTTCGGGGTCAATGCCGTCAGCAATGGTCTTTTCCAAGTCTTTCCATGCTTTTTCAGCACGAGCCTTGGTATAAGACAGAACAGCTGTGCCTTCGCGGGATTCATAACGTTCAACAAAAACGTCAATAATATCGCCCACGGCTGGGACAGATGCGCCGAATTCTTTTAATGGAACACGACCTTCGGATTTCAGACCGACGTCAACCATTGCAAAATCGCCACGGATGTCTTTGACTGTTCCCTTGGTTGCATAACCCTGCAAAGTTTCTTGGTTGCCGTAGTTCTTGTCGAACATCTGAACAAAGTCTTCGCCAGAGATAGGATTAAATAAATCTTTGGATAAATCTTTCATAAGAAAATTTCATACAAAGCTTGCCATCTGCAAAATAATGCAAAGGACTTGTGGGGTTAGTCGGATTGATAATGCGCCCACCCGCAAAATCGCCCTGATTATACATGGATTTTTTTGAAAAATCAAGATGTAATATATCTATTGACAAAATATTATTTTGTAATACAATAAAGCGATAAAACTTCAAGGGAGTTGATAATGAACACTGCAAAAAATATTGCAAAATCAGTTTTAACCAGCGCAGTCGTTGTGCCATTGATTGGCGTTGCTGTTCACTTTATGCCGAACAAGGGACTGTATTTTATGGATAACGCTTCATTGGCGCATCGTTTTGAATGTGCATATTCGCTAAATCCGAATCCAGAACACACAACATACGTATCCACTGAATATCAACCGGCGGCGAATCGCTATATCAGAACAGTTGCAGGCAAACGCATTCCGGTTGATAAGAATGGCGATTACTATGAAAATTCATGGATTGATGAAGAAGAATCATCTGACGAATTTGATAAAGTATGCAATACTGAAACATATACCCCATGGTGGGCGGTTGGTATGCTGCATGCGGGCGTTGCTGGGGCGACGTTTATGAGTCTGCGTCGCAAGGAATTGGAACAGCGCAAGCAAAACGCACGGTAAAGATAACACCGTAATAAAAAAAACGCCCAAACGGGCGTTTTTTATTTCACAGGTGCAGCCTGGAATAATTCTTCGGGCTTTACTGCTTTTTCTTTTTGTTTGACATGGGTCAACATTGCATCCAATGCCTTGCGTTCAAAAATCATACCGCGCAGCATTGCCAAGGCATTTTGATTCTTGTTATAGAATTCAAACACCTGTTTCGGATCTGGGTAACGTGACGCTTCGGCCCAGACGGCTTGTTGCAGGTCGTCGCGTGTCACTTCTACCTTGTTTTGGGTGCCCCATTCTGCCAAAATCAGCCCCAGTTTAACGCGGCGTTCGGCTTCCTTGCGTTCTTTCTTTTCGTCCCATTTATGATCGTCAGATTTGCAATTGTCGCCACAGTTCGCATGATTGCGATCGTGTTCTGATTTTGCCATGCCCAATTCTTGTTCGACCAATGTTTCTGGCAATTCTAATTTGACCTTGTCTGCCAAGATGTCCAACAATTCGTTCCGCATGTCGCGTTGTGCGGCCTCGGCATATTGGTCATTATAGATTTTGCGGATGTGTTCACGCAATGCGTCAACAGATTCCTGGCCAACGGTTTTGGCAAAGTCGTCTGTCAATTCTGGCAAGATGTGCTTGCGAACTTCGTGAACCTTGACCGCAAAGCGTGCATCTTTGCCGGCCAGATTATCTGCGTGATATTCTTTTGGAAATTTAACGTTGACGTCAAATTCATCGCCGGCCTTGTGACCAATAATCTGGTCTTCGAATCCCGGAATAAATGCGCCAGAGCCCAAAATCAGGTGATGCTTTTCGGCTGTGCCACCTTCGAATGCGTCATCGCCGATGAATCCTTTGAAGTCAATTACTGCGGTGTCGCCATCGGCAGCCTTGTAGGAGTCGGCCTGTTTTTCAGCAGTACTGCGGCTTTTGCGCAGGTTTTCAATTGCGTTGTCGACTTCTTTTTCGTCCAGAGTAGTTGTTTTCTTGGTAACGGTGAATTTTTCCAAGTCAACCGCAGGCAATGTTGGCAAAATGTCGAATTCTAATGTGTATTCAACGTCTTTGCCAAATTCCCAACCCGCCAGGTCGGCCTTGGGTGCGCCCGCCAAACGGATTTTCTTGTCTGCAATAAAATCGTTCAAATCCTTGTTCATCAGTTTGTCTACCGCTTCGGATGTTGCTGATGCGTTGAATTTCTGGCGCAGAACTGATAATGGAATGTGACCGGGACGGAATCCAGGCATTTTTGCGGTTTTGCCGTATTCGGTCAAAATTTCATCGGCCGCCGCCTGAACATCGGCCGCAGAAATCGTTCCGTTTACGGAATAATGTAAATCTTTGATTTTTTCTTTTGTAAACATATTGTTCCCCTAAAATGTAATTGCCGTGTGATTATTGCACGCTTTTTTTATAAACGCAATAATAAAAAATCCCGCGTTGTGCGGGATTTTTTGTCTGTATTCGGCAAATTAACGTTTGCTGAACTGGGTCGAACGACGCGCCTTGTGGTGACCAAAGTGCTTACGTTCAACGACGCGGCTGTCGCGGGTCAAGAACCCTGCGGCCTTTAATGCCGGACGCAATTCAGGTTCGATTTTTTCCAGTGCCTTGGAAATGCCGTGTTTTACAGCACCTGCCTGACCTGACAAACCGCCACCAATAACCATCGCGTGTATATCATATGCAGTTTCGCGTTTTGTAACGCCGAATGGTTGCGCAATAATCATTTGCAACACTGGACGACGGAAATATTTGTCGGCCGGGATTTCATTGACAAAGATATTGCCCTTGCCCGGAACCAAATATACGCGTGCAACGGAATCTTTACGTTTGCCAGTTGCATATGTTGCGCCAGTCAATTTAACGCATGCAGTCTTTTCCGCAGCGGTTGCTTTTTTGGCAACTGGTGCTTTTCTCGCCGGGGCGGCTTTCTTTACCGTCTTTGATGCTGTTGCAGTCTTTTTAGTTTCTGTCATTATTCGCCCCTTTTGTTTTTACGGTTCAATTCGGCAAAATTGATAACAACTGGTTTCTGGGCGGCGTGTTTATGTTCCGCACCAGCATAAATATGCAGTTTGGTCAAACGCTGGTTCGCCAATGCAACCGCTGTGCGGCGTCCCATCATGCGTTTAACAGCGTTGAAAACCAACTGTTCTGGCTTTTCGCTGCGCATTTGGCCCAGTGTGCGTTCTTTGATTCCGCCGGTCCACAAAGAGTGCCAAAAGAACTTTGTCTTGTCAGCCTTTTTACCAGACAGCGCAACCTTGTCTGCGTTGATAATGATAACATGGTCGCCACAATCCATGTTCGGTGTCCATGTAGGCTTGTTCTTGCCACGCAGGATGTTTGCAGTAAATGCCGCCAAACGTCCCAGCGTGCAATCGGTCGCGTCAATCAAATACCATTTGGCATCCAATTCACACTTTTTTAACGATTTTGTCGCTGCCATTTTTATATTTCCTTAGGTTTTTACTAATTTAGCGCACGTATTATGACGCAACTGCTCAGAAATGTCAAGAAAAATCCGTGCGGTATAATAATACCGCATAAAAGTGAGGAAGTGATATAGTGACAAAGTGACAGAGTGAAACAGTGATACAACTTTTTCACTTTATCACTGAATCACTTTATCACTAAAAAAACGCCCGAATGGGCGTTTTTTTTTACATTTCGTCCGGCACGCGCAGTCCCATCAGGTCAATTGTGCGCCCCAGTGCATCGGCGGCAATTCGCACGATGTGCAGGCGTTGCGCCCGGGCGTCAGATGGAACGTCTTCGCGCAGAATAGGACAATTGTGATAAAATGAATTTATCAACTGGCACAAATCGTATGCGTAGTTCGCAATCATGTCGGTCGCGCGATTGTCAAATGCGGACTGAACCGTGCGTTCAAAATCCAGAATTTCAATCAACAAATTGCGTTCGTCAGCAGTCAATTCTGTCAGTTGGGCAGACACTGTGTCCCCTGCCCGACGTAAAACCGAATTCAAACGCACTGCGGTGTATAATATGTATGGACCAGTGCGCCCCTCGAAACTGGTAATTTGGTTCGGATCGAAAATATAATCGGCACGAACATCGTGAATCAGGTCGTTGAATTTGATTGCCGCCAATGCAATTGCGTCAATTGTGTCATCGTTCAGTTGTTTACCGGCATCCATCACGCGGGTGTGCACGGCGTCGCGCACTGTATCCAAAACATCCAGTAATTCTGCCACGCCACCATCGCGACTCTTGAAAGGTTTGCCGTCGGCCCCAGTCAGTGCGCCGAAACCAGTGTGGAATAATTCGGCGTTGGTGATTTTTGCCAAACTGGCGGCACGAAATACCTGTTGAAAATGCAGATTCTGGCGTGAGTCGGTAAAATATCCGATAATATCCGGATTATCTGTTTTTGTGCGGTAATATATCGCCGACAGGTCTGCGGCGGCATATGTTTGGGTGTCAGCACTGGTGCGAAATATCAACGGTGGCATTGGCGCACGGTCTTCATCGCGTTTGATGTTCACAATCATTGCACCATCGTCCAATGTCAACAGGTTTTTGGATTCCAAGATTTTCTGCATTTCTGGGACGTATTCGGCAACGCCACGTTCGCCCATTGTTGCGTCAAATGGCAATACGTTTAACCGGCGCAACACTGTGTCCATTTGTGTCAATGATATTTTCATAAACGCGTCATAAATACGCTTGCATTCCGCATCGCCCGCTTGCAGTTTTGCAGTTGTTTCTTTGGCTCGTGCCAGCCATGCACTATCGGTTTTAGCACGTGCGGTTGAAGCCGGATAGATTTTGTTTAATTCTGTGGCGTTCTGGGGCATGCCGTATTCCATAATCCACGTGATAATCAGTCCCATCGGACGACCCCAGTCACCAATGTGATTGTAACTTTTAGTTTTATGCCCCAATGATTTGGCAATGCGATTAAATGTATCGCCCACGATTGTCGTGCGCAGGTGTCCGATATGCAACGCCTTGCCGACGTTGTATCCGCCGTAATCTAAATCGATTTTCAGTGGTTGTGTGGTGCACAGGTTTGGCGCGTTATATGTGGCGTGCCAAATAAAATCATCGCGTAATTTAATGTTGATAAAGCCTGGGCCGGCAATTGATGCGTCGGCGACAAAGTCCAATTCGCGCAGTTTTGGTAATAATTCACCTGCCAATTCGCGTGGGTTTTTGCCGGTGCTCTTTGCCATGACCATAGCAGCATTTGTGGCAAAATCCCCAAATTCGCGGTTACGTGGCACGTCCAGTTTAACCGCCACGCCCAGTTTGTCGTTTATCGTATCTGATATATATTTATACAAGTTCATTTTTTATACCTGTCGTAAAAAATTGTTGTTATATTGGCAGTACAACACGGACGCGAAGACCGCCCAATTCGCTGTTTTCCAGGAACATTTGGCCACCGTGGTTTTCAATCGCGGTCTGGGCAATTGATAGCCCCAGTCCGGTTCCCCCAGTGTCGCGCCCACGTGCATTATCCAGGCGGACAAATGGGCGCATTGCGTCGGCCTTTTTATCATCTGGAATGCCAGGACCGTCATCTTCAATAATAATTTCAACCTGGTCAGCGGTGTCAATCTCGGTAATCTTGATTTTCTTTTTGGCAAAACGTGCCGCATTTTCAATAATATTGCCGAATGCGCGTGCTAATGCCATCGGGCGCGCATAGAACTGTGCTGGCGTGTCCGGGAATATTGTTTCAATCTTTTTGTCTGGGGCTGCGTCACGCGCTGTGCGTAACAGCATTGCGGGCAATTCGGTTGTCTGTTCAATTTCGGGTGTTTCACCACGTGCAAATGCCAGATATCCGTTAACCATTTCAGACATACGATCAATGTCGCGTATCAGTTCGTCGTTTGTTGCGCTGCCAGTTTCAACCGCCAAACGCATGCGTGTCAATGGGGCCTTTAAATCATGGCTGACCGCGTTTAACATATCTGTGCGAGTGCGGTTATATCTGTTCAAACGTTCCTTCATCGTAATCATTGCGATGGCGGCGTCGCGTATTTCACGTGACCCCGATGGCTTGAATCCTGGCGCGTCCAAACCGCGTCCAAACCGATTTGCTGCCTTGGCAATACTGCGTATGCTGCGCGTGTGCAGCACGATAAATGGCGATATCAACAGTAATACAATCAGGAACGAGCCAACTAACCAAATCAAAAACACCTCGGTGCTGGTAGAATACACACGATATAGCGATGTGCCAAATGTCGCAACGCTGCCGTTCTTGGTTGGAATATCAACGAACATCAGGCGTTTGTCCTTGTCGATATAGATTTTGGCGGGTCTGTTCAGACGTTTTGACAATTCCGACGCCAGACGGCCTGTTTCGCGGGAATGATTATCGTTTTTTTTGGGACGATTCAGGTGCGGATTTACGGAAACATTTATCCCAATATCGCGTGCCATTGATGACAATGCATCGTTATCACCGCTGTCCATAAAGTTCATCATGGTTGTAATTTCGCCCGCCAATGTGCGTGCCAACGTCGCATGAACGCGATCCCAGTGGTTACCGAAAAATACATTAGCAACAATAACCTGGGCCACAATTAGTGGGACAGTTATCATCAAAATTGTGCGCCATAAAAAGCTGCGTGGTATCAATCTCATTTATTTGTCACCATTATTGTTGTTTGTGGTGGGCGTGGATATCAATTTATACCCGCGACCACGTATCGTTATTATATCCAGATTGGATAATACACTATTTAATTTCCCACGCAAGCGTTTTGCAACCATGGGCGACGCGGGCGCAATATTACCCATTGGACGGGTTAAATGGGCCAATAGTTTTTTTTCTTCGCCCGATAGTCCTAAAATACGGCGGTTACCATTCGCATCGTATACAAAGAATTCGTCGTCTGCGAATGCCAGACCATACGGCATTGTGGATTCAAATGTGGTGGTGCGGCTGCGAGTTATGTTGTTCAAGCGCAAAATCAATTCCCGCAACTGGAACGGTTTGGCCAAATAGTCGTCTGCCCCCGCATCCAATCCGTCAATTGCGTTTTCTGAGCCTGTCATCGCAGTCAGCATAATTACTGGTGTCGCGTCGCCTGTCCCACGCAGATTCTTTAAAAACGTCAGACCATCTGTGCCAGTCATCATCCGATCCAGCACGATTGCGTCAACCGTCACCCGCCCCAGCACATCAGCACCCATTTCGGCCGACTGGGCCGTTATAACGTTAAAGTCGTTATTTTGCAATCCGTGCGCCAATGTTCGACGCAGCATATCGTCATCATCAATAATCAGAACAGTTTTGTTCATTTACTTTTGCATTGGTTCAACGGCGTATTCCC
>URSJ01000022.1 GCA_900550495.1 uncultured Rickettsiales bacterium
TCACATTGGATACAGAAACCACGGTATACGCATTCCGTGGTGGTGATGGTATGCCGGGGACGGTGAACAAATCGGGTTCGTATTACGGGTCATTTGGCGGTGGTGCGTCTGGTGCGGACAGTATCGTGGTTGTTGGCGACCGCGTGTTCCGCGCACGGGGTGCAAATGGCCAGAGTTGCTATCGTGGCCCGGATACGTATCCGTTGTGTCAAAATGTCATAAGCACTTCGACAGGAACGTCAATGGGCACGGGTGCGGGATACCAAGAAACAAACACGCCACGCAATCTGCGTGTATGTATTTTGAACGGTTCGTATGGCAGTGCGGATAAATATTATTGGAATCTGGGCGGCGGTGGTGGCGGTGCGCCAAATGGCACGGGCGGCACCACGTGGCAGTCTAATAGGGGCTGTCCGTCGGACACGGTTGTTAGCGCGGGTGCGGATGCGACGAACGCTGGCGGGGGTGATGGTGGTGGCGTGACAGACGCGTATTACAAGCCGGGTGACACAACGCCGAAAAATGCCGCCGGTGGTCGCGGCGGCGCAAATGTGACATTCCAATGCGGGGGCCAGACAATTACCATCTATGGTGGTGGTGGCGGTGGCGCATGTATCGGTGGTTATTATGGCGCAGGCGTGGCAGTTCCTGGTGGCGATGGTGGCAGTGGTTCCACCAATACATCAACAAACAGTTTTATCAGAATTTACAAGATGTAGAGATGTAAAAAGTGAGTAAGTGACAGAGTGATACAGTGATATAGTTTTAGAATAGAAAACTATTCATGTGTCGCCTGCGGACTGCGTCCTTGCCGCATCCTGCGCTTCGCTTGGATTCATTCCTGCGTAGGCAGGGATAGGGACCGTGCAGTGCGAGCGAACGCGAGCCGTGTCCGAGCAATTGCGGATTTTATTATTGGTGACTAATCACTCAATTGTGACGTGCCAAGGGAACACAATGGATACCGGCCAGGCACCACCCACGAAATTTATTAATTTCGTGGGGCCCGGACGCCGGTATGACGGTGGTGTGTGGTTTGGGTGCTAATTTTTACGTATATTGTGCAACAATGAGCAAAAGTAATTTCTTAGTCCCTATTCCTGCCTGCGCAGGAATGACAATAAGCACGCACTGTGTGTGACATTATTACCTGGATCCTGGGGTCAAGCCCCAGGATGACAAAGGCGGTAGTCCGTTTTTTATTTTATGAACATTGGTCACATTTATGTCGCGGACTTTCATTTGAACAATGTTTGTAAAAATTGTTATCCAAGCAAAAAAATACTCGTCACCCCGACGAAGGTCGGGGGCCATTGCGTTCCCTTGGCATGTCACAATTGGGCAATTAGTCCCCAATGATAAAATCCACGATTGTTTGGATATGGCTCGTGTTCGTTCGCACTGCATAGCCCCGATGCGACAAGGACGCAGTCCGCAGACGATACGGGAATAGTTCTCTATTCTTAAACTATATCACTTTATCACTCTATCACTTACTCACTAAAAAAAACGGGGCTATGCCCCGCTTTTTTATTTTTCCAATGCCCGGATAATCTGGTCATATGGAATTGCACCAGGGAATGATTGTTCCTGGATAATCAAGAACGGTGTGCCGCTGATTTCAAACTGTTGTGCCAAATCACGAACGTTTGCCATTTCACGGGCAACAACCTCGCCATTCATGTCTTTCTTTAACTGTGTTGTGTCCAGACCTGCCTCTTCGGCCATTTTCAACACGTTCTTTTCAACCTTGTCGGCGATTTTAGACTGGTCTTTCAAATCGTCCTGGGTATAGAATTCACGTGTCATCATCATGTCAACCAATTTCGCAGCCTTTTCTGGGCTCTGCAATTTTGCAGCAATCGCGGCCTTGGCTGGGGCATCAGATAATGCGCCATGGATAGAGAAGTTTTTAACAACAACGCGGACGTCATTGCGGGCCTTTAATACACGGTCCAGTTCACCGTGAACGCGACGGCAGTATGGGCAACTGAAATCTGTCCAAACATAAATCGTCTTTTTCGCATCTTGGGCACCCAAAACCGGGGCGTCTGCAATCATTGTGTCGGCGTGATTGCGAACGAATGTGCGAACTGCCTTGTTCTTTTCAGCGTTCATCTGTTCCTGGGCACCGTTGGCCATCTGTTGGATAATCAGCGGATTGACCGATGTCAGGTAATATGGAACATACAAGCGGCAAACGCTGCCTGCGATTAAGATGATGGCAAAAACAGTCGTTACTTTCTTTGCCAGTTTTACGCCAGCACTGGAATCATCGCCGATACGGGCCAACAACATGCCGCCAAACATATACAGCGCAATACCCAGAACCAGAACCAAGATTGTCCAAGTCATGTTTTTTCTCCTTTTGTATTGAACATGAATACCATAGAAAAAATTTATTAAATTCGCAAGGAATAAATATGTATTTTTTTATGCGTCGGTGTGCCCGCCCAGACGTCGCCGTGATGGCGGTAATGTTGCCCCCTGGTCAGTGCAAACCGCATCAAGAAAGCGCACCGTTACGTCCAGGGTCAGCGGTAATTTATACAGTCTGTCAATATACGGCGTGGCGCAATTGCTGCATACGGCACGGCCTGTGCGCGGCGACAGGTAATTCAGATTTGTTCGCACCCCGCATCCCGAACAGTGCGACAAATCTAATGCATAACCTAAATCACGTAACAGCGCAATCTCCCAATTCAAATACGCGGCTTTTGCGTCAGGGGCGGCCAGATTGTCCAGTAAATTTATTGTTTCGTCATACAGAGAGGAATACGCTTCGCGTTCTGGTAATAAAGTCGCAACCAGGTCAAATGCGCTGTTCAATAATGCCAGGCGCACCCCAGACATCATAATCGGTGCAGCCATATTGCGTGATGATTCCCAATGAAATGTGCCCAGTTGTGATGCCAGTCGCGCATTCCACGATACAGCCCCGATTTGCCCAACCAAGGGGCGATTCGTGCGTGCAACCGCCGCCCCGCGCAAAACGCCGCACATCACGCCAAAATCACGCGTAAATATGCGTGCAACCGAATCGCGTTCCCCCATTGGGCGCATGCTAATTAAAATTCCGACGGATTCCAGTTTCATGACTTGAATTATAATCCCGTGAAATATTTTTCAAAATAAAAAAACGCCACGTTGGGCGTTTTTGTTTAACGATTCGTCAATTGCAATTCAATGCGGCGATTCTTTTGCAGGCTGGCCGCATCATTGCCCAGTTCCACTGGGTGCATATCGCCAAATCCGCTGGGAACCAAGCGGCGTTTTGATACGCCATCGTGTGCCAATTCGTTTGCAACAGCCGTTGCACGCAACAGTGATAATTCTGTATTGTTTTTGTATCCACGTGTGCCAGGAACAACGGGCTTTTTGTCTGTGTGACCATCGACGCGAATAATCCAATTAACGTCAGAAGGAATTTTGTTTTCTAAATCTTTTATCACGTTCGCAATCAGTCGCAGTTGATTTTTCCCCTCTGGCGAAAGAGTGTATGAACCGCTGCTGAATAAAATATCACTGGACACGATAAAGCGGTCGCCATCTGGTTGCACTGTTGTGCGGTCGCCCAGTGCATCTTTTATCGCGCGGTAAAACGCCGATTGATATTGTGAAACTTTGTTCAATTCGGCGACTTTGTCCGCCAAGGCCTTGTTCAAGCGTGCCGACATTTCAACATACTGGATTTCCTGGGCGTGCGACTTTTCCTCGGCAGCATCCAGAGCCGATTGCAGTTTCGCCAGCTGATTCGACAATTCTGCACGTTGGGCGTCCATCTGGGTTTGCAAATCACGCCGTTGTTGTTCTAATTCGGCGGTTTTTGCCTTGTCCAGTTTGGCCTGGCTTAATTGCTGGGATAATTCGGCAACACGCGCCGATAAATCGGTTCCTTGGGATTGCAATTGGGCGACCTTGGCCTCGTAATCGGCAATCAGTTCGTTCATACTGGTATCAACTGCTGCCAATTCAGATGTCAATTTCGTGTTGTTTGATTCCAGATTTTCCAATTGCGCCCGCGCCAATACCAACAGACGCTTGGCCTCTTGCTCGTCCGCGGTCATTTGTTGGATTTGTTGCGCCTGGTCGGCGTTCGCCTGTTTCAAATCGGCAACTGTTTTGGCACCGGTCTTGGTGTTAAATACACTGGTCGTGGTCCACAGGAATACAAACACAATCAGCAAAAATATCAATATGATAACCAGGTTCGAAAACAGGTCAACGAATCCTGGCCATGTATTTGTTCTGTCGCGAAAACGAATATTTAGCATGATTTCTTTTCCTCTCTCTCGGTATGTCCTGGGCTTATTTATTGTCCAATTCACAATCCGGGGCGTTTGCCACATGGGTGTGTGCCGCCAGATAATCTTCCAGTTCACGGAATATCGCATTCTGGGCCAATTGCACTTGGAGTCCCAAGAACCCGACAATCAAACTGCCCCCCAGGCCCATCATCGAACTGGTAAAGGCGGTTGCCATACCAGCCAACGGTTTTGCCAGACCCGTCTGCATTGCGGTCAAAACCGCATCGTCGGCAAAATTCAGTCCGCCAATCAAATTGGCAAAACCACCAACGGTCATAATCAGACCCCAAAATGTTCCCAACAATCCTAAAAATACCAATGTATTACCAATATATCGGATAGATTCACGGGCATCTTCGAATCGTAACTGTATTAAATCCAGCATATCGTGCAGTGACGATGCCGAAATCCGCGTCGGTCGTGACCGCAACAACAATGCCACCGGTCGCAACAGCATCGGGGGCAGGGCACCCGTGCGCCGACCCATTAAATACCCGCGCAACCAGCGATATTCGGGCAGCAATCTGAACATATGGACAAATGTCAGCCCGATTCCAAACAGCGCGGTGCCAATAATTACACCGTTCAGATATATATTTGCGACCGCAATCTGCATAAACCGGTCATAGAACAAAATCAGTCCCACTGCCAATAACGCGGTCATCAACGCCATACGATTCAATGTTCTGTGAAACTGGTTTGTCATATAATCTCTCTTGCTATTCAGATTAATAATAGTAAATTTTATAAAATCGTGTCAATAGAGATTATTCAGATAAAAACGAGTGGAAAAATTACTTGATTTTATTAAAAAAATCGGCATAATTGGCGATGTCCTGCTGGCACATGGGGTGTCGGCTGATTAAACCATAGGAAAAATATAAATGGCTTACTATGAAAGCGTCTTGGTTTTCCGCCAGGACTTGACCGAACCGCAGGTCAAAGAAAAAGCGGCAAAATACACCGAAATTATCAAGGAACTGGGCGGTGATGTTAAATCCACAGAATTTTGGGGGTTAAAGAATCTGGCCTATGTTATCCGCAAGAATCGCAAGGCACATTATGTTATGCTGAACGTTGAATTGCCAGGGGCCCAGGTTGCAGAACTGGAACGTCGTGCGCGTATTGACGAAGACGTGATTCGTTTCTTGAACGTTCGCGTTGACGAATTGGCAAAACAACCATCGGTCATGATGAAAAAAAATAACGAAGAGGCAGAATAATGGCAGTCCGTGCAGCAATTTATCGCAAAAAATCTAACCCTTTAAAGGGCAAGGTTATTGATTACAAAGATATCAAAACACTGTCGCACTATATCACAGAACGCGGCAAAATTGTCCCATCACGTATCAGTGGTGTTTCCCAGAAAGACCAGCGCGAATTGGCAACCGCCATCAAACGTGCACGTCATTTGGGGTTGATGCCATTTGTTCGCAACAACTTGGGCTAAAAAAATAAATTCTGTGGGCTCTTGTCGCGATTGTCGGTTCTTATGTAGGTCAACTACACTGCGAACCGTCAATCGCTTCCAATAACCTCACATAATTTAATTTTTATAAAAATATTTGGGAATAATCCCTAACTTAGAAAACAATAAGGACAGATAAAATGAAAATTATTTTGACAGAAAAAATCGCACACTTGGGCAATATCGGTGATACAGTCGAAGTGAAAACAGGTTTCGCACGCAACTATTTGTTGCCAAATGGCAAGGCTATGCGCTGGACGCGTGAAAACGTCGCTTTGTTCGAGGCGAAAAAGACCGAACTGACTGCACGTCAAGAAGCCGCCAAGGCCGCAGCCCAGGCAAATGTTGACGCTGTCAAGAACGCAAAGTTGCACATGATACGCCAGGCGGGGGATACCGGTCAATTGTATGGTTCGGTTTCGACACGTGATATCGCGCGTATGTTGAAAGAAATTGCGAACGTCAACATTGAATCCGCCCAGGTCTTGTTGGGCAGTCCGATTAAATCCATCGGTGCGTTTGATACAAAAATCGCATTGCACCCGGACGTTATCGTTCCGGTCAAGGTATATGTTGCCCAGACCCAGGACGAAATTGAGGCATTGATTGCGGGCAAGGTTCTGACATTTGGAACAAAAAAGGTTGAAGAAGAAGTTGCCGAAGAAAAACCGGCAGCGGAACCAAAAGCCGAAGAAAAAGCAGCAGACGCTGAATAAAAAATGCCCCACCGGGGCATTTTTTTTTAGAGAGCATCCGTCTCCGCTGCGCTCCGTCGCGATAAAGAGAGCAGAGAGCAATGAAGCGCGCCTATCGTCGCGGACTAAGTTCCCCTCTGGCCAGAGGGGTGGCGCAACGCGCCGGGGTGTCGTTTATTTTAGAGAGCAATGATTGTGTCCGCCGATGGCGGACACTCCTTATTGTCATTCCCGCGTAGGCGGGAATAGGGCCCATACAGTGCGAGCGAACGCGAGCCAAACATAGACTATAAGCGGTGTTATTTGATAAAGGTTATTAGGCCATTTTTGCTGAATATTGTGCAACAGTGAACAGAAGTAATTTTAAAGACCCTATTCCTGCCTGCGCAGGAATGACAAGGTCTGAGAATTGTTTTGTCTTT
>URSJ01000023.1 GCA_900550495.1 uncultured Rickettsiales bacterium
TTGGTTGGGGCAGCTGGATTCGAACCAACACTGACGGAGTCAGAGTCCGGAGTTCTACCGTTAAACTATGCCCCAATGCGTCGCGTATTATATAACGCCTTTTTCCGCTTTGCAATCAAAATTTGCGCTTTTGGTGGCAAGATGTGCATTTTTATGATATTATGCCCCTATGAATATTCCGTTGGACAATATAATCAATTTCCACTTGGTGCGGACGCAATGTCACATAGATTGCTTGAATTATTTCGCAGGTTTGCTGGGTGCGGCGTTCCCGGCCCATGATTGCGATAAATTTACAGAACCGTATCAAACCGGATACGCATATCGCAACTATATGGCATATCACCCAGATATGAAAATGTTGCCCCAGCATTTGGAACTGTACAGGCGCGTTCACGATGAACATCATCAGCTGCAAGCGCACCATATTGGTTCGTGGGACGATGTGCGCCAAATCCCAAAAATCGTTTTAACAGAAATGGTCTGTGATTGGCACAGCGCGAATTTTGAACAACTGGAAATCCAGAATTCATCAGAATATGAAAATGTTCGGGCGTTTTTTGACCGTGTGATGGCGCCGTTGTCGTGGACCGATGCACAGCGTGAATTTATCTTGGAACTGGTTGACGAATTGGCCCGGCGTATAGATTCCGGGGCAGTGCGTGCAATTTGGGCACCTGCACTGGAATTATGAAATCAAACCCATAGATTTTACATACCGCTGCGCCGCATAATGCGGATATGGAGACGAGAAAAATATTTTATGCGCTGGCGGTGGCAATGCCATTGGTGGCTGCAAACAATGCAGATGCCTGTACGGGTATCACATTGAAATCCGACGACGGCGGTGTCGTTGTCGCCCGAACAATAGACTGGTCGCGCGAAGAAATGGACAATATCTATGTTGTTGTCCCACGCGGTCAAACCCAGACGGCGATTTTGCCAGACAATGCGCCCGGCGGTATGCAATATACTGCAAAATATGGATACGTCGGGCTGGGTATGGAACAGGCAGAGTTTATCGTAGATGGCACGAACGAGGCGGGTTTGTCTGCGGCGTTGTTCTATTTCCCGAAATATGGAAAATACCAGCCCTATGATGCGGCCCTGGCCGGGCAATCCATTGGCGATTTGCAGTTGGTGTCGTGGGTGCTGGCAAATTGCGCCACAATCGATGATGTGCGAAATGCACTGCAAAATATTCGCGTGATAAATATTGATTCGCGTGCCGATACGGTTCACTGGCGTTTTACAGAAAAAAATGGTCGCCAAATGATTCTGGAAATCGTTGATGGAAACATGAATTTCTATGACAGTCCGATGGGCGTTTTAACCAACGCGCCAGGATTCCCGTGGCAGACGACGAATCTGAATAACTATGTGAATTTAATCCCTGGGACCGCCGGGCCGATAAATCCGAACGGCGTAAAGTTATCTGCGTTCGGTTCAGGCAGTGGTTTTCACGGTCTGCCGGGGGATTTTACACCGCCGTCGCGATTCGTTCGCGCGTCGTTTTTGTCGTCGTATTCACTGAAACAGAAAACCGCGTTTGATTCCGCAATGCAGGCGTTTCATATTCTGAATAACTTTGACGTGCCAACGGGCGTCCAGTTCGCTGTTGGTGCGGCACCAAACAATATGCCGTCGGCGACCCAGTGGACAATCGCAACAGATATGAAAAATATGGTGATTTATTACCATACTATGTATGACCGCACGGTTCGTTCAATTGATATGTCGGCGATTGACTTTGGCACGGTTGCCTTCCAGACGCATCCGCTGGACGCAAATAAACGTCCGACAATTATGCCGGTGCAAATTGATTACAGTGCCCCGGTTGTGGTGGAAACAGACGTGACCGTGACCGAGTTTATGGAATAAAAAAATATTTGTCTTTGATTTATTATAAAAACGGCTATAATCCTTGGGTCATTTGATGAAAAACAACCCAAGGAGAAAGCATAATGAAAATCAAACCATTTGCCGGCGTTCGTCCCCCAAAAGATTTAGCGGCCCAGGTCGCATCGCGTCCATATGACGTTCTGAATTCTGTGGAGGCCAAGCAAGAGGCCGGTGAAAAATCACTGTTGCATATTATCAAACCAGAAATTGATTTTGACCCGATTGCCGATGAACATTCACAGGCTGTCTATGACAAAGCGGTTGAAAATTTCAAACTGTGGCAGGAACGTGGCTGGCTGGTCCAAGACCCAAAAGAAATGTATTACATCTATGCCCAGACAATGGACGGTCGCACCCAGTATGGCTTGGTCGCGGCGGCAAATGTTGATGACTATATGTCGGGCAAAATTAAAAAGCACGAATTGACGCGCAAAGACAAAGAAGATGACCGTATGATTCACGTTCGTATCCAAAACGCGAATATTGAACCGGTGTTCTTTGCGTATCCTGATGTTGATGAAATGAACAAAATCGTTTCGGACTGGGTTGCGTCGCACGCCCCAGAATATGACTTTGTCGCAGACGATGGTTTCGGTCACACGTTCTGGGCAATTACAGATGACGCGGTCAATGCACGCATAACCGAAATATTCAAAAATATCCCGGCGATGTATGTTGCCGATGGTCACCACAGAACCGCCGCCGCCGCCCGTGTTGGCGCAGAAAAACGCGCACAAAATCCGAATCACACAGGAAACGAAGAATACAACTATTTCTTGGCGGTGATATTCCCAGAATCACAACTGCACGTTATTGACTATAACCGCGTGGTGCGTGATTTGAACGGGCTGACGCCGGACGAATTCTTGGCACGCCTGGGCGAATCGTTTGATGTTGTTGATATGGGCACAGAAATTTACAAGCCGGCAAAACTGCATAACTTTGGTATGTATCTGAACGGCCATTGGTACAGTCTGACGGCGAAAGCGGGCACGTATAACGACAACGACCCGATTGGTGTTCTGGACGTGACAGTGCTGTCAAATTTGGTGTTTGATAAAATCTTGAACCTGGGCGATTTGCGCACCAGCAAACGTATTGATTTCGTTGGTGGGATTCGCGGATTGGCCGAATTGCAAAAGCGCGTTGATTCGGGCGAAATGGTTGCGGCGTTTGCGCTGTATCCTGTCACCATGCGCCAGATTATTGACATCGCCGATACTGGCAACATTATGCCACCCAAGACAACGTGGTTTGAACCAAAGTTGCGCAGTGGTTTGGTAATACATAAACTGTCATAAAAAACGGGGCATCGCCCCGTTTTTTATTAGTGATAAAGCGAGTAAGTGATAGAGTGATAAAGTTTTCAGCATAAAAAATTAAAAACTTGTCGTTACTGCCGTTGCCAACTCACAAAATTCCCGTAGGTATTTTTTATGGTTGAAATTTAATTTTTTGGCGATTATAGTGAATATGAATCCAAAGGGATTTGGGTTCGGGGCCTTCAACAAGCCCGTAAATCTGTGGTATGCGCGATGCGTATATCAAATCCGCACAGTAAAGCGGCGCACATGCGCCATTTATTGTATGTACCCCACCATTATGGTCGGGGATCCACCGGTAATACAACAGGGGAAACCCAAAGATCGGTGGGGTCATTCTGATTTATGATTTGTTGAAATCCCCGACCGTCAAATAATTTTTGGCGGTTTTTTGTAATTTGTTTTGACGTATGTCCTGGGGCGATGATTTTGCACTTGCAAGTGTCAAAACAGATGGTATAAATAAAACTAACAGACGATGAAAATCGTCATCATTTGGAATGAAAGGAGAGACTTATGAAAATGTCCCGCACAGCAATCAAAGAACTAACCGCGGCATATCGTGCCGTGTTGAAACACGCATTTATTGCCGCAATGGGCGCAATGGTTGTTATCGGTGGCGCAAGTGCAGATGATACCAAAACCAGATTAGTTGTTGACGTTGATGCAACCGAAAATTTAGCTGGGGTACATGATGGTTATATCTCAACAGAGAATGGCAGTGTCGCGCAAGTTTTGGGTGTTTTGAATGTGTTAGATGGGGCACAGTTCACAAACAACAAAACAGATGGAAACGGTGGCGCAATCTTTAACAGTGGCACATTGACACTGGGTGATGGCGTTTCGTTCACAGGCAACAGCGCAAAATCTGGTGGTGCGGTTTGGAATGACGGTAAAATGGAAATCGCCGCAGGAACTAAATTTGTTGGCAATAATAGTAAACATGCCGCTGGTGCGTTGTATAACAGCAGTACTGGAACATTGGGCGATCTGATTGGCGTTGTTTTTGAAAATAATACCGCGGTGTTTGGCGGTGCTATTAACAATTCAAAAACGTCAACTGGCCTCAAGGGTGGAACAATAGACCTGATTTCAGAATCTCATTTCATCGGTAATTCTGCTGGATCAAACCAAGGGGGGGCAATCCGTAATCAGGGAACTATATCTAAAATTGAAAAGAGTGTATTTGATTCCAACGTCGCAGGAAATGGTGGCGCAATCAATAATGGAACCTTGGGCAGCGTGGTAGAAGGTATTTATCAGACAAAGTTTATCAATAATACGGCGGTTGTGGGACCAGCCCAGCAAGGTGGTGCGATTACCAATGCAGGACACATCGGCATTATTGATGAAACGGTGTTTGAATCAAACCGCGCTGGCAAGATCGGTGGTGCAATAGCAAATGTGACCCCACAAAATAATGGTAGCGGCCTTGCAAAGGTTAATATTGCAAATTCTACATTTACAGGCAATGTTGCCGGTGAAAGCGGTGGCGCAATATACAATGCCACAGGTGGGGCGGTAAGTCTGGCTGGTGAAAATACATTTACCGGTAATATGGCTGGTGGCGTTGGAAACGATATTTACAACCTGGGTAAATTGGTGGTCACTGGTGGCACAACGACCATTGATGGCGGTATCACAGGCGATGGCGCATTGACCATTGCGGATGGTGCAACACTGAATATCGGTGCCACAACAGTTCAACAAAAAGAATTGACACTGGACGGCACGGTTGGCGCAACAATTGTTGGGGCGAACAACTATGGTAAACTGTTGGCAGAAACATACAAAGGCAACGGCAAAGTGTCATTGAATGTTGCAACAACAGGGACATATAATATATTTGGCGAAAATGCGAACGAATATACTGTCGTTGATGCCGGCGCAATCTATGATGTGACCAAGGGCGATAATGGCGCAATTACAATCGCAACCAAAAAGGTTGAAGAAATTGCGGCTGGTGCTGGTCTGACCAATACTGCGGCAAATACGGTTGCGGCGTTGGCAAATGCAGATAACGATTTGGCAAATATTGCATCGCTGAACGTGCAACAGGCATTGCGTAATGGCGATACAGATTATATTGAAACTGAATCTGCCAAGGCAAACCCGGTTGATAAACCGGTCGTTCAATCGGTTGCACAATCTGTCCAGGGCGCAGTTATGACACTGGCGGCGAATCGTATGGCGGGCGCACCATCGGCGGGCACAATGGGCCGCAGCGGTGGTGATTTGTCTGATGCTGATTACGGCGTGTGGGCACAGGGTATGTTTAACAAATCCAAATTCAATGGCCAGTTCAACGGATACACCCGTGGTGTGTCGGCTGGGTTTGATGCGCTGATTGACAAACAGTACACGATTGGTTTGGGTTATGCGTTCGGACATTCTGATGTTCATGCCAATGGCGGTCGCGATACCGAAATTGACAGCAACAGCATATTTGCGTATGCCCAGTACAAGCCAAGCGAATGGTTCGTCAATGCGGCATTGAATTACACAATGTCAAAATATACCGAAACCGTTGACGCATTTGGTGTTCGTCTGAAATCAGATTATGACACTGACGCGTTCGGTGGCCAGGTTATGACCGGTTATGATTTCGCGTCTGGCCTGACACCAGAAATTGGTCTGCGTTATTTGCATGTGACACAGGATTCGTACAACAACGGCCTGAACCATGTCAGCAGCGATGATACAGATTTCTTGACTGGAATTGCCGGTATGAAATATCGTTTCGCAATTGAAAACGATTCGGTTATCAACTGGTTCCCAGAACTGCGTGCGGCGGCGACGTATGACTTTGTTTCTGACCGGGCAATGTCCACCGTCACAATGCCAGGCGCGGCGTCCTATGTGGTTGATGGCGACCGTCTGTCCCGGTTCGGTGGGGAATTCGGAATCGGTCTGACCGCAGAATACAATGGTCTGGAAATCTCGCTGGTTTATGATTTGAATCTGCACAAAGATTACACATCACAAAC
>URSJ01000024.1 GCA_900550495.1 uncultured Rickettsiales bacterium
ATTCATCAGAACCATACTGGTCAACCGCCGCAAAATCATCATCCGTAGAATATTTATTTTTCCAATTCAAGAAACTAACCTCGGCACGGCCAGTAATGTACCAACCTGTTTTTGCCTTATCTGTATAATTATACGTGACATCATATCCGCCCTTGGCATCAGGTTTTATATAACTTGGGGCTGCAGATGCCGCAGTCGTAATGCCCAATGCAACAAATAAAGTGAACAGTTTTTTCATGGTAAAAATCCTCCTAAATTTCTAGATAGTATATCACATTTCGATTCGCTTTCCAAAACATAAAAAACAGTTGTTGACATTTTTTTGCAAATTCTGCTAAATTATTATCAGCAACTAGTAATAGTTTTATAAAATTAGAAAGGAATTTAAATGAAAAAGGTTCTGATTGGTTTTGCAATTTTAACTGTGGCTGCATGCACCAAGGTGCCCAGCAACATCAACGACGACAAGGTTTTTTATGCCTTTGATTCAGCCGAGGTTTCAGACACCGCACGCAGAAATCTAAAATCCCAGGCCTTGTATATGAAGAAAAACCCCAACAAAAATGTCGTTATGGCTGGTCACTGTGACGAACGTGGCTCAACTGAATATAATTTAGCACTGGGGGCATTACGTGCGGGAAATGCTGCACATGTCTTGATTCATGACGGGATTGAGCCGGAACGTATTAAAACAATTTCTTACGGCAAGGAAAATCCACAGTATCCTGGTTCTGGCGAAGAGATTTGGGCAAAAAACAGAAATGCTACAACCAAGGTTGTTGACCGGAAATAAAAAATGCGCCAACGGCGCATTTTTTTTCTTTTGACCGAAAAAATTTTTTTTACTATGATTCATACCATGGAAGATAATACAGCAATTTCGTTTGCAAATGTGGCCGCTGCATACGACGATAAAAGCGAAGTTTTGACCGATGTGTCGTTTAACATCAGTGCTGGTGCGTTCTATTTTTTATCTGGCGCATCGGGCGCAGGAAAGACAACACTGCTGCGGTTGATTTACCAATTGCACAAGCCGCTGCGCGGGCAAATTAAATTATTTGGCCGCGTCACAAATGAAATGTCGCGCAACGACATTGCGCACATGCGTCATAAAATGGCAATCGTGTTCCAGGAATATTCCTTGCTGTCACACCTGACAGTATTTGACAATATCGCACTGCCGTTACGCGTGCGTGGCATGGGCGAGAATCAAATAAAAAAACTGGTGCCAAAGGTTTTGGAATGGGTCGGGCTGGCCAAATATGCCGATGCGAATCCACTGTCATTATCCGGCGGTCAACAACAACGTGTTTCTGTTGCGCGCGCCATTATTGTCCAGCCATCAATATTACTGGCCGACGAACCGACAGGCAATCTGGACGACGAAAACGCGTCACGCTTGATGGAATTGTTTATTCAGATGAATAAAATGTTTGGCACAACGATTATATTGGCCACACATAATAAAAAACTGATGGACACCTATAAATTTCCAGTAATCCATGTTGAAAATCATCGCGTTGGATTTGGCACTCACCCGACCAAACCCGCCGAGGCTATTGCAAAAACCAAACCAGACATAAAAAAAATATGGAAGGGCCCAAAACCACAAAACTATTTTACCGAATTATCAAAACAATTTGACGATATTGGGAACGCATAATGAAATCACCTGTTGTATTTTCACTGGTTCGCAGCCAATCAATTTTTATGACAGCAATTATGTCACTGTTGACATTTTTGGCAGTTCTGGCGTTTGGGCTTTGCCTGTCTATTGGCACTGGCGTCATGCGTTGGAATACTCAGTGGGACCTGTTTGCCACAGTCCAGGTTATGAATTCTGATAACAGTGCGGCAGTCAAAAAAATAATCAACGAAAACACGGACAAGACAGTTTCTGTGACCGAAATTACATCCGAACAAATGACTGATTTAATGCGTCCATGGATGTCATCTGGGGGTGACGCACTGAAAAATTACCTGCCCCAGATGTATGAAATTCAGTTTAAAACAAAGACCGATTTAGACACGTTCGGTCGCCAAATTGGCAACAACGCACGATTTTTATCACACAGTGCTGCATTGAAAAATTCCACCACTGCAGGTTGGTATATGATTATGATTTCTGCACTGATTTTGGCAATGGTATTGGGCGCAATTGGGGTATGTATATCGTATATTGCGCGTAATACTGCACTGTTGCATAAACGCGAATTGGAAATATTAAACCAGGTTGGTGCAACCGATTCATTTGTCGCACGTCAAATGCAAATTATCGTTACAAAAATTTCTGTAATGGCGGCAGTGGCCGGATTCTGTGCCGCAGCATTGGTATTGCTGATGATTTTAGGTGTGGCACACGGTGCCCGCGTCGGACTGATTGCGATGATTGGTTTGTCTGGGGCCGGCTGGGGAACATTGGCTCTGTTACCTGTGGCAATAGTGATATTTGCAATTTATATAACACGTCGCACAACATTGAAAATTTTAGCAAATAACTAAATCGCTGATGAAATTACTAACACCTTCTTTGTTGTTTCTTGGATTATTTGTGCTGGGTGGCACAATGTTTAAATCTATGTCGCCGACCCAGTGCGGCACGATATTGCCAGACGACAGTATATTTGTCCTGACAGGTGACATGCGTCGAATTCCATTTGCAATGCGAATGCTGCGCACATATCCTGACGCAGATTTATATATTATCGGCGTAGGCGCAGACGCGTCATATGAAATGACCCGTCGCGTAACAATTGAATCAGAATCTAAATCTACGTATCAAAACGCACGAGCTATTCACGACATTGTCGTGCGTGCTGGCCTGGACCGAATCGTCTTAATAACGACCGAAGATCATATGAATCGCGCATCATACTTGGTGCGTTCTGAATTACCAAATGTAGAGGTCGTTGCATGCCCTGCCCGATTAGCAGGCATGCCGCCGGCACGCCGTCTGGAACGCTGGACCATAGAGTATGTAAAATACATTGCCACTATGCTTGGTATCAAGGAAGGGTAAAAAACACAACGTAAATTAAGGGAATGCAGTGAAATGTTAAAAACGATTTTGTTTAAATTTTTATTAGCCATATATTATATCGCTTGGTCACCAATCATATTGATTGGTCTGATATATAAACCGTTAAACGATTTTCTGGTGGTCACCTGTGCTGGTGGGGTATTGGTTCTGGCTCGACTGATTGTCGGAATAAAATACGAAATTCATTATCCCCCGGTCGAAGAAAATGGTATCCCGGTTGCACCAAATGAAAATTCACGTCTGGACGGCAAAGCAATTGTCGCGGCAAAGCATATGTCTATTCTGGAAATCGCGATTTTATCAACCCATATTCCGAATTCATTTTTTATCGTAAAGCGTGAAATAATGTGGTTGCCAATTTATGGCTGGGCATTTTGGCGTATGGGGCTGCAACCGGTAAATCGTGCGCGTGGTGCAACAAATATGAAAAAATTGGCCCATGCGGTTGGCGAAAAAATTATGAACGGACAAACACTGATTATTTTTCCCGAAGGCACCCGTGTAAAGCCTGGCACGCGCCCACAATTGCGCCGTGGATTATTATTCTTGGCCCATGAATTAAAACTGCCAATTTTACCAGTTGGCACTGACGCGGGCTTGTATTGGCCAAAACACGGCAGAATGCGTGGTGGCACTGCAAATATTTGGATAGAACCAATATTACCATGCAATGCATCATTGGACGAAATTCGTGACGCAATCAACCGTCACAGCGCATAAAAAATACCGCCACTTGGCGGTGTTTTTTTATTTGAACTTTATTTGCACCAACCATCACGACGGCCACCACTATACGGTCGGCCCAATTTTTCATTTACCAGTATTTTCCCTACATCGCGCCCCAATACATCTAACACGTGCGCATCAATCCGCCCCAGATATTTATCATCTTTGATTTCTTGCAATTCGACCGTGGTCCCTATCGGCAATAATTCTGCTAACCGCGCCTTGGCCGCGAATGCCGCCCTGATTTCAGATTCACACTCGCCGTGAATTTCAGGCGTATCAACATTTATCAGACGGACGCGCACCGTAATTTTTGTATCATCTGCCAATGTAACCCGTCCAGCAAACGTATCACCATCAATGATATAATCCACCACAACCGGCGTAGCATTTGCCACCTCAGTAACAAATAAAGCCACCAAAAACGAAACTATCCTGAACATCTATTCTCTATGCTCTATTATCTATGCTCTAAAAATGCGCCAAATGGCGTATTTTTACGGTAATTTTGGCGACCACGTCGGCTCAACGCCATTGACGCTTTCTGGCAATTCTATGTCATAGACATTTTGTCCGGTTATATCAACACTGCGAATATGGCTGATGCGTTCAATACCGTCCAGAGTCTTTTCTGTTTCATAATATACCACCC
>URSJ01000025.1 GCA_900550495.1 uncultured Rickettsiales bacterium
TGCCCAAGATGGTGCCTCCATATACCAGCCACCAGCCAATATTTTTTCATTACGTCCCCGCGGATTCATAATGCCAATATAAAACGTGTCATCTGCCATTTTTGTGAACGCAATAAACTGACCATCAGGCGACCACGCCGGTGTAGCATACCGCCCCGCCCCATATGTCAAGCGCGTTGGTTCTAACGTATCTAAATCCATAACCCAAATCTGTTGATTCCCACTGCGGTCTGAATTAAATACCATTTTTTTACCGTCAGGCGAATACGACGGACTGGTATTCAATGAATGCCCAAATGTTAACTGGCGCAACTGTTTGGATTCAATATCATATTCATATATGTGCGTAATTCCATTTTTAACCAACGACAATGCGATACGCGAACCATCAGGCGAGAAACGCGGGGCAAAATTCATTCCACCAAATTGCCCCAGACGACGTTGCGCCCCGGTATTCAAATCCAGCGTCCAAACCATTGGGTCATCATTGCGGAACGATAAAAATACAACTGTTTGCATATTCGGCGAAAAATGTGGTGACATAACAAACGTCTTGTCATCTGACAAATACCGCATTCCATATCCATCTTGGTCCATTATGGCCATACGCTTTGTCCGGTTATGTACTGGCCCTGTTTCAGCAATAAATACAATTTGAGTGTCAAAATAGCCAACCTCGCCCGTCAGCCGTTCATAAATTGCATCAGCCATAATATGCGCCAAACGTCGCGCTGACTTTTTGGACGAAATCAGCGATTGCGCCTCTATCTGTTCTTTGCCGGCAACATCCCAAACATAGAATTCCAATTTATATTGCCCACCTGTCGTAACCAGTTTAGCCTGAACCAACACTTGGGTCTTTATCGCTGCCCATAATTTAAAGTCCGGCATATCACCCATTTTTACATATTCTGGGAATGCATCGTGATTTGCAATACGGAACAGTCCCGTTGATTTCAGGTCGCGTTCAACAACCTCGCGTATCATTGCTGCATCCTTGGGTGATGCATTACCAACGATTTCAAACTTTTGCACAGCGATTGAAATCGGTTCTGTCGCCCCAGCAATAATATCAACCTTTAATTCAGCCCGGGCCGAGCAAAACACCAGCGCACACGCAACAAATACAAATAATACCTTCTTGAACATAATAAAAATTCCTTTCCATAAAATACGCGTTTAATTTTACACACAAGAATCATAAAAATCAAACACCTATTATATGTGTCACACTTTATTACCCAACCATACAATCGCCCACACACCGGCCATTACAGAAGTAATCACAACAGTCTTTACATTTGTATTGACAAACGTCAACACAATGTTATAGTCATTTGTAAAGACGTTAGTATTGCCGTTAGTATAGGAGTTCGTATATGCCAAACGTTATGCAGCAATTATTTATCATGAATATAGAATCACTGCTGCGTGAATATGCCGCGTATCGCGCTTTTAATAAGTCAGATTGTGTTATAAACATGCGAATTCCACGTCCTATTTTGGACCGGATTAAACAACTGGCCGAACAGCAACATGTTCCATACCAATCACTGATATCGTCTGTATTATTTTCATTAGCCAATATCGAAGAACAGAAATAAACATAAAAAAACAGGCAACCATTTGGTCGCCTGTTTTACTTTTATATCGCAATGATTTACCAATCCAAAATTTGTTGTTGGCAACCGATACTCTGCAAGGTGCTTTCACTCAAAAAGAATGACAAAACAACACCGATACCAAACAGCAAAACAAAACCAACCAGCATACCAACACCCTTTCCCTGCAAATCTTTCAACTCAACCTTGCCGGAAGAAATATAACCCCACGCCCAACCGGCAATAACAAATGCCGCACCGACAAACGCTAGCGTTCGCAAGGTCTTGAACACATCATACATTTGGGTAATCAATTGGCACAGACCATCGGTCGCCGCAAATGCTGGTGCCGATGCCATAATACCAATCAGCGCAAAATTAAATTTGTTCATCAGTTTTTTCATACGAAACCCCTTTACTTCCTTTGATACACTAATTTTACCATAATTCCCCCCACCTTTCAAACATAAAAATAACATACAAATATGCACTGGCATATTATACACCCCACACTTTTTATACAAAAAAAAATGCGCCATTGGCGCATTTTTTTACTGAGAAACAATTATATAACGACGCTTCAAAACCGGCTGATTACATGTCTTGCAACCACAGGACGGGGCGTCCACAACCTCGTGCGCAGCAGGAACAATAACCTGGCGATCGTGACGTGGTGCCTGACCCAGGTTATCACGCGCATACAAATCTGCACAACGCGTATTGCGATAGACAATTTTTTTACCGTTGTTCATATCATAAATATCATTGCTGAAACGATGACCGTTTTCGCCCATTGTGTAAATGCAATCTTCGCCTTCTTGGGTATAGCGAACGCCACCCTTGTAATAATCATAACTGCTGCATGCTGCCAATGCCGACAACGCTAAAACAGAAACCAAAATTTTTTTCATATCGCACCCTTTGCGGTTTTTATCTGCGCTCTCTGTCCAGCCCCCGATTCGTGATTTTATTATTGCACAAAATCATCTGTTGTCAAACCTTGCTATAAATTTTCCACGGGCGCATTTACCACAAATATGATATAATCATCACGAAAAATCCAAGGAAAACACATTATGAAATATTCTGAATTTGGACTGGTCAACACACGTGCGACATTTGCCGATGCAATCCGTCGCCAGTATGCGGTGCCGGCATTTAATTTTTATAACATGGAAACATTACAGGCTATTTTATCTGCGGTGCGCGACGCGCACAGCCCAGTTATCCTGGCCGTATCAGAATCCGCACTAAAATTTATGGGTGGCGATATGCTGATGGGAATGATACGTGGCGCAAATATTCGCGACAACGAACGCATAACACTGCACCTGGACCACGGTTCCAGTTTTGACGCATGTCGCGCCGCATTGGAACTGGGATTTTCATCTGTGATGATTGACGCCAGCAAATTGCCGTTTGACGAAAACGTAGAACAGTCACGACGCGTTGCCGAACTGGCACACAAATACGACGCCACCACCGAAGCCGAACTGGGAACTATATCAGGCATAGAAGATGAAAACACATTTTCCGACCATTCCAGTTATACCAACCCCAACGATGTTGTAAAGTTTGTGAACGCAACCGGAATTGATTCATTGGCCATCGCCATCGGGACCAGTCACGGCGCATATAAACGCAAGAGCGAAAACGAACAGTTGCGTCTGGACATACTGGACGAAATCGCCAAACAATTACCAGAATTTCCACTGGTCTTGCACGGGGCAAGCAGTATTCCGCAACACTTTGTCAAAACCATAAATGAATTCGGCGGTGCGTTATCTGGTGCGTTGGGGATTGACACACAGCAACTGCGCACAGCAACAAAAATGAACATCTGTAAAATAAACGTGGACAGTGATTCCCGTCTGGCGTTCACCGCCGGCGTTCGCGCGGCATTGGCCCGTCACCCAGAAATGTTCAACCCACGCGATTTTCTGAAACCCGCCCGCCAGAATATCTATGATAACTGCATAGATGAAATCAATCGCATAATGGGGTCTGATAATAAGTTATAAAGGTATGATTTTTTGACGGCGATATATGTTCATTTTTGCATAAATAAACATATTTTCAACCTGTTTATTTATGGTTATCGCACTTTTATTGATTGCCCTCATACACATAGGAATTTAGCATTGCAGATGTAGATTAACCGAAGCTACAACAACAAAAAGGCACTACCATGAACTACATTCTTTTGATACAAAAAAATAAACCTTGCATGAAATGCGACGCTCTGGATGTTGAACCATGCGCAGGAACAGACGTCCCAGATACACCGACCTGCGGAATTATGGTTGAGGACACCGATGGCGAGTGGATTGAAATGAAAAGCACAAAAAACATTCGTCCCCTGCTTACACAATATAACAACACCAAGCACGCCATCAACCAAAAATATTGTAGAGCAAGATAAAGTATTGGCTGGCAACACCAGCCAATAATAATACGTTTTATAAAATGCAATACACACCTAATATTTACACGCTATCAAATGGCCTGAATGTTATTCTGGACGATTTTGATATCGCAACCGCATGCGTCGAAATCGCAATACACTCTGGGGCCACGGACGAATCCGACGCATCAGAATTCGGCATAACGCACTTTGTTGAACACATGCTGTCCAAGGGAACGTACCAACACCCGGACACCATGGACAACACAACCAATATTCCCATATCTATTGGCGGTGTGCGC
>URSJ01000026.1 GCA_900550495.1 uncultured Rickettsiales bacterium
ATTGAAAAATATGGTATAAACGAACATTATCGTAAAAGTTTCAAACCAGTAAAGGAAAGGATTGAACATGAAATTACGCACAATTGAAAACCTGGACGTTCGGGGCAAGTTTGTATTGTTGCGGGACGATTTTAACGTTCAAATTGTTGATGGAAAAATTACCGACGCATTTCGCATTGAACAGAGCATGGCCACCATAAACGCCCTGCGCACAGGTGGTGCAAAAATCGCGATTTGCGCACACCTGGGCCGTCCCAAGGGGACGCGCAACATGGAATTTTCACTGCGTCCGATTGCCGAATATATGGGGGTGCCGCTGATTAGGGACTGCCTGGACAAAAATTTTATGGCGGATATGCACGATGGCGACGTAGTATTGTTAGAAAATGTGCGTTTTTATGCCGGCGAAGAAAAAAACGACCCGGCGTTCAGTGCCGACCTGGCCCGCGGGTTTGACATATTCGTCAACGACGCATTTGCCGTATCACACCGCGCCCACGCCAGCACGGTTGGCGTTGCCGAGATATTACCGTCATACGCAGGATTACTGTTGGCGTCCGAAATTGCAAATCTGGACGCGGTAATGACGCGTCCCGCACGTCCCCTGACCGCGATTGTCGCCGGCAGCAAGGTTTCCACGAAAATCGGCGTGTTAAAGGCGCTGGCCGCGCTAGCAGACAATCTGATTATTGGTGGGGCACTGGGGACAACATTTAAATTTGCAACTGGCGCAAATGTTGGCAATTCACTGTATGAACCAGACCAACGCGACACCGCATTGGAAATTTTAGCATTTGCACGCGCAAACAACTGCAATGTCGTTTTGCCAATTGACAAGGGCACGGCCCCAGAATTTATCCCAACCGCGCCACGCACCGACAAAACATTTGCCGAAATCGCAGACAACGACGTTATAATGGACGAAGGCCCACAAACAATCGCATCCGACATATCTGTGATTGAAAAGTCTGAAACCGTCATTTGGAACGGCAGTGTCGGCATGGCCGAATGGCAGCCGACATGGTCATTTGGCACATTCACACTGGCACGCGCCATCGCAGAACAGACACGGACAGGTGGTATGACCAGCATCATTGGTGGTGGCGACACGGTGGCGGCATTGACCGCATGCGGTGTCAAAGATGACATGACATACGTATCAACCGGTGGTGGGGCATTTTTGGAATATATCGAGGGCCGCCCCCTGCCAGGGATTCAAATACTGGAACACAAATAAAAAAAACACCCCGCCGGATGTATCGCTGGTATGTGATACAGAAAGGAACGGTGGGGTATTTTATTCTGCGCACCATGGCAAGTGTCATTACGACGGGGGATCCTTGCCATGATACATCAGAAACTCTGACATCACAGGCCGCCTAGGCTGCCTGGTGTGTACTGACACGGTTCAACATACTGATAACTGCCCGTGTTATCTGCATATATCGCATCTGTGGGCGTGTATATCATACATACACCGCCTGGGTTTTCTGACAGGCAACTGGGGATGTTCCCCATGCTGACATAACCATTTGGGCATGAATTATAAACATATGCGTATCTAGTCTGGATTGTCTTATAGCCACTGGGGCAAGTTGTCCCAGGCTCAACCACAGCGAACGCTGGTAACGACGTTGCAATCACAGTTCCAATAATAAAAATATGTATTTTTCTCATATTCCTAGAATCCTCTTAGTATGAAACCGATGACCAGTATGCGTTCTTCAAGGCTGGTATCATTGTCCCGGACGGTGCACACCTGTCCCCACAAGTAGCAAAACAATCATCATCAATAACCCCGACATACACCCATTTTGATACCGCCGGATAATACATTTTGCACCAGCAGGCATTTATCATTGCCGTTGCATGACCGCTGCCACGGAACTGGGTGATATACGGACTTGATGCATCCACCGCGGTATAAAGCGCCGGTTGCGTAGATATCCCACCCACCGCCGCAGATGCACTGGCATAATTTCTAAAACATTTACCGATGCCATACATGGTGTCCCGCGACATACCCCCTTGTGCAGACATCTTTGCACTCCATCTAACTTTCTTGATGGTATTACTGCCACTCGTCGTAGTATCCCTTCCGTATCCCGTGATGATGTTGTTGGCCCAACTCTGTATACACATATCAACCGCCCCGGACATATCCACACACAAAAATGTCAATAACGTCGCCACAAAAAAGTATTTAGCCCCTTTCATTATTTCCCCCACACTACATCACCACAGAATATGTTCATAGAATGCATTATTAGGACCATTGCGTAGATATTCTACACATGCATCCATACATCCAATTTCACTTATGGCACCATAACTGTTGGTGACGTTGCACAGCGATGATCCTTTCCCAGCTGGAACCCATGCTGACACAACAGGTGAAATAATTTTGCACCAACAATTATCATTAGTGCCACCTACCATCATTCTCAATTTTTCATCTGGCAACACTGCCGCCCCAGAACCTGCGTTATCAGTTGCACATTGCGAAATTACCGTAACCGCAACCCCGTCACAATTTAACGTAACTTCCCCATCATTAGGATTATCCGAATACGGAAAATAGCATGTGTGTTCAGACGATAATTTCACACATTTTACGCCCGTATTCAGACTGACTGCGGCGTCGCACTTTACGCTGACAGACATTGCCATCAATACGCAGGCGATAAATACTTTCTTTCTGGTATTCATTGTTCCCCCGGCTCCCTTAGACATACCGAAAAAACGGTGGTTT